>DATGWP010000180.1:0-4400 GCA_035299425.1 Chitinophagales bacterium | reverse complement strand
GTATGTGCATACCATCCACATCGGCATCGGTAGCCACTACAATGTTATTGTAGCGCAGGTTATCTATGCTGTCTTCTATGTTTAGCGCATGTTGCAGCAGGTTAAACTCTTCGTTCTCATACACCACTTTCTTAGTCATGCCATAGCAGTTAAGCGGCTTACCGCGCAAGCTGAATACCCCCTGCAAATCGGGGTTGCGGCTCTTGGTTATGGAACCACTCGCCGAATCACCCTCGGTAATAAACAGGGTGGTAAGCAAGCGGTCGGCAGCCTTCTCATCGTTAAAGTGTACCCGGCAATCGCGTAGCTTTTTGTTGTGTATGTTGGCCTTCTTGGCACGCTCGTTGGCCAGCTTTTTAATGCCCGCTATCTCTTTGCGCTCGCGTTCGCTTTGCAAAATACGCTTAAGCAGCGCCTCGGCAGTCTGCGGATTTTTGTGCAGGTAATTATCCAGGTGTTCCTTTACAAACTCCAGCAAAAACTGCTTCATGGTTTTTTCTTCACCATGCAGTTTATCAGTACCCAGTTTGGTCTTGGTCTGGCTCTCAAATACCGGCTCCTGTATCCGCACCGATACCGCACCTACTATAGCCTCGCGTATATCTACAGCATCAAAATCCTTCTTATAAAAATCGCGTACGGTTTTCACAATCGCTTCGCGGTAGGCCAGTAAGTGCGTTCCGCCCTGCACGGTGTATTGCCCGTTTACAAAGCTGTAAAACTCCTCGCCATACTGGTGGTTGTGCGTTAGTGCAAACTCAATATCTTCTCCTACCACGTGTATAATAGGGTATATCAGTTCGGCATTCTGCTTTTTGTTTGTAAGCAGGTCAAACAAACCTTTTTGGCTCACATACTTATTGCCGTTGTAGTAAAACGCCAAACCGGTGTTCAGGTACGTATAGTTCTGAATCATCGTTTCCACATACTCGTGCAGGTAGTGGTAGTTTTTAAATATCTTGTTATCGGGCAAAAATTCGATGTAAGTTCCATTTGGCTCATCCGTTTTTTCCAGCTTGCTTTCTTTGGTCAGCTTACCGCATTCAAACTCCGCAGTTTTTTTCTGCCCCTCCCGCACGGCTGATGCCTTAAAATAAATACTAAGGGCGTTTACCGCCTTGGTACCTACCCCGTTCAAACCCACCGATTTTTTAAACGCTTTGCTGTCGTATTTGGCTCCGGTGTTTATCTGGCTTACGCAGTCTACCAGTTTACCCAGCGGTATACCGCGGCCATAATCACGCACGGTTACTTTCTCTTTGGTTACGGTTATGTCTACCTTTTTGCCGTAGCCCATCTGGTATTCATCTATACAGTTATCTATCACTTCTTTTAATAGAATGTAGATACCGTCATCCATACTGCTGCCATCGCCGGTTTTACCAATATACATACCGGGGCGTATACGTATGTGCTCCAGCCAGTCAAGGGTTTTTACCTCGTCTTCGGTATATCTTGCTTCTACTATTTCTTTTGCCATAATCAGGTATTATAATTTCACTGCTCAGCGCAACGAAAGATGTTTAGTGGTTTAAAATGCTCTCCCCTTGTATTTTCCTTTCTGGTTTCCCCCGGGGATTTTAGGGGCCGTGCTAAGTTAACGTCGCGCGAATGTAGAAATGAGAGAGAAATCAACAAGTGAACCCTGTTGATAAAAAAGAGGACAGGCAATTGCCTGTCCTCGTATATATAAGCCAGCATCCAACAGCCTTATACTCTTTAATTATTTTTTGTAAATCTCTTTTGGCCGTAACCTTCATATTTTCTAAACACATTTTGCCTGGTCGTTCTCCCTTCTCCTTTAGGAGAGGGGAGATGCCAAAGGCAGCGGGGTAAGGTTCTTAATCCAGGTACAAATTCTTGTAATTATTATACACCTGTGTAGCCAGGTTCAGGTCCGGAAAAGTCTGTGCTATGTAAGTAGTAGAGTCCGAAAACGAGGTATCGCCACAGCGCCCGCCTACACAGTTAGCCACATTAACCGTAATGCCCGTTAGTAAGATATGGTACTGATTAAGAGCTTCCTGCTCCAGTTTCAATTCAAGCGCTTTGCTTCTGTTAGTCGTCTGATAAATTACTTTGCTCATAGTGTTTGATTTTAGGATGCAAAGCTGTAAAACTTATTTTAAAAATGCTAATTATAATACTAAAATATTTGGTATTTATTTTTACCTCACTGAAAATCAGTGTTTTTTAAACGCAAACAGCCCCGTATTTCTACGGGGCTGTTTGCATTTTGTATTTAAGTCTCCGCCGTGTGGCAGAGATTTAGGTTTTAATCTTCAAACCCTTCGGCAAAGTCAGTTGGCGGGGCGGCAGTTACTACTGCATCCGGGTTGCTGTCATCGGCCTTACGGTTGTTCTTGGCTTCCAGGCTTAGGGTAGCGTGAGGCACTATACGTAATCTTTCTTTAGGTATCAGTTTACCCGTTACGCGGCATATGCCATACGTTTTGTTTTCTATACGTACCAGGGCAAGCTCCAGGTTGCGGATGTACTGGTGCTGGCGGCTTATCTGGTTCATCAGGTATTCCATTTCCGAGCTATCGGTACCTTCTTCCATGTTCCAGGCTTTGTTGCCTGCCTGGCTGTCGGTATGGTTTTCCAATGCCTCCTTCAGGTTTTTAAGTTCTTCGCGGGCCGATGCTAGTTTACCGTCAATCAGGTCTTTAAATTCTTTCAATTCTTTGTCACTGTAGCGCAGATTAAGATCTTCTTTCATAGTTGCTCGTTTTGCTGGCTTTTGTTCAGGCGCCGGCGTTACCTGCGGTTTATAAAGTTGTTTTACAAATGGTTTTACGTCGTCTTTCAAAATACGTTTCACTTCTTCTTTTTTCGGCTTCACTGGTTTTACCGGCTTGGCAGCAGCCACCACTACAGGTGCTTCTTTCTTCACTACCGGCTTGGCTACAGGGGCAGCTTTTTTAACCACTGGCTTGGCTTTAGGGGCTACCTTTTTAGCTACTGGCTTGGCCGTTGCTTTTTTCTTGGCTACCGGTTTTGCCTTTACAGCCTTCACGGCTTTTTTAGCTGCTGGTTTCGCCACTGGTTTAGCTTTCTTGGCTACCGGCTTCACTGCCTTTTTAGGGGTAGGTGCAGCTTTCTTAGCAGGCTTGGCTGCCTTCTTTGCTACCGGTTTGCTCTTTGTTTTTGCGGGCTTTGCCGCCTTCTTGGTGTCTTTCCCTTTTTGCTTTGCCATGTTTAAAAATTTAGCCGCGAATTTAACCAAATTGTTTATTGTCGCCATTGAGTAAAAAAGTTAACGAAGCGGCAAAAGTAATAAAGCAATTCATAGTACATAGCGCGGTTAATAACAGAGAGGTTTGAAGGTTTTAAATAGGTTAATAAATTATAGTTCATCACCATGGCAGCAAAAGCAGTAACAGGCAAAAAGCAATTACACACCTTGCTGAAAGGTTTTCGCTTTAATGCTAAAAGTGTGCCAACACTGCGCACCACACAACTGATAGCCGGGCACAAAGTGCCCGTGTTTGTCAATGAGTTTTGGACCGCCAAAAAGCGCCAGGCCAATGCCATACACGAGATATCGTACCGCGCATGTTTCAAGCCCGAGCTGCCCCGTTTTTTCATCGAGCGCTTTACCCAACCTGGGGATGTGGTCTACGACCCCTTCAATGGCCGCGGCACCACCACGGTAGAGGCCGCTCTGCTGGGCCGCCACATGGTGGCCAACGATGTCAACCCGCTTAGCCTCATCTTCACCCGCCCGCGCATAGCCCCGCCCACTTTGCAGCAGGTTAAAGAACGGCTGCAGGATATTCCTTATATCCCCAAACAAAACGCCGAGATCGACCTCTCTATGTTTTTCGAGAAGAACACCCTCTCCGAAATTGTATCGCTGCGCAATTACCTGATGGAGCGCCTGCACACCGGCAAAGAAGACAACACCGACCGCTGGATACGCATGGTAGCCACCAACAGGCTTACCGGCCATAGCAAGGGTTTCTTTTCGGTGTACTCGCTGCCGCCCAACCAGGCTATGTCGCAGGAGCGGCAGATAAAAGTAAACAAGGCCCGCGGGCAAAAGCCCGACTACCGCGATACTAAAAAGCTGATGTTTACAAAATCGCGCATACTGCTGCGCGATACCCTGCCCGACACCGGGGCAGGCATCAAGGCCAAATACCTTAACTGCGATGCAGGGGCCACACGGGCTATCAAAAGTGGCTCGGTAAGCCTTACCGTAACCTCGCCCCCGTTTTTAGATATAGTGCAATACGCCATAGATAACTGGATGCGCTGCTGGTTCAACAATATAGATATGGCACCCATAGAGCGCAACATAACCATGAGCCGCACAGTAGATGATTGGGCCGAAAAGATGCGCGGCGTGTTCAGGCAGCTATACCGCGTTACTAAACCAGGCGGCGTGGTAGCAT
>DATGWP010000179.1:0-15433 GCA_035299425.1 Chitinophagales bacterium | reverse complement strand
ATTCAGATATTTTTGACACTTTCATAAAACGTATTTATGCAGCAAAGGAGTAGAAAATCCCCACCCTGTATTAAATGAGTTTTAAACAAAATTATTGCTCTTGTAACCTGTAATAATCACTAACCCACTATTAATAGTATTGCCCGATGTTTATAGAACCGCTACACGGAAAAGATAAAAAAGGATGGATAGAAGTGGTGTGTGGCTCTATGTTTAGCGGCAAAACCGAAGAACTTATACGCCGCCTTAAGCGCGCCCAGATAGCCAACCGCAAGGTAGAGATATTTAAACCCGGTATAGATACCCGCTACGATGAGACAAACGTGGTATCGCACGATGCCAATGTTATACGCTCTACCCCCATTACCCATTCGCAAAATATACTGCTTATGGCCGAAGGTACCGAGGTAGTAGGTATAGATGAGGCCCAGTTTATGGATATGGAGTTGCCTGCGGTGTGCGAGCAACTGGCCCGCAAAGGCGCCCGCGTTATAATTGCCGGCCTGGATATGGATTTTGAGGGTAAGCCCTTTGGCCCCATGCCCCATTTGCTATCCATAGCCGATTATATAACCAAGGTGCACGCCATTTGTATGCAGTGCGGCGATATTGCGCATTTTTCGTACCGCAAAGCTGCCGGCAAAAGCAAAATACTATTGGGCGAAAAAGATAGCTACGAACCCCGCTGCCGCACTTGTTTCTACCTGGCAGATTCTACGGAGGTGTAAGGCCCATAAAGCCTTGTACCACAAGTGCAAATGTTATTTTTTTGTTAAAGTAGGTGCAGCGTTTAACAGCAAAAAATGGTCTATGATACAACAATGGCACCTATAGCTGTTTTCCCCTTCCTGCCTTTTGTCATAAATCTGTCATTTTTTTTGATTCTCCCAGTTTTTTATGTTCATTTGCCACCCTATTAAAAAAACAGGATTACTTTTACCTAACAATTAATTATTAAACAAAAATCAAAACGGCAATTATGAAAAAGTTTTTTACACTGCTTGTCGGTTTTGTTGCTTTGTCTTTAACCACAAATGCGCAGACCAATCCAAACGCAAGAACGAGTGAAGGCACTCCTACTTCGCATAAGCAACCAATTCAAGTTCAAAAGAAGGTTCTTAATAAAGGCACAAGCCGTGCTTCTACCGAAGTAATCGCATTGGATTACGATGCAGTGGATGATGCTTACACCGGCACCAGCGGTGGCGACTACTCTGTATACGCATGGGATATCAACGCAAGATACAAACCAACCGATGTATTAACTATGAAGTTTGCAGCGGTAATCTATGATACACTGTTGTATTTAGATGCTAACGACAACCAATTGTTCATCCCTCGCTCTCAGGCATCTTTCGTGCTGGATAGCTTCGATATGCTGGTAGCTCACGAAAACGTAAGCGCTACTAACGATACAGTAACTGTTACCGTGTTCAACAGAACAGGTTTAACTGCTACTGGTGTTGGTACTCCTACTGGTGCGCTTAACACTTCTTCTCTTGTACTGTGGGATACTGTAATTGTAACCAACGCATCTCTTGCAGGTGGCGGCAACTACGGTGTACTTAGCTTTTACCCTAACTTAAGCTTTGCTACCAACCAAACTTTCGGTATCCGTGTAGACTACGCCGGCGATACTGCAGATAAATTCCAGTTAGCTATCGGTTCTCGCGATGACTGTGTGGGCGATTGCTTAGCTGCTCCTTCAGCTGCAGGCTTCAACACTTTCTCATTCCTTAACTGGGATGGTCAGTTCCCTAACACAGGTCTTTACACTAACCAGATTTTCTTCGATTGCAACGGTACAGGCGACTACGAAGAAGCTGCTTGCGAAAACATCTTCTTACAGAATGCTAAAATCGTTCCTTACTTAACTGTAAACGTTAACTATGGTGCGGTTATTTCTGCCGATTCATTAAACGGTTGCCCGGGTGGTATCTTAACCCTTAACGCTAACGCGTTTGGTTCTGCTGCACCTAATTATACTTATGCATGGTCTACTACCGATGGTACTTTAACCAGCACTACCGACCAGATAGTTGACTTAGTAGTAGGCAACAACGATGCTACTGTTACTGTAACTGTAACCGATGGCAACAACCAAACTACTGTAGCTACTGCCTCTATCGATTCAAGAGGTGTAGCTGTTAACTTTACAGGTTCTAACCCACTTACTCTTAACTGCGGTAGCAGCGCTACTTTGGTTACACAACTTACCGGTGTTACTACCGGCAAATTCTACAGCTGGAGCACTGGTGTTTCTGGTAGCAACACATCTACTATCTCTGTAAACACTGCAGGTACTTATACTGTAACAGTAACTAACAACGCAGGTTGCTCAGCTACTTCATCTTTAACTGTTCAATATCCTGGCGGCGTAACCAACAACGTTACCTTTACTAACCCACCAGCACCAGTTTGCGAAGACAGACCAGTTACTTTTACCAACACTTCTACCAACCAAACAGGCTGGACTCCACAATGGACTTTTGATGATGGCAACATCGGCTTTACCATGAACGGAACAAACACTTACACTAACCCGGGTGTTTACAAAGTACAGTTACAAATGACAGATGCTAACGGTTGCATTTTCAAGTCTCCACTTGTAAACCTTACTGTATTGCCTGCATCTAACGGTGCTTGCATCAACGGTATCGAAGATGTTACTTTCGGCAATGCTATCAGCATGCAGCCAAACCCATCTAACGGTAATGTAAGCATTACTGTAAACGGTGTAGAAAAGAACGTATCAGTTCGCGTATTCAACATCATTGGCTCTATGGTTAAGATGTTCAACTCTAGCGATGTAGCATCTACTTTCACTAAATCTTTCGATTTCAGCGACCTTGCTAACGGTACTTACCTAGTTAAGATCCAGAGCGGCGATAAAACAGCTGTGAAGAGACTTACTATCAGCAAATAATTCATCTTTTGGATGTTTTAGAAAGCCTCTCCGCTACGGCGGAGAGGCTTTCTTGTTTTATGCCCTAACCTGATTATAATTTATCCGAGCATTTGAGGCATTACAATTCCGTATTTTGCCCCTGCTTTTCACACACCTGTTAATTAAACCCATTCTCCGCATTTATTAATACAGGGGCCACATTACCAAGCTAATCTTTCGTATCTTCATCAGCTTAAAATAATATCCTATGAAATTTGCCTTGTCTGCCGCCCTGCTTCTTTGTTCGCTTGTAGCTATGTGTATACCCGGCGACGAAGTGGCTAAAGACACCACCACCAACCAGGTAAGCATATTAACCTGGAACATTAAAATGCTGCCCCGCGCAGCTACCTTCTTAAAGCATAAGCCTGTAAAGCGCGCTAAGCTGATACCAGAGGTACTTCTAAAGGAATCGGCCGATGTTATCGTGTTTCAGGAGGCTTACGACCGCGTAGCTATGAAGAAGGTGCTCTATAAGCAGTTAAAGGCTATGTACCCCTACTGGCAGGGCTGGCAGAACAAAAGCGGCATTACCTACAAGCGTGCGGGCGGGGTTATCATATTTAGCAAGTACCCCATGAAAGAAGTAGAGAGCATACGCTATAGCTGGATGCAGGGTATAAACAAACTGGCCGGCAAAGGCTGCCTGTTGGTAGAGGTTAACCACCCTGTAAAGACCTTCCAGGTACTGGGCACCCACATGGAAGCCGGTGGCAGCCGCGACCTTAAAAAATCGCAGTATAAAGAGGCCGGAGAGCTATTAAAGAAGCATGAAAAGGCCGGTGTGCCCCAGTTTGCCTGTGGCGATTTTAATACCCGCCGCAGCGATACCATTTTGTATCCATCGCTTATCAACTACCTGCAGGCCGAAGACGGCGATATATGCACCGAACTAAAGTGCACCAGCGACCACCTGCTGAACGATATGGACAGCTACGACCCTAACCGCCGCAACCTGATAGACTATGTGTTTTGCCGCCCTAATGGCTGCACCTACACTCAAACCACGCGCAGCGTAATGCAATACGAAAAGCAATGGCACAAAAAGCACAAAGACCTATCTGACCACTTTGCGGTGCTGCTGAAGACGTATCTATAGAGCCGTGATGTCCGCGCCTTTCCCCCGGTTCAACGTAGGCATGGTCTATAACTTAGAAACATAAACTTGGGTGCTAAGTAGCAAGATAGGTTCCGTACCTACGGCACGGAGTTCTTCTCGTTGCTGGCAATTTCTACCCATATTTAATCCCTCCGGGATTTATTAGTGCCGGTAGGCACTTAACATGGGTAGAAAATATGATGATATAAACCCGGCACCCCGTAGCGGGTGCAGCCCCAAAAGGCGCATCGAACAACGGTGCTAATAAATCCACTTTAGTATCAACGAAAGAGATATAAAGAATATAGCAGCTGAAGCAACTTTAACCGGTAATCTATAGCATTCAACAAAACTTGCACTAACCGGCGAGTTCATCATTTTCTCTATTTCGGGTATTGTAAAATCGCGAAAATACACACGCAAATGGCCATATCCATTATGATAAATATATTTTTTATTTAATTCCGGCTCATGAGACTTAATATACTCCAAAACAATTTTAGCATTTTTATAATCGCGCACCAAAAAATAGGTCATTGTAACTAGCATTGACCCAACGGTTGCAAAACCAATAGGATCTATCATGTTTTTGAAAAAGAGTGGGAATAATGAATCGAGTATTGCAAAGCCTGCAAAAATGCCCTTATATTCAAAGAGAGAATCAAAAATGGTATAACTTTTCAACTGCCCCATCTATTGCTAAATAATTTTCCTGCTGCAATTTATCAATATCGGTATTAATGTTCTGTGTATGTTTTTAGGGGCAGAACCTTTAAAGAAAGGGTTGGTTGTAACGGAGTTAAACACTCCTTATCATTGGCAGGTTCCTTTGTCCCGCACAGGGCCTTGGGTGTACTCGAACAGCGGGGCAGGAAACAGAACAGCGGTGCTGTCTGTTCAGTATACACAGATATATATCCGTGAAATTTTATCTTGGATAAATAAACAGCGGAAATGATTAAGCCAGAAATAACATTGGATGAAATCAAAAAGAAGATTTCAGAATATTCAAAAGACCAGCTAATAGGAACTTCTTATAATTTTTTGAATAGTAGAGCTGCAAACTATCCTATTTGGTCTGTATTTACTTTAATGAAGTTGGCATATCTATATGCAAATAATACTGCTCCTTATAAGGAGTTATCACATAGAGAATATGAAGGATTGGTAAATGAAATTTTCAATTTTAATCAAGATCATATAGGCGATTTTATAAATGCTGGTAGTATTGATAAGGCTTTTCAGGCATTACATGCACAACAGTTCTACCTACTCAAAGAAGTTTATCTTGACATTTTTGCGATACAGTTAAAACTTTATATAACACTCGCGGGAAAATACAAACCAGATGAAGTGTTTCAAGAAAAAACAGGATTGTCCATATTAGACTTTATAATTTGCTTAAAGATTGTCTGGATTTACACCGACCTATATAATTTAGGACTAAGCAAATTCCCTTTTAATGGTTTATTAAATGATAATCTTCTTGGTTTCCTTCAACATAAAGTTGGTTTAGAAAAAGCTGGAAAATTCTTTCGGTTATTAACTGTTGACATTGTGAATCCGAAAAATAGCATTGAAAGCTACAAAAGAGGCATTGACAGAGAAGATTTACAGACTCTGGAAGCAACGTTCTTTGTGATGTTTCCCTTCCAAGTATTTGATGGGAAGCTTCATTTAATTCATACCCACGTATTCAATCACACTATTAATTATTATATCTATGATTATTTAAAAGCAAATGTTGGAAGTAAATTTACAGAGGAATTTGGGTTTATTGTGGAACGATATATTGAATGTGGCATCAGGGAGATAGGATATAAATACAATACTGAAAAACAGATTGAAAAATTGTTGCCGCCGCTCTCCAAGTTAGTAGATTTTCATTTTCCAGATGATAATGTATTTATGGAATGCAAGGCAATTGAACTACAACCATTTGTTTCAGTAAACCCGACAGATGAAAGGCTTTACAATTCACTTAAAGATTCCTTGCTAAAAGCTTACTTTCAGCAACTGGTTCCAACTGCCAAAAAAATAAGTCCTGATAAGGAAAATTGGGGAATCATTATTACTTATAAAGAATTGTTTTGGAGTAGATTCACTGAACTGTATGATGTGACCAAGGATAAATATTTAGATTCAGAAGATAACAATCACCTAAAGCCTGAAAATGTTTTCATTATTGATGTTTGCACTTGGGATGTGATGATGCAGGTAATAAAAGATAAAAAGGCATCATTACTGGATATACTGCGAATAGCAAGAAAAAATAATTCTATACCTGAAACAAGCAAACAATCCTTTAGAATGCACTTGAAGATTTACGGGGTGCAAACAATGAAATTATCTTATCTAACTAAAGAGCACAAAATGCTGGTTGACTAATACAATAGTTATGAATGAACTGTATTTTTTTATAAAAGAAAATCCTACTGTAGCAGTTTCTATTACAGCAATCATTTTTACATTTCTTGGAACAGTTGCGACACTTTTTGTTACCAGTTGGAACGTAAATAGGCAACTTAAAATGCAAATATCTACCACGGTTAATAAGGAGTGGATAAAAGACGTAAGAAGCTTTTCAGCGAATATCATACATCAATCAGGAATGGTATTAGCATATAACAAAAGGAAAAAACCTGAAGAAATATCAAAAAGTGATGAAGCTGTAATAGATATTTCGCTTAATTATTCTACACTCTTAACTCTGTTAGATTCTAAAAATGAAGACCATCAATTGTTGGCGTTTGCTGTAAAAGATGTAATTGCCTTTGTCCAAGGAGGAGCAGCCGATGGCGGGGAATTTCAAAAGAAGATGCAAACGGTATTAGCTGCTGTTCAGAATATATCAAATAATCTTAGGTGATGTAAGGGTTGCGCTAACTCATAACTATTGCCAGGGAGGACTTGCCGTTCTTCTAAGTGTAACGAAGGATCACTTAGAAATTTAAATGAGAAAGGAAGTCTCTGACTTCCGCTAAGCCATGCCAAAAACATTTCAATTATATCTAAAATAGTTAAAGCAATAAGTCTTGGTAGCTATAGCTTTTCAACACCCTCCCACCCACTTTTAATTAATTTCTTTTACGTTCGTGGCTATGAAGAAAACTGACCTGGATTTAAAAGTTAAGAAATCGGTTACGGGGCTTGGCCTGTATACCATGGAGCCAATTGCCAAAGGGATGAGGGTGATAGAATATACCGGTGAGAAGATTACCGTGGATGAGGCCAATAAGCGCGGGGGCATGTATCTGTTTGAGTTAAACTCTAAATGGTTAATAGATGGCAAAGACCGGAGCAATACAGCGCGGTATATTAACCATGCTTGCGGCTCGGCGGCAAACTGCGATGTAGACATAAAAGGCGGCAAAATCTGGATTAGCGCGCGAAAGAATATTAAAGAAGGAGAGGAGTTGTGCTACGATTACGGCAAGGAGATGTTTAACGAATACATCAAGCCGCATGGCTGTAAATGCGCTAAGTGTAGTAGTAAACCCGCGGCAAAGAAAAAGGCCACTAAAAAATAATCGCAATAGGTTTTGTAATCCCGGCGTGGGCTATGCCCAGATTGAAATACATAGCAGAATAAATACAGACTGTTTAATTACCGCCCCGCCTGCGGCACCCCGCCTAAAATAGGCGGGGAAACTAAATACAGGCTTCGCGCATAATTGTTAGATGCGTATTTTATAGCATGATTGAAGAGAGCATAAAATTTGGTTGACTGTGGCTGCTAAAAATTCCCCGCCTATTTTAGGCGGGGTGCCCAACGGGCGGGGCGGTAATAAAATAAAGTGCATTTTATTCCGCTTCTGCATTTTAGCACACAAAATAAAACACCGCACTTGTGCATAGCCTGCGCCGGGTGAGGATGCCCTGGCTAAAGCATTTGCAATGCGTTTTATTTTGCGTTCCATACGCCTCACCTGCAATTTTCGCCACCTCAGAAAATATGCTGACCACGCCTGCAATTTCATTGCCTTTCATTCGTAACCTTACTATACCATCATCAAAATATACCCCTATGTTAGCTATCCTCTTTTTTGCCGGCATCGCCAGCTGGACCTTAGCCGAATACCTGATGCACCGTTTTCTTGGCCACGTGCACAAGGGCAAGAATTTTTTTAAAGAAGAGCACCTGCTGCACCACTCTAAAGCCAACTACTTTGCACCGGTGTACAAAAAGGCAGCGCTGGCAGTTATGGCAACCTTATTGCTGATAGGTGTTATCAGTTTGTTCGCTACACTGGCGGCGGCTATAGCGTTTACGGCCGGCTTTGTGCTGATGTATGCCATGTATGAAAACACGCACTATCGCTACCATAGCAAGGAGCCGGTGGCGGCACCCTTCATCCATCTGCGCAAGCACCATTTCTATCATCACTTTCACAACCCTAAAATGAACCACGGTGTAACCACCCGCTTTTGGGACCGCGTGTTTGGTACCTTTAAAAGTGTAGAGAAAGTAAACATACCTAAGCAAATGAGTATGCAGTGGTTGCTTGATGGAGAAACCATTAAAAGCAACTACGCCGAGCATTTCAGGCTATCGGGCAGGTAGGGTGTATTGCGCCCTTACAGGGCTTAACTTCTTCTTTGTTTGACAACCCAGGGCGTTGCCCTGGGCTAATATACTGCGGCCCTTCGGGCCTTAAAGCAGCCATCTTTCTATTTTAAAGTTTTGAGTGTGTGTAGACTTCCGAAGTTGAAAAAATTTCGGAAGTCTTGCTTTATGGGTTACTCCTGCATTCTTCTTTGTTAGACAACCCAGGGCGTTGCCCTGGGCTAATATCTTACGGTCCTTCGGGCCTTTAAACAGCCATCCTTCTGTTTTAAAGTTTTGACTATGCATAGACTTCCGAAGTTGTAAAAACTTCGGAAGTCGTAGTTTTGAGGCTAGTCCTGCAGCTTTATTTTTACGCTTTTGTTTTTGATTTTGTGGCCTTCAATTTTTTTGAGCATGCCGGTTATTTTGCTGCGCTTTACCGCGGCGTAGGCTTTAAAATCCTGCACTTCTATCAGGCCTAATTCTTCTTTCAGCAGGCCCCCTTTTTGAATGAGGAACCCCACTATATCCATCTTGTTTATCTTGTCCTTTTTACCGGCAGATATATAAATGGTGGCCCAATCGCCGGGGCCGGGCAGGGTGTATTTTTCGGGCAGTTCAATCTCCTGCACTTCGTCTTCTATAAACTCGGGCACATGCTCTTCTTCGCCCAGCACGAGGTAAGCAGTGCCTTCGGCATGCATACGGGCTGTGCGGCCATTGCGGTGGGTGTAGGCCTCCAGCGTATGCGGCAGCTGGTAGTGCACTACATGCTTAATGCTGGGGATGTCGAGCCCGCGCGAGGCAAGGTCGGTAGTTATCAGCAGGTGGTTGGTGCCATTGCGGAACTTAACCAATGCCAGCTGACGGTCGTCCTGCTCCAGCTTGCCGTGGTATACATCATGTATTACACCACTATCGGCCAACAGGGCACTTATACGGTCTACCGCTTCGCGGTGGTTGCAGAACACCAGGGTAGTATCGTTGCCTACATGGCCTATTAGCCGCATAAGGGCCTCCAGTTTATCTTCGCGCGTAGCGCGCAGCATTTTCAGCGTAAGCCGCGGCGATACGTAATCTTTTAAAAAGTTGATATAGTCGGGCTGCACCAGTCCTGCAAAAGAGGGTATCTCTATACCTTGGGTAGCCGAGGTAAGTATGCGCTTATTCAGGTTGGGCAGCTGCTGAATGATAAACTCCATCTCTTTTTGAAATCCAAACTCCAGCGATTTGTCGAACTCATCCAGCACCAGTGTTTTTACCTTACTGGTGTCGAACGATTCGCGCTCTATGTGGTAAACAATGCGGCCGGGCGTGCCCACCAGCACAGCGGGCGGGTGTATAAAGTTATTGCGCTCTACCTTGGTATCGTGTCCTCCATAGCAGCAGTTAATTTTATAGGGCGTGCCCATAGCTTTAAACACCTGCTCTATCTGCAGGGCCAGCTCGCGGCTGGGTACCAGTATCATAGCCTGAACGCCGGTAATCTCTGGCTTAAGGTAGCCGAGCAGTGGTAATAAAAAGGCCAGTGTTTTGCCCGAGCCGGTAGGCGATAGCAATACAATATCGCGCTCTTTTTTTACTTCTACGGTTTTTAAAACCGCCTGCTGCATGGGGTTAAGCTCTTTTATCTTAAGGTTATCCAGTATTTGCTGATGTGTCATTTCGGGCGCGAAGGTAACCTTTATACAATAAGCTTGTTTGGCTTTACATACCGTAAATATATTCTCTGTGTTTCTTTGTGTATTCTGTGCCTCTGTGGTGAATGCATTTATCGGCTGTTACTTTCTTGGGTACCATCTATTATAACATAGTGTTAGAAAAATCTTATTGATTTTTTGGGCAAAGCATTTGTTTTGCGCACAAAATAAAACAGCACATGGTATTACTCGACGGCAAAAAATTATCGGAAGAATTAAAGCTTGAAATAGCAGAAGAAGTAAAGAAAATAACTGCTTCCGGTGGCAAGCAGCCACACCTGGCGGCTATTCTGGTAGGCAACGATGGTGGCAGCCTAACCTATGTAGGGCACAAAGTAAAATCGTGCGAGCAGGTAGGTTTTAAGTCTACCCTGTTACATTTTGATGATACCATTACCGAAGAGTTTTTGCTGAACGAGGTAAAGAAGTTGAATGAGAATGCAGACATAGATGGCTTTATTGTGCAACTGCCTTTGCCTAAGCACATCAACCCCGATAAGGTGATAATGAGCATAGACCCTAAAAAGGATGTGGATGGTTTTCACCCGGTAAACGTGGGTAAGGTAACCCTTGGGCTACCTGCTTATGTATCGGCCACACCGCTGGGCATTACCAAAATACTGGAGCGCTATAATATTGAAACGGCAGGCAAGCACTGTGTGGTAATAGGCCGCAGCAATATAGTGGGCCGCCCTATGAGCATACTTATGAGCGGGCAAAGCAAAACCGGCAATGCTACCGTAACTGTGTGCCACAGCCGTACGGCCAACCTGAAAGAGATTACCCTGCAGGCCGATATTATTATTGCAGCCCTGGGCAAGCCGGGCTTTTTGACCGGCGATATGGTGAAAGAAGGTGCGGTGATAATTGATGTGGGTACTACACGTGTAGATGACACAACATCTAAGAACGGATGGCGTTTAAAAGGGGATGTAAAATTTGATGAGGTATCGGCAAAGTGCTCGGCCATAACACCCGTGCCGGGTGGGGTAGGGCCTATGACGGTAGTTTCGTTACTATTAAATACTTTAAAAGCAGCTAAAAATGAAGTCAGCTAAAACACCTGTTGCGCTCTGTTTTTTATTGTTTGCCATAGTTGGTTTCAATGCCTGTAAAGACAAGGAGAAACCAGCCACTGACACGGCGCCTGTAAATGTTACGGGCGAGGGTTATTCAGATTCATCTTCTTCATCGGTAAAAGTTTTTACCGATAACGGCAAAGTGTGCATTCAGCAAAGCAATACCTACTACGAGCTGGTAGATGCTTATGAAGGCACTACGCGCTTGCCGCTGCTGCTTAAAATACGCAAAACGGAATTGTGCTACGCCGATTCTACCAATAAGAAAAAGGTATATGAAATAAGCGCCAAGAGTGTGATGGATACAAAGGCGGTGGCCTGGCAGGCACAGTTTGTAGCTACACAAATGGAGTTTAAAGATAACTCGGTGCTGGCCACCTATGAGGGCGGCGAAGGAGAGGAGGATTACCTGCAAAGGTTTAGCCTGCTGGATGGCAAACCGGTTTTCAGCAGCTCGTATGGAGAGGTGAAGGTGGGTATACCCAATGTAAAAGATAAGCGGTTTATAGGGTATACCAGTAAGCGGGCGGTAAGCAATCCGCTGAAGGATGTGGAGCAGGAAAACCTGCTGGGCGTAATCCGCTTTGGCTCGAGCACGGAGGCTATAGGAGCGTTGCGGGTTAGTTTAAAGCGCAGCAAGGTAGCTGATAAAATACCGGCCTACACGCCCGATATGGTGTTGGTGGCTGCCAATGAGAATACAACCGTAATTGAAGACGGAAAGAGTGTGATACTAATGAAGACCGATGAGCATTATAAGAAGGCCGATGTAAAGGATTTTTCGGTTAAGCTTACCTACTACTATGGCGATGATAACGAGGCTACTGAAATAATTGTTCCCGTGGCGGATGATAAGTTTAACCTGGCCGGCGCCAAATACGATAAAGAAATATTTGATATACAGGTTCTTAAGAATTAGAAGCGTTTAAGTTGCCGGTGTATATCCGGAAGTCTTTTTTCGGGGCAGTTTTGCGGGTTTATGCCCGCTTTTGCGTTAAAATGAAAGGCAAAAATGCCCTGATTGCCAATTTACTACCTCCTGCTTTGTATTTTTAAGCTACATTATTAATTTGCCTCTCCCATTCTTAATGGTGGGGATTTCTTGTTCCATGTGGTTGGACATCATATGAAAAAACTGTGTAATTAATGAAAAAGCGCCTACTCCCGTTAGTATTAGTAATTTTTGCATTTGTTAGCATGGCCCAGGTACCGCAGGCCATTAATTATCAGGGTGTGGCGCGCGATGCGGCCGGCAATGTGCTGGCTAATCGCAACATATCGCTCAGGCTTACCATTAATGAAGGTATCAGCCCGGGTTTTCCCGAATACCGCGAAACGCATACTGCACAAACCAACCAGTTTGGTTTATACACCGTAAAAATTGGTTTGGGCAATCCTGTTTTGGGAGCTTTTACCAATGTAACCTGGTCTACGGGTAATAAATATTTATTGGTAGAATTTGATCCTAACGGCGGAACCAACTACTCTAACATGGGTGCTACCCAGTTGTTGAGCGTACCATATGCACTATATGCCGAAACGGCGGGTAATGCTGCCGGCTCGGGGCCAACAGGGCCTACAGGCCCGGCAGGTGTACCAGGCATAGCCGGGGTAACCGGTGCTACCGGCCCGACGGGTGCCGTGGGTGCTAATGGAGCACCTGGCGCAACGGGTGCTACAGGTGTTGCCGGTGTGGCAGGACCTACCGGTGCAATAGGTGCCACGGGCCCAACAGGTGCGGGTGCTACCGGCCCAACTGGCGCTACAGGTACTATAGGCAACACAGGCCCTGCCGGCCCAACGGGTGCTGGCGCTACCGGCCCTACCGGCGAAACCGGTCCACAAGGAAATACAGGTTCGATAGGAAATACCGGCCCAACGGGCGAAACGGGCCCACAGGGTATAGCAGGTAATACAGGTCCAACGGGCGAAACTGGACCAATTGGTTTAACGGGCCCTACAGGAATTGGCGCAACCGGCCCTACAGGCGATACAGGTCCACAAGGAAATACAGGCTCAATAGGAAATACGGGACCAACGGGCGAAACCGGTCCACAGGGCATAGCAGGTAATACCGGGCCTACGGGTGATACGGGTCCAATTGGTTTAACAGGTCCTACAGGAATTGGTGCTACCGGCCCTACTGGTGAAACAGGCCCACAAGGAAATACAGGTTCGATAGGAAATACAGGCCCAACGGGCGAAACGGGTCCACAGGGCGTGGTGGGAAATACCGGCAATACCGGCCCAACGGGTAACACAGGTTCTACCGGTGCTACTGGGGTTGGTGTAACCGGCCCTACTGGCGATACAGGTCCTATAGGCCCCACGGGTTCAATAGGTGTAACCGGTCCGATAGGTAATACCGGGCCAACAGGTGCAATAGGTGGTACGGGTAACACAGGCCCAACGGGTAACACAGGTTCTACCGGTGCTACAGGAGTTGGTGTAACCGGCCCTACGGGTGATACCGGTTCTATAGGCCCCACGGGTTCAATAGGCGTAACCGGTCCGATAGGCAATACAGGTCCAACCGGTTCAATAGGCGTAACCGGTAATACCGGCCCAACGGGTAACACAGGTTCTACCGGTGCTACGGGAGTAGGTGTAACCGGCCCTACGGGTGAAACCGGTCCAATTGGCCCAACCGGTTCAATAGGCGTAACCGGCCCGATAGGAAATACGGGCCCTACAGGTTCAATAGGAGTAACCGGCAATACCGGCCCAACAGGTAACACAGGTTCTACCGGTGCTACGGGTGTGGGTGTAACCGGCCCTACGGGCGATACCGGTCCAATTGGCCCAACGGGTTCAATAGGCGTAACAGGCCCGATAGGCAATACAGGCCCTACCGGTTCAATAGGAGTTACCGGTAATACCGGCCCAACGGGTAATACAGGTTCTACCGGTGCTACGGGTGTGGGTGTAACAGGCCCTACAGGCGATACCGGTCCAATTGGTCCAACGGGTTCAATAGGCGTAACCGGTCCGATAGGCAATACAGGCCCTACCGGTTCAATAGGTGTAACCGGTAATACCGGCCCAACGGGTAGCACAGGTTCTACCGGTGCTACAGGTGTGGGAGTAACCGGCCCTACAGGCGATACCGGCCCAGTTGGCCCAACTGGTTCAATAGGCGTAACCGGTCCGATAGGCAATACAGGCCCTACCGGTTCAATAGGTGTAACCGGTAATACCGGCCCTACAGGTAACACAGGTTCTACCGGTGCTACAGGTGTGGGAGTAACCGGCCCTACAGGCGATACCGGCCCAGTTGGCCCAACTGGTTCAATAGGAGTAACCGGTCCGATAGGCAATACAGGTCCTACCGGTTCAATAGGTGGCACAGGCAATACCGGCCCAACGGGTAACACGGGTTCTACTGGTGCTACTGGCGTGGGAGTAACCGGCCCTACGGGCGATACAGGTCCTATAGGCCCAACGGGTTCAATAGGCGTAACCGGTCCGATAGGTAATACCGGCCCTACCGGTTCAATAGGCGTAACCGGTAATACCGGCCCGACAGGAAACACGGGTTCTACCGGTGCTACTGGCGTGGGTGTAACCGGTCCAACAGGTTCAATAGGTAATACCGGCCCTACCGGCGCGGCAGGTGCTACGGGTAGCATAGGCAACACCGGCCCTACGGGAAGCGTAGGTGCTACCGGTAGTGTGGGTAATACCGGCCCAACGGGTAACACAGGTTCTACCGGCGCTACTGGCGTGGGAGTAACCGGCCCTACGGGCGATACCGGTCCTATAGGCCCCACGGGTTCAATAGGTGTAACCGGCCCGATAGGCAATACAGGCCCTACCGGTTCAATAGGCGTAACCGGCAATACCGGCCCAACGGGTAACACAGGTTCAACCGGTGCTACCGGTGTAGGTGTAACCGGCCCTACTGGCGATACAGGCCCTATAGGCCCAACGGGTTCAATAGGCGTAACCGGTCCGATAGGCAACACAGGCCCTACCGGTTCAATAGGCGTAACCGGTAATACCGGCCCAACGGGTAACACAGGTTCTACCGGTGCTACAGGAGTTGGTGTAACCGGCCCT
>DATGWP010000178.1:0-7186 GCA_035299425.1 Chitinophagales bacterium | reverse complement strand
GTTTTGGTGCAGGCAGAAATAATGGTAAACATGCCGGTGAGCATAGCGCTATTTTTTACAAGAGCGACAAATACGAACAAGTTGAGGGTGGCAATTTTTGGCTAAGCCAGACACCTGGTGTGCCGGGCAGCAAAAGCTGGGATGCCGCTATTACCCGCATATGCACCTGGGTTAAATTAAAAGATAAAGAAACCGGCAAAGAGTTGCTGGTGTTCAATACGCATTTTGACCATAGGGGCAAAGTGGCGCGGCGAAACAGTGCTGCTCTGCTGCGCATGTTTGTCGATTCGCTGGCTGGCAACCTGCCGGTGATCGTAACCGGCGACTTCAACTTTGGTCCGGATGATGCGGCTTATACAATAATGAGCAGGGTAGGAGAGGATAAGGTACAACTAAGCGATAGTTATACTCAGGGTGCCTTACCATACACCGATTGTGGTTTTGAAGTGAGCAATACCAATTGCCACCGTATAGACTATATATGGTACAGTCCGCACTTTAGTAAAAGTAACTATTTGGTGCATACTGATAACAATGGCACCTATTATCCCAGCGACCATTTGCCTGTGAGTGTATTGCTTAAAGCGGAGTAAGTGCAGGCAGTGGAATACCAGGCATAACATTTAATAAACCTTATAGTGCTTTTATAATAATATTCAGTTGTTTTTTAAATATGATTAAGATAACATCGTAATTTTTGTCATTTCATTGGTGTGTTAACATTAAGATAACATACAGGGAAAGTTGCAATAACATTTAATTCATGTATTTGTAATCTCAAATTACAATATACATGCAGCAGCTCAACCCGCGCCATTTTAAGTTTTTTTTCACCCTTCTTCTGGTTATTTCTTTTTCGGCTATTGCCCTCGCCAACCCCGAGGCTGCAAAAGTAGATAGCCTTAAATTGGGAAAGCGCACGGTAGCGCTGCCGGCCTGGTTTAGCCTTAAAAGCGGCATAGGTATTACCACGCCTGATAAGTTCTTTTCTATTTACATGCGGTTTCGCATTCAAAGCCGGGTGGGTTACATTTCCACCTCCGACAAAGATTTTACCCCTGAGGAGTTCGATTTCAGGGTTCGCCGCATACGGTTAAGGCTTGGGGGCTATATATATACCCCTGGTTTAACTTACAACATTCAGCTGTCGTTTTCGCGGGCCGATATGGATTGGGACGTAAGCGGGGTGCCCAATGTACTGCGCGATGCTATGATAAGTTACACTATACCGCAAGGGTTTACTTTTTCTATGGGGCAAGGCAAACTGCCGGGCAACCGCCAGCGTGTCAATTCCTCGGGCGAACTACAGTTTGCCGATAGGTCTATAGTAAACGGCGCACTAACGCTCGACCGCGATTTTGGGGCGTTTGTAAACTATACCAACCACTATAAAGACTTTCATTTTATAATCAAAACAGCTATTACCAGCGGCGAGGGAAGAAACATTGTAAAGACAGATAAAGGCCTGGCCTATACAGCGCGGGTAGAGTTTTTGCCTTTGGGTAAGTTTACCGATGGCGGCGACTACTTTGAAGGTGACCTGGTAGGAGAGAAAAAGCCCAAACTTAATTTTGGTGGTGTAGTAAGCTACAACCATCTGGCACAGCGAACCGGCGGGCAACTGGGCTTTAATTTATACGAACCCAAAAATATGCTATCTGCTATGGGCGACCTGGTGTTTAAATACAGGGGTTTTGCCCTTACCAGCGAGTACCTTTACCGCAAAGTAGATAACCCTAAAAGCTTTAATGAAGACAGCAGCAGCATGCGCTACGCTTATGCCGGTATGGGTGCAAATACTCAGGCCAGTTATTGTTTTAAAAAACCAATGGTAGAAATTGCCGTGCGTCACTCGCTGCTTATACCATCGGTGCAGATACAGGATAAGGAAAAGATGAAAAGCGAATATGCTATTTGCCTTACCAAATATTTTATGGGCCACAAACTGAAAATACAAACTGACCTTACTTACCAGCGCCAATACGATATGGTTAAAAAGGCTAACCACCACAATAACTTAGGCTGGCGTTTTCAAATTGAGTTAGGTATATAATTCATGAATTTTATTATCTTCATACCATAATGCGCAGCACTATATACACAACTTATTATTATCGCTACAGGTATAGCGGGTAATATTATTGTGGTTGCACATTAAAAAGATATACGCCCGGCTCTTACGAACCGGGCGTTTTTTTATTTCATTTTTTCAAACAGCACATGTATGTTACAGCAGGAATACGACAAATACGCGCCGGAACACTTTACGGTATGGCAAACACTTTTCGAAAAACAGATAAACAACCTGCACGATACGGTTACCCAAAAATATATGGACGGACTGGAGAAGATAAATTTTACTGCTGACCGTATCCCCGATTTTACAGAAACCAATGCCTTGCTCGAAAAACATACCAGCTGGCATATACAGGCCGTGCCTGGCATAATACCTGACAGGGACTTTTTTATGCTATTAAACCGGCGCCGTTTTCCGGCCACCTGTTGGCTGCGCAACCTTTCGCAGCTAAACTACATAGAGGAACCCGATATGTTTCACGATGTGTTTGGGCATATTCCGTTGCTTACCGACCAGCATTTCTGCGATTTTTTGCACGGCTTGAGCGAGATAGCCTTGCAGCATATAGATAATCCTTATGCCATTGAACTTATGAGCCGCATATACTGGTTTACTATCGAGTTTGGCCTGATACAGGAAGGGGAGAAGGTTAAAATTTATGGAGCGGGCATTATTTCATCATCGGGCGAAACAGAGTATAGCCTGGGCCCCGAACCGGCGCGCCATAACTTTGATGTGGCTGCGGTGTTAAATTCGGCATTTCACAAAGATAAAATGCAGCAGCAGTATTTCGTTATCCAATCATTTGAAGAGTTATACCACTGCTTACCTCAGTTGCAGCGGCTACTGGGTGCCATGCTTGCTACCGCGCCGCAGGGCTAAGGGTTAAAAATATGGGCGTTTGCCTAAAAAACATGCTTTATTGATGCAACACATAAGGCTGAAAAGCTGTCAATAGAATGTGTATTTTAGTGTATGGTGTATGAAGTGAATTATTTTACTTTTACGTCCCTCGTTTAACGAACAAGCTATGGTCAAGAATTTAATATCCCTGTTACTACTTTTAATGGTGGCATTTAGCAGCAATGCCCAGGTTAATTCCAACAAGGGCGAAGTGCCCGAATTGCAAAAGAAGATTGATGCACTTAAAGGTACCTATGAGCTAAAAGCGATAGATGCCCGCATAATGACAAGCCTGCCCTCTAACCTTGCCGAAATAATTGAGAAGAACAGAAAAGATACTGAAGATAACAGCTATACGCTGAATGAGAACACCATATTGATAATTTACTCTAAAAACCGTGTTGCCGGTTTAGCACCTGTTAAACAGTAACGCCTACTATGATTAAAAAATTTACCTTTTTAGTTTTTTCTGTATTGCTTATGGCCCTGGCGCAGGCCCAACCTGCAAACGATAACTGTATTAATTCTACAGCAGTTATCATTCCTTCATCTGGTAATATTTGTGTTAACGGAACTTTGTCTGGTGCTACCGATGATGGCCTTTTTTCGGGCTGCGAAACATCGGGCAGCCAGGAGGTATGGTTTACCTATATTGCTACAGGGCCCAATAATATTGTTATAGCCACACCTACGGGTGGCACACCTGCATCTAACCTTGTTGTATCATTAAAAACAGTAGGGTGTAATAACAATACTATAAGTGCTTGTAATGCCGCATCTACTGCAGGAGGTGCGGCTACTGCTACCTGGGCTGTGCCGGCAGGTACGCAAGTGTGGGTTTTTGTATCATCTGCTACCAATAGCGGCGGCACCTTTCAACTTTGTATAGGTTCTACCATTACACCTGCTACTACCGGTAAAGATTGTAGTACAGCGGCACCTATGTGTACCATGAACTCATTTACAGCCACTGTTGCTCCCGGGTCAAACGGCTTTCAGCCGCCTTGCTTTACCGGGGCCATGCAACAGCCTATCATCTTCGCTTTTACCGTAGGGCAGGGTGGCTTGCTTAACTGGCGCGCTACACCTACTTGCGGTGCGCCAAATTCCAACACTACCGAGTTCGATTGGGCCGTGTATGATATTACCGGTGGTTGCCCTGGTGTGCGTGTAGCTTGTAATTATAATTTTACAGGTGGTTTTTTTACACCCTCTATTACAGCTGCGCAAGGTATGCAGGGTGGGCCTGCAGGTACAGGGTGCAACAATACTGCTGCCAGCGGTAATGCCGCTCTTGAGATATGCCAGGGGGTTAACGTTACAGCAGGCAGTACCTACGTAATTATGATAGACCAATACACGCCCGGCAGCACGTGTACAATTGATTTTAATTTTACGGGCAGTACGTTTACCATGGCGCCAACCTCGGCCTTCACTGTTTCGCCATCCAGCGGTTGCGGCAGTGTTACAGCAAGTTTCACCAATAACAGTGTGGGTGCTACGGGTGCCACACCATATTCATGGAGTTTTGGCGACGCTACCACATCTACAGTACAGAACCCACCAGCTAAAACATATTCTACCCCGGGCACCTATTTAGTATCACTTACTACTCAGTCTGCTACGGGTTGTACGCAGGTATCATCTCAGTCTGTTCAGGTATTTGCCAATCCTACACTTACCACTGTCAGCGATACCATTTGCACAGGCTTGCAGGCTACTATCAGCGCCACCGCCAGCACACCTGGAGGTACTTATAGCTGGAGCAACGGTGCGGGCAATACTGCCAGTGTAAACGTTTCGCCGGGTGCTACTACTACTTACACAGTTACCTATACCTCGGCGGATAACTGCACTGCTACGGCTACCGCTACGGTTACCGTTAGCACCAGTAACTATACTGTTAATGCAGGGACTGATACTACTATTTGTGGTAACCAGGCCATTAATTTGAATGGCTCTGTAACCCCTGCCGGTAATTATACTTATTTATGGACCGGTGGGCCTATCAGCAGCGGCAGTGCCACTCTTACTCCATCCGTAATGCCATCTGCAACAACTACCTATACCTTAGCGGTTACAGATGCAGGCGGCTGCACCAAAACCGATGCGGTGCAGGTATCGGTAAATGGTATAGCAGTACCGGTAACGGTTACAGCCAATCCTATGATAATTTGCCCTGGCCAGCAGGTACAGTTAGCGGCCAGTATATTACCCGTTACCTGTGGCAACAGCCCAACATGCGCCGGTAACCTTGCTACACCGTTTATAGGTTCCGATAGTATACCGCAACCCGGCACAGCGCTGCAGGCGCCTACTTTGTTTGGCAATTTTGTGCGCAGTGGCCGCAACCAGATGCTGTATACAGCTGCCGAGATAAACGCTGCCATGGGTGGTCCTGCCATTATTAAGGCAGTTACTTTCTGGATAAAGATTTTTAATGGTAACCCGCAACTACAGAATTTTACTATTAAAATGGGTTGTACCAACTTAACCAGTTTAACTACGTGGCAGAACAATTTAATTACTGTTTATTCAGCTGCCAGTTATCAGCCTATAGCCAACTTCAACGGGTTTTTATTGCAGAATGCTTTTTCGTGGGATGGTACTTCAAATCTGATAATAGATATCTGCTGGTATAACCCCAATACTTTTGGCGCACAGAACAACAAAGCCGCCTGTACCACCACTCCATTTACCAGCTATTTATACTCGGTGGGTACACCGGATCAATGCCCTGGCCCTATAGCACCAACCACCTCTACTTTGCGGCCAAACGTAAGGTTTAATTATTGCGCCCCCGATCTTGATAACTACACGGTTGTGTGGACTCCGTCAACCGGTCCTAATGCCGTATCTAACCCGGCCATAGATAGCCCTACCACCAGCCCTATAGTAACTACGCTTTATAACGTGAGTATATCCAATGGGCCTACTTGCCCGGGTACGGGCAATGTAACCGTGCAGGTAGATAATTCATCGGTAAGTGCCGGGCCCGACAGGTCATCGTGTCCTAATGCGCCGGTTGCATTAAGTGCTACAGTTACCGGTACACCATTGCCGGGCCCTGCCAGTTTTGTTTGGACAACCCTGACCGGTACCAATGTGGGCAATACGCAAAACATTTCGGTGTCGCCAACGGTTAATACCACCTATGTGGTTACCATGAATGGTGGTGCCTGTGTAAGGCGTGATACCGTGGCGGTTACTATCGGCTCTATTACACCTACCGCTACACCTACTAATGCTACCTGCTTTGGCGCCAATAACGGCTCTATACTGGCAGCTTCAACCCAGGGTACTTCACCGTTTAATTATACCTGGAGCGCTAATGCGGCCACCGGTAACCTTAATACAGCAAGTAATCTTGGCCCGGGCACTTACCAGGTTACTGTGAGCGATGCCACCGGTTGCTCAGGCACTGCCAGCGCTACCATTACGCAGCCTACGCAGTTAACTTTCACTACAACTATACTGCACGATTCGTGTTTTGGCGAAGCCCAGGGCACTATTACTGCTAACCCCAGCGGCGGAACCGGCGCTTATACCTATGCCTGGAGCAATGGGCAAACAGGGCAAACCGCTACCGGCCTAGTAGCAGGGGCTTACACTGTAACGGTGCGCGATGCTAACTTGTGCAGTGCTACCAGCACTGTAGTAGTTCTTCAGCCATCGCAAATTAATTTTTTAGGTGCTACCATTCAAAATGTGCGATGCTTCAATGAGAGTACCGGCTCTATTACCGTAAGCAATAACGGGGGTACTGCACCTTATACATACACATGGGCACCGGGTGTTTTATCAACCACCGCTACGGCTAATAACCTGGCAGCCGGCACTTATACTGTTACAGTGCACGACTCTTATTACTGCACGGCAACTGCTACTTACAACGTTACCCAACCGGCTACAGGACTGCAATTTGCACCACCGGTAGTTACTAACCCCAGCTGTTTTAATGCCAGTGATGGCACAGCTACTGTTAATGCTGCGGGCGGCGTAGGCACTCCCACATATTTATGGACTCCAACGGGCCAAACAACTGCAACAGCTACCGGGCTTTCGGCACAAACCTATACTGTTGTTGCTACCGATGATAGCTCTTGTACTGCAACTACTACTGTTACACCGGTTAATCCACCACAGGTTCAGGTTACAGGTGTAGTTACCGATGTAAATTGTTTTGGTGCCAGCGATGGTGCAATT
>DATGWP010000177.1:0-1977 GCA_035299425.1 Chitinophagales bacterium | reverse complement strand
AGGTTTTGCTTCGCCTCCGGTGAAAACAGGGCACCGTTACAATGAATCGTTTTTATCCCGCCTTTATCATCAGCCAGAACGAGTGTGAAACCAAGAACCTCGTACTTCATATCAAAAGGAGAATTAGCAACATAAATACCCAGGCCCGGCTGCGAACGAAATACGTCGCCGCTAACGTACGCTCCCGAAACAAATCCGCCGACAGAGCCGGCAGGTTCTGGCAATGTGCGCACCCTGAACTTAGTAGCACCCACTAATTTCCCTTCTACATAAACGTTCACCGTACAATCGTCGGTTTGCGTGGTCACTTTTACACTATACAAGCCTGCATCCGTTTTTGAGATGATGCCACCACCGCCATCAATCGAAACGGTTACTTTATTATCGGGAACACCAGCCGCTGCAACGCTAAGAGGGTTGTCAACACCAATGTAAAGCACATTCATTTTAATTGCCGAAACAGAAATGTTGGTTTGGCTGGAACTAACTATTGAGAGGACTGATAAAGAAACAATGCAAAAAAGTCTGTAAGTGAAGTTTTGGTATTTCATATCCATTTTTATTTCAGAGGCGAGAAATTATATAAACAAGCATCTGAAAGTTACGAAGAAATGTAAAGCAGAGGTAGTGGCTTTTTGCTGGTCTTTTTAAATGTCTATGTCCTTTTCTACCCCTTTCCTTTACATCGCTTCCGGTTTCCAAACCCTAACACTTCTATCGTTTAGTAGCGCTGAACCACGCGGAACAAAAATCGCTGCGGCTGAGACGTTACCCCTGACTCAGCTCTTTGCTGCTTCAAAAGATCGGAGGTCCAGAAGGCCCTTGCTTTAGCTGTGTCGTTAACCGCTACTACAAGGCTTACCTTATGGTTGTCATCCACATCATAACCATACACTCTATCCGTTATGCCATTATCCAACCGTGTTTGCCTGTGGCTTTCAAACACTTTTTTCCATGCATCCCAATCTTTTACTGTAAAAGTGGTTAGTGACCTGGTGATACCGGGGCTAAGCGTTGCCGTATCCTGGTAAACTTCGGTGGTCAGGGTCATAACAGAAGGCGTACCTATTACGCCACCCTGTTTCATGGCTGCTTTCAGGCCGGGGTCTTTCATAAAGGCCTTTGCTTTATCAATATCGTCTACCTTGGTAGCTACCAGCAAGGTATTGCTATCGTCCACACCACGGCCAATAACATAATTATGTATGCCGGATGCCAGCTTCATTGAATCGTGTGCTTCAAAAGAAGCTTTCCATTTGGCAAAATCGGCAACCTTGTGGATTACGGTCATAATCGTTTCTGGACTGGTAACAATAGTGGAGGCTGTAGTGGTACCGGCATTGTTGGCCGTACTATCGGCATCAGCAGCCGTACTGGTATTGTTTGTGTTTTCTCCGCAGGAAGAAAAAAAGAAGAGCAGGGCTGTGCAGCACAGCAGGAAAAACGAGTTGCGTGGATTCATGTTTTTTGTTTTTTAATTGTAGAAAATGGGGCAGGAAGAAGTAAGCAGGGGGTATAGAGTTATTAAATATACAATAATAACCCCGGTATAAACCAGCTATGTGGTAGTGTACTCATTGCATCAATTGGAGTATTCATATTGAACATGAACAGTACGAATATGTAATACAGTTTGGAGGTGTGCCCGGGATGCTCGCTGATAGTCTGGAGAGGATATGTGGCTAAACCCGGGAGTAGAGATATTGGAAATTCGTTTCATCAAACCACGGGGTCGGCAAGCAAGACCCGTGCAGGCTGTGAAACTCACGACAGCCGGCGAATGATTAAACAAGTTGATGCTATTTATGAAAAGCCTGTCCTAGTTTTGCATCCTTATTTCCCGGCCGTAACATAACTACTAACGGAGAGATCAAAAAATATTCACAACTCACTTAATATGGAAGCAAACAACATGGGCAAATGCCCTTTTCACAACGAAGTGGCCAAACAAAACGTTGGCGGCGGTGGCACCAAAAA
>DATGWP010000176.1:0-4756 GCA_035299425.1 Chitinophagales bacterium | reverse complement strand
GTAGCCATCGCTATTGCCACCCCATCCCCAGTTTTGGTGAAACATGTTGTTGTTATCGTAACCATCGCACACCCATGTGTGGCCACCGCCACCACCAAAGCCGGCATATTGTATAGGCCGTCCTGCATCCAATTCGGTTTTCATTAAATTAACCCAGTTGGCATCGGTGTAATTATTGCGCACCACGCCCTGCAGGGTAGCAGGGTCGTAACCAAAGTAGGTTTTGTAAGAGTACTCGGCACATGCCTGGCCGGGGCTCATACTGGCCACCACATAGGCGCTGCTGCCACCGGTAGCAGCTACACCGTAATCCATTTCAACCGACACACCGCAGTGGTACATTAATAAAGCCACATCGGCATCGGCGCTATTAAGCACATTGGGCATCCCGGTCCAGTTGTAGGTAGCGCTGCCAAAGTTGGCCGACTGAGTACCATAGCTCTGCTCATTGTATGAGCGAAAACCGGTACCATTGGTAGGGTAATTCCAGAATTTCATGATTTGCGCCATAGCTGTGGCTACACAACCGGTAACAGTGCGTTGGTTGTATTGGTTATCGAAAGGACACATGCCGTTTTCGTTAGGTGCCTGGTTCCACTGTGTTTGGCACAATGGGTTTACCGCCTGGGCAGCGCGCGAGGTGTTATCTGCTACCGGTATGTTGCGGTAGTAGTAGTCCCATTTCCGGGTTATCTCATCGGTAGTTTCATGTACATTTTGTTTTACATATATTATTTGTTTTTTGTAATTCTCCATCCACTTGGCGGCCGATGGGTTTATTTTTTCTGCCGGGTAGTGGCCGGTGGTGTTGTAACCCAATACAGGTTCTACCAGATCATCGCCCGATACTATTACAAAGCCGCCGTTGCCTGCTATATCAAATACGTAATACACCGGTTTGCCATCGATAGGGCTGCCCACGTTTTCGGCAGTAGTGCAGGCATAAGCCAACTGTATGGAAATATTACCCGCCGTGGGGTTGTTTTGCAGGTAGAAGTTTTTGGCTACCTGCATGGCCTGGTTTACATCCACATCTTTGGCAAACAGGCCGCTTAGCACCAGCATGGCCAAAAACAGAGAATACAATTTTTTCATAAATATGTTTTTAGTGAAATAAATATTTTGAAAAGTATACCTCAAATGTATAGAATGAGTTTCGCAAAAACGAATTTGTAGCCATCCCCTTTTGGGGTGATTCGTTAATAACTTTTTGTAACAGTGCTTGCAAATTACACGCCTGCTAATAGCTGTCTGGTATGTTGTATTGCAAACCAATATAGCGGCATCAGGGTGGGGGGCGGTATCTTCTGCCATTGTTATTTTAATAGCACGGTAACTCAAAACTTATATTTTTGACCGGTTGATATGAGTGATAAAATACGTGTACTGATTAATGAGGATAACAAAGGTGATGTTATCCTGCTTTTGAATGAACTGAGCAACAGCGGGCTTAATATGCTGGTAGAGGTGGTGCAAACCCAAAAAGATTACGAAGACCGAATTCGTGATTTTAAGCCCCATATTATATTGTCAGATTATTCACAGCCTTTTTTTAACGGAGAAGCTGCTTTTGCTGTGCAGCAACAAATTGCCCCCCATATTCCTTTTATACTTGTTTCGGGCACGCTAGGCGAAGAGGTAGCGGTAGACCTTATTAAAAGCGGGGTGGTAGATTATGTGGTAAAGAGCCGGCTTTTTTCGCTGGTGCCCAAAATAACCCGCGCCCTTGCCGAGGCAAAAGAAAAACAGGAAAAGCAACACGCGCAGGAAGAGCTTTTAAAATTTAATGCCGAGCTGGAGGAGCGTGTGGCCAGGCGCACTGCCGAGCTTACGGAAGCCAACCAGGCACTGGAGGCGTTCTCTTACTCTGTATCGCACGATTTACGTGCGCCATTACGCTCTATAATAGGGTTTGCCAAAATTATACAGACCGAGCACCGCGACTCGATGAATGCCGATGCGCTTGAACTTTTTGAATACATAGAAAAGAGCAGCAAGCGGATGAGCACCATTATCGATGATCTTTTTAAGCTTGCTAAGTTTGGAAAAGATAAACTAGTATACGGCCCTATAGATATGAACGACCTGGTTAGCAGTGTATGGGATAATATATTGTTCGCCGCGCCGCATAAGGCAAAACTTGAAATAGCGGGCAAGCTGCCTGTGGTAGTAGCCGATAGCTCGATGATAGAACAGGTGCTGGTAAACCTGTTTTCTAATGCCATAAAGTACTCCTCTAAAAAAGAAAACCCGGTGGTAATAGTTGGTTGTAACCAAACCGATAAAGACATTACCATTTACATTCGCGATAACGGTGCAGGTTTTGATATGGCCAGCTACGACCGCCTTTTTGGTGCGTTTCAGCGCCTGCATGGCGCCAAAGATTTTGAAGGTATTGGCCTTGGCTTGTTGCTTGTTAAGCGCATTGTAGAGCGGCATAACGGCTCGGTGCGCGCCGAAGGCGTAGTGAATGAAGGCGCTACGTTTTATTTTACACTGCCGGTAGTTTAGTCTCTTTTACCTATTGTAAGATTTTGAGTAAGGTGGAGGAGAAGTGAGTGGTGGTTCTACTTTGCGCTAAGAAGTCGGAGACTTCTTTTTCTTTGGAACTTCTAAATGATCCTTCGGAACACTCGAAGTAGGGGTTATCTCACAACTTAACGCTTATTTGAACTTAAAGAAAAGTTATTGTTTGCAACATCTTCTAGGAAACGGGCCACATCTAAACTGTCGGTCTCTGATATTTTCATATGGGCGTCATAGTGGGAATACCTATGCATTAAGATGATATTAGGGATATCCCGCATAAACATTTCCGATTCTTTGTAGGCTTCAAATCCTGCTATTATATTTTCTTTAAAAAAGGAACTGTCGGTATCCTTTCTTTGATATTCGGCATCATAAGGATCAATAAGTGCCCATCCAAAGCCTGTAACAATAGAAAGATTATTCGCTTCGTGCGCTAGTTTTGGGAAATCGAAATATTTTAATGAATCAATTCGGTTTATATAAAATGCTGTATCTTTTTCAAGCCATGCCTTTTCCATAGGATCTTCGAGAGAAAAATATTTAAATCTATCTTCCGCTGAACCAGATTGTGACGGTGAACAACCCTGTGTAAAAACAATTAATATAAGCCAATACTTCATTTTTTCTAGCATTTGTTTTTTGCTTTCCCATTTGCGCCTTGCTGTTCCAAGAGTTCCTGCAGCTTTGAGCGGAAGAGCTCGGAATGCTTAATAAATAGGAGTATTTAACTCCGCGAAGTTTTGTTTCTCAACCAAAAATCTGCCAGCACCAGCGCAGCCATAGCTTCTACTATTGGCACTGCGCGGGGTACTACACAAGGGTCGTGGCGGCCTTTGCCTTTTATCTCGGTTTCGTTGCCGGTGCTGTCGAGGGTTGGCTGCGTTTGCATAATAGTAGCAACAGGCTTAAACGCCACATTAAAGTAGATATCCATACCGTTGCTGATTCCGCCTTGTATGCCTCCCGAGTTATTGGTATGCGTGATGGTTTTACCTTCGGCATCCTTCTCAAAAATATCGTTGTGCTTACTGCCGTTTAACCGGGTACCCGCAAAGCCGCTGCCGTATTCAAACCCATGCACGGCGTTAATGCTCAGCATAGCTTTGCCTAACTCAGCATGTAGTTTATCAAACACCGGTTCGCCCAGGCCTACCGGTGTGCCGGTTATTACGCAGGTAACAATTCCACCCACCGTATCGCCTTTGGCTTTGGTATCCTGTATCAGTTCAATCATGCGGTTGGCGGTTTCCTCATCGGGGCAGCGCACTATGTTGCTTTCTGTTTTGCTTAGGTCCAGTTGGGTGTAATCTTTCTCTACCGATAGTTTACCTACCGAGGATACATAAGCGCTTATAGCAATACCGGCCTTCTTCAAAAGCTGCTTGGCTATGGCACCGGCAATAACACGGGCGGCTGTTTCGCGGGCGCTGGCTCGGCCACCGCCGCGGTAATCGCGTATGCCATATTTGGCATCGTAAGTAAAATCGGCATGGCTGGGGCGGTAAGCATCTTTTATATGCGTATAGTCCTCAGACTTATGGTCTTCGTTTTTAATGGTAATGGCAATGGGCGAGCCTAAGGTCTTACCCTCAAAAATGCCCGAGAGTATTTCAAACGTATCGCTCTCTTTGCGCTGGGTGGTAATGGCCGATTGACCGGGCTTGCGGCGGTCAAGTTCACGTTGAATAAAATCGAGGTCAATCTCTAAACCAGCCGGGCAGCCGTCTATCACTACGCCTATAGCTTTGCCGTGGCTTTCGCCAAAGCTGGTAATGCGGAAAATTTCTCCAAAACTGTTGCCGGGCATAGAGGAAGTTTGAATTACGAAGTAAGGAATAGCAAGGGGAAATGCAAAATGCGAATACATTTTTGAACCACATAGGCATATAGAAAGGCAATGAATACAAGATTAAATGTCAGGCAACAGAAGAATGCAAATTACATCAAATACAAGAGGCAAATACATTTTTGAACCACATAGACACATAGAAAGGCAATGAATACAAGGGTAAATGCGAGGCAACAGAAGAATGCAATCCATGCAGTTCTAATGTTCTCTTTTGCTCACTTTTTAATGAGGGTGACAATTGCCACTTCTGGCTGTTTTGTATTCTATGTGCCTATGTGGTTAATTGTATTCCTGTATTTGCATCTAAAGTTTTTGTAAGATTGTTGAATGAAATCTCTTTTAATCACCAACATCAAATCATTGGTAGGCATACGTCCG
>DATGWP010000175.1:0-21641 GCA_035299425.1 Chitinophagales bacterium | reverse complement strand
ATTTCTTTTATAACTGGCAGTTGCAGGCCGCCCCTTGTGTATCTGTACGTGTGCCTATAACGGCTAATGTGGTGTGCACCGATATTGATGATCCGACTGTTTTGGGCAATATTATTTTAATGCCTAATCCTGCTACATCTTTTCTTAATGTTCAGTTAAACCACGCCGGATCAACCTATAACGCCGAAGTGATTATTCGTAACGTTTTGGGTGAGACATTGATACGTGAAGCCCTGGAGGTGAAAAGTAGCAATAACTGGAATTTTGATGTTTCTGCCATGCCGGCAGGCGTATACACGCTTACGCTTGAAAATAGAGGCAATATGCTTACCCGGCGGTTTGTAAAAAAGTAGGAGGATCTAATTACCAAAAAAAACGGCCAGTATCATGTTTTTTGCATGGAGTAACTGAAAAGGGGGTTATTTAAAGTAGGCTGTAGTTTTATCGTACAAAACCGTTAGACTTATAGCAGCTCTTCCAGGTTGTCATTTATTTTGGCAGCATAATTTAGTCCTCTTTAACTCATGTGTTAGCAACATACGCCCCATTGGTCAATAGTTGTTTTAGTAACCCAGCCGAACTTTAGCCACCCATTCAGTATTTCCTGAGCATATTCTGCAATGATAGGATAATGGAATATGTCTCATCATAAACTAAGTAAACTCTTATCTGGTCTTAATTTCAGTAAATTGGCCGCCGTTTTCTAATATGATTACAATCTGAAAACAAAAACTCCCGCTCGGCTTGCGCTTTGCGGGAGTTTTATTTGGTGCGAGGGAGTTCTTTTTAATGTTCGATCTGCAGGTTGCCGCCGGCTACTGTTCCGGTCGAAGTATTCTTCAACTGGTAAGAGTAAACGCCCGCAGGCAGTTGAGTAACATCAACAGTAGTTTTGCCGCTGTTGATGGTTGTTTCTTTTACCAGGCGGCCTTCTAACGTGTAAACTGCAAAAGTTGAGGTGTTTTCAACTTCGATAGTTACAAAAGAAGTAGCCGGGTTAGGATATACTTTAATGTTGCTGTCTGCAATATTGCCAATAGCCGATGGGGCATCTACTACATCGCAAGCTGATACTGTGCAGGAGTTGTTGTCTGTTACAGTTAGGCAGTAGTTGCCTGCTGTTAAATTGCTTACATCAGCATTGGTTGTAGAATTACTCCAGGCATAGGTGTAATTGGCGGTTCCACCTGTTACAGCAGTGCTTATCGATCCGTCTGATGCTCCAAATGCCGACGCGTCTGTTACCGTTAGGGTAACTCCCAGCACAGCCGGTTCTGTTACTGTGGCTGATTGGGTAGCTGTGCAGCCATTGGCATCTGTTACAGTTACAGTATAAGTTCCTGCACTTAGCCCAGAAGGATCTTCTCCAGTGCCAGAGGTCCAAGCGTATGTATACGACGGTGTACCTCCCGAAACGGTTAAATCTATCGAACCGCTTGCAGCACCATTACAGGTTGCAGGTGTTACAACCGGCGAAGCAATTACCAAAGCTGCTGGTTCAGTAACAGCACCTGTAAAGGAGGCCGAACACAAATTAGCATCCGATACTGTCACATTTATAGTTCCTGCATCTACACCGGTTACAGTAGCACCGGTAGAACCGCCGGCCCACGCATATGTATAAGCGCCTGTTCCACCAGATGGCATTGCAGTCACCTCACCGTCTGCTGCCCCGTTACAGGTTACATTTTGAGGTTCTAAAACCGCTGTTATTGCATCCGGTTCGGTAACAATTGCCGTAAGGGTAAACACACAATTATTAGCATCGTTAATAGTCAGCGAATAAGTTCCTGCCGATAGTCCTGATATGTCCTCAGTACTAAAAGAAGGGTTCCAGGTATAGGTAAGGTTGCCATTACCACCCGTGGTAGTAACATTTACCGAGCCGTTACTTCCTCCATTGCACGAAGGGCCTGTAGCCACATATGTGGCTTGTGGACCATTGGGTGTGGTTACATTGCCGCTGGCGGTGCCCGAGCATCCGTTAGCATCGGTAATAGTAACCTGGTAGCTACCTGCCGGTAAGCTGGATACTGTTTGGCTATTACCCGCCACATTCCAGCCGTAAGTATAATTGGCGGTTCCGTTGGTTGGGGTAACTGTAACCGATCCTGTGCTTGATCCGCACGATGTTGGTGTGGCTACTACAGTTGAGGTAATGGTAATATCCATGGAGTTTACAGTGGTGCTGGCAGTGCCCGAACATCCGTTCGCATCCGTTACGGTAACGTTTACAGCACCTGCTCCCAGGTTAGATATAGTAGCCGTAGTTGCATTATTCGACCATAAAAAGCTGTAAGGAGTGGTACCGGCACTTGCACTTGCTGTAGCTGTACCTGAGTTAGATGTGCACACAGTGCTGGTAGAAGTTGCCGACGGATTGATGGCCACACTGGTAGCTGTAATGATTGCCGATGCCGTTGCCGAGCATAAGTTTCCATCCGTTACAGTTACTATGTATGTTCCTGCTGCCGCAGTTATTGCAGCTGTAGAGGCGCTGTTGCTCCAGTTGTAAACATTTTCGCCGGCGCTATTGGCTACAGTAACGGTAGCGGTACCATTGGCTGCGGTGCAGGTGGCTGGGGCGCCCGCAGTAGCCGAAGCAGAGAAATTATTACACATTACCATATCCAGGTCATCTATAAAAAGCTGGGTGCCTACCGGCGAGCCTTGCGCACGCGAGCTGGTAAGCAACGTAACCGTCATAGAGTCAGGAAACAGGGTAGATGAGTAATCGAAATCTGCAGTAAATTGAGTATAGGTGTTTACAGTAGTAGTAAAAGCTATTTCAGCTGTTCCTATTTCTACACGCGCACCGTTGCTCCATTTCCATAAATAAACACTTACAGTTCCTGTGTCAACACCGTTTGGTATATACTTATACCATCCGGTAATTGATATCGGCCTTCTGTGAAATACCACCCCACCGTCAACCGCTTGTGTATTTGGGTTAATAGTTCCTGTAGCGGCTATTCCCGGCGCTGTACCTTGTATAATTATGTTTTTCGATTCCAGCTTAATGGCCGCTGTACCGGAGTGCGCATTAGCGCCGGTGGCCTTGGTTACAGTTCTTACACCTAATGCATAAGTAAGGCCGTTAATGGTACCCCAGCTTTGTGGGTCGTCATAATTAGGGTTTACATTCCAGGTTTCAAAACCCGCATTTGGTATAGCATTTTGCGCTATAGCGCAAGTTACGTAGGTTAGTAAAAGTAGTACTGATAAAAATTTTTTCATGTTATAGTTGGTTTTTTGAGCATTTAATGGTTTCTATTCAACTGGTGTTATTCAATTACAAGGCGCCGGGTGGTAACCGAGTTGCCGCTGCGCAGCGTTAGCAAATACATACCGGCTGCAAGTTTTTGGTCCAGTTCTACATCGTCCAGGTAATTGCCCGCTGGTTTATTTTTATGCTCCATTATAGTTACCGATTCGCCCAATATATTGGTTAACTCTACTTTTACATCTGCCGTACGCTCCAGTATGTAGTTTAATGTTACACCGTCTGATGCCGGATTAGGAAATACCTTCAGCCTGATGCTCTGCAGTTCATCTATACCTGATGGCAAAGGCCCTAAATCATCGCCGTATACATACTGAAAGCCCATCACCATCATCTCTTCGGCCGAGGTCAACCCCCAGAATATCGTATCCTGTGTAGTGTTCTTGTATCTCGCCCTGTGTATCCATCCAATGCGTGGGTCAATCGGTAATAATGAATCATCTGGAAAGAACCTGAACGTGGCATCTACTCCGTAGCGATGGTAGCCCACATTAAACCCTTGTTCGTAGCTCATCCAGCTTTCGTATTCCTGCTCACCCATGCTACCATCGGGGTTGCGTTGAAAAATGTCATAATCTGTACCTAATTTATGTGTGTGGCCATAAAGCTGCCATACATTCCACATTTTAGTTTCATTGGTATCATTTGCTATTTCTACAAATTCGTGTTCCTGTCCGTCTGGTGGTATTGCAATGCTAAACACAGGGTAATTTCTTATCAGCATAAATTTAGAGGCCGTGCCAAGTGGCTGGGTATACAAGTTGATGTATAAGTCGGCTGCTACCACCGTATCGTGTTTAGGGTTAAATATGTGCAGGTTAAAATCAAGCACAGTGCTTTGCTCCCAAAAGTAAGCTGTACCGGCAGGCAAATCGTATTGCCATAAGTTAGGGCCGGTTCCTATTCCGTCCGATACATCTGCGTGCGAACTTTGCGCCTCTAAGCGTAATCCTTCGGCATAGTTAGATGAACCTCCCGGCAAAAATTTAAAAATTACAAAGTGATGCGTGGCAGATGGCAACATCGTGTTTACTTTCGGAATTTCGACATTTGATGGCAAGCGTGGATTGTGCTTTATATAGTAGTAAATTTCTGTTTGTGCAGGTATGAATACTTTACCTACATATATCTGAAAGCCCTCGCTCGGTGCCGGCGCATCATGCGATGCATAAGTATCATCTATACCTTTGCCGCTGTAGTAAGTATTTAAAGTAGCAGTATCAATTACAGTACCGGTAAGGGGTGCGCCAAATAAAATCCATTGACGAACCAGTTCTACATCTTTTGCTGCCAGGGCTGGTAAGCCATCGGGCATCGGGGCTCCTTCCTGTGGTTGGGTAAGTGCCAGGTGAGGGTTTGTCTCGGGCAGGCCATGCGCAAGTTTTCTTAATAAAAAACTTCTGTCAACATAACCGGGTGTTACTCGCTTATCGCCTTTAGCCGCCGCTGCCGGATTGGTAGGGGTAATGTTTACAAGGGCGTTATACAAATCAGATTCAGATGCCGTAACATCAAACGTAGGCGCACCTGCACCATGGCAACCAGAGCCGGCACAGTTAGCTTGTAATAAATTACGGACCTGGGCAAATGTACTCTGCGCATTTGCCTGTTCGCAATACAGGGCAAGCAGAAGTACATAAGATAATAAGTACAGTTTTTTCATGTGTCTGGGATTTTTGTATTCGGAATGTAGTAAATTATGCTTAAGCAAAAGTCAGGCGCAAAAAAATTACGCACATTCTCTAAAAATGCATAAGCGCCCGATTATTAATTTATTAGGCCCGTTCTATCACCATTAGCATATACTGCTTGTTGGCTGCAAATATGGTTGGGTTAATAGTATCTACGTTTTTGCTTATCTTTTGCTCTATGGCGGGCAGCGATTCTTCTAGGGCATAGTAAATTCCCGGGGCCTTTACCTGTAACTTACCCAATGCAAAATCTTTAATAGGCATACCAATCTGGTTGGCCCACATATAAACGTATGCAATAGTAGGTAATACATGAGGGGTAATATCGCGCTGGTAGGTGATTTTTAATCCATTTTCTTCCAACCTGCTGGTAAATAACTGCCAGTTGTGGCCGCTTTTTTCTCCGGCTTCACCTTTTTTAAAATAGTCGCAGGCAACCCACCGGCCTCCTGGTTTCAATATTGTGTTTATTAGGGGCAGCGCTTTATCCAACTGCAGATACTGCAACGATTCTGAAGTTACAACCGTACCAAAGTAATTTTCAAAACCATTTACCGGCATATCTTCAAAGCGGCAATCGAGCACTTGCGTGCCTTTGTATTTTTCGGTTACATGCCTTACCTGGTTCTTATCAGGAGTTAGGGCCACCGCCTTTATGTTTTTGGTTTGCATAAGCGCCAATAAGCCGCCCATACCACACCCAATGTCCAGCACGGGATTTTCGGTGTCGGTTATATGGTTCACTATCTGCCAGCCATAATCTTCCTGTGCTTTATACAAATCGTTTATCGAAATATCGTGTGGGTCAATCGCCGGGTTATCAAAGTAGCCGTAGTGCAAAAAATCTTTAGGCAGCAACTGTGAATACAATTTCAGCTGAGCATCATCATAAACACGCAATACCTTCTTGCGGTTGCGCTGCAGCTTAATTACCTGGTAAAGGTGTTGGGGATATAAAAACCGTTTTACTATGCCGGAAATAATGCTCATGCAGGCTTGTTTACTCGTTCAAGAAATACCCATCCGTTTTTTCTATACAACTCCTTCAAATCATAATGCCAATACCACACCCGTATCTTATCCAGTTTATTCACTTTGGTAACAACATAAAACGTTTTGTTTTCACCATTGGCAGATGGTAATGGTTTGGCTGCGTAAAAGTAATGGGCATAGCTTTTAAACCCCGCTGTTTCAATTACACATTCTTCTTTTTTCTTTGTTTCTAAAAACTCTATAAGCGCAGCCTGCGAATATTTTTCAACCCGTGGTATTATAAAGGTCATTACAGTGCTTACAAATAAACCCGTGCTTATTATAAGCATATAAGCTCCCAGCTTTACATGTTTGGTTTGTGCCAGTAAAATCGAAATTACCAAAAGTGCCAGGTAAGGGATTACAAAATACAAATCGTTGCGGGTCCAGTATACAGTGGCTTTCAGGCATTCTTTCGCAAACTCATCCTTTACATAGTTTATTACTATTTCTGGCCGTTGCATTACAAATATGCCGGCAGTTACACCGGCCACTATTAATACGCCTATCATTATCAGTGGCACCGTTTGTTTCCACGTCCATTTCATTTTGCCGTCGAACAAGTGGCTTAAGTAATAAGCTGCTAAAAAGGTAATGGGGAAATTACAGAGCGAAGAGTAGTGGAGTATTTTTGTTTTTACTATGCTAAAAAGTAACAGCACTACTACCAGTAGGTAAATCATCCAGCGCTTAAAGTAATGCTGTGTAGAGTCGTCGTGGGCATTCTTTTTAAACGAATCGAAGATTAAAGCGGATGCCGGAAATACACCAATAAGCAGCGCTACAAAGTGATAGTAAAAAGGCCCGCCATGCCCCGCATCACTAGTGCTGAACAAACGAATCTGGTATTTTACAAACTCATCTACAAAAGTCAGCCCGTTGGCTTTTATTTCAAAACTCAGCCATGTTACTACTACTATACTTACCAGCACCCACCACATCAACATCTCACTCAGTTCTATTTTAAGCTTACCCCGGTGCACAAAAAAATAGGTAGAAGCGGTAAGCACCAGCACTAATATTGCCACCGGACCTTTGGTCAGGGTAGCCAGCCCTATAAATAAGGCACTTAATACCAGGTTCCATCGCCGGTTCCGGCGTCGTGTCCGGTTGTCTTCAAAATCGTTTTGAATTGTTAGCTTGTAAATAAAGAAGATACCCAGGAATATGAAAAGGTTGAATACAGGGTCTATTATACCGCTCTTAAAATAAATCTGGGGCAACATTGAGCATGCAAATAAAATAGCCCATAACACGCCCAGCTGCGATTTGAAAACGTGCCTGCCAGCATTAAATACTACCAGCATGGTAATTATACCACAAACAGCGTTGGGTAGCCGTGCCGCAAATTCATTCACACCAAAGTAACTCATGCTAATTGCCTGCAGCCATATAAACAGGGGGGGCTTTTCATAAAAAGGCTGAAAATTGATTTGCACCATGCGATAGTTCTGTGTTAGCAGCATTTCGCGGGCGCTTTCTGCAAAATTTATCTCATCCCAATCAAAAAGGTGAACCGTACCAATTGAAGGAATAAACAGCAATGCCCCAATTGCTATTAGCAACAATTGAGTAGGGAACTGCATTATCTCTTTCCTGAACTGTTCTATCATTTCTTTAGCAGTGCTTTATCTTTCCAGGCCAGGTTGCCATACCAACCGGTGCGCACGAAAGTTAGATAAAAAACTGAACTGACCACTACACCCACCATGGAACCGGCATACACATCCCTAAAAAAATGCTGCAAAAGGTATACCCTGGAGATACCTACCAGCAAGGCCAGCGTAAAAAAAAGATAACTCCATTTTTTGTTGTGTAATAGTATCGATAGCATGCAAAACATACCAAATGCACCTGCCGTATGGCCCGATGGGAAACTGTTATACTTTAATATTTCAAGCCCCTCTATAAAGTTGAGCGTTACTTTCCCTTCAAAAAAAATAGAGGGCCGTATTTGTTGCTCAAATACAACATGCTTCAAAAAAGTGGTTATGCCAAACACAAGCAGCATATTAATAGATAGTATGAGGCCTTTACCGTAGCTAAAGCGCACAGCCATTACAAGCCCAAGCAGCAGCAACGGCAACTCTGCTAAACGTGTAATGTATTTAAAAAACGAATCGGATAGAGGGTTATGCAGCGAATTGAAAAATAGTATTTCATTACCCCGTTCCATATTAGCAATAAGTACAGCCCCTACTGCCAAAAATGAAGCATAAAGCAAGAAGAATATCTTGTTTTGAACTAAAAAATGTTTCAAGCGCTTTGTTTTTTAGGAGTAGATTTCCGGAACAAATTGCGGTAATAGTCAGTACTGTAAAGCTTAGAGTCGCTGTTTGCTTTTAGTGTTAAGAACAACCCAATAGGCATTAATATAAAAGTAGAAAGCCACATGCCGGCAAAAATCGTAAGCACATTATTCTCCGATAACTTTTCACCTATAATAGAGGTGACATGGTATACAATAAAAAACAGCACACTGTAAAAAAGCGGCCAGCCTAACCCACCCTTGCGGATAATAGAGCCCAGTGGCGCCCCTATAAAGAACAGCACCAGGCATGCAATAGACAAAGTGAACTTGCGGTAAACTTCTACCATGTGCGATGTCAGGTCACGGTCTTTATATTCCAATTGTTTACTGGTTACATCTGAAAAGTTTTTGATGTTCCGGGTATGGTTCATCGCAATTTCCATTATCTGTATTCTCTTGGCATGGTCATATTCTTTTAGCAGGTCATCTGCCTTCGCAAATTTAACCGGCGCTATTTTGGTCTCATTTTTCAAAGTGTCCAATCCAAATTTTTTAAGGCTGAAATATGGTGCTATGTAATTGTTATATCCCTGTTTAAGGTTATTGGCTTCTATGTTTATTGTATCAATAGCATTATACAACTGGTCGAGATTTAGCATCTGCTTCAAATCTTTAAAGAAATTTTCATCCGTACGGTTTAACTTAAACTGCGAAAGGTCAAAACGCTTCTCCCACGATGAAAACTGTGTGTTTACCATCTGGTAAGTATTGGCAGCATTATCTTTTGGGTCTATTTCGCGGTATTGTTTTCCGGTATCCAGTTTCAGCGTCAGGGCCAGGGCATCATCATCCTGGGTCATCATTCCTTTTTTTGCGGTAATTACGTGGTCGTTGCCTTTGCCGCTGCTATGGTCATATACCGTAATGTTATACAGGGTATTGGTTTCATCATCTTTTTCACCGGCCCTTATCGAAAATCCATCTATGCCGCTGTAAAAAATCCCCGGCTTAAGCGCCACAGTAGGTTTCTGGTGGCGTATGTCGTACAGAAGGGCCCCAAACTTCAGGTTGGCCCTGGGCAACAGGTTATTTGAAAAAAAGAATGCGAAAATGCTGATAAGCGTTACGGTAATAATAAGCGAGCGCATAAACCTGAACAGCGATATACCCGCAGATTTTACAGCTGTTAGTTCGTAATGCTCACCAAACGAGCCGTAAGTCATAATAGAAGCCAACAATACTGCCAGGGGTAACGCCATGGGCACCAGCCTTGCAGAGGCATACATCAATAACTCCATTAGTACCCATGTATCCAGGCCTTTACCTACCAGGTCGTCTACATATTTCCACAAAAACTGCATTACCAATACAAACTGGGCAATGCAGAAGGTAAGTATAAACGGACCGATAAAACTTTTAACAACTAACCAGTCGAGTTTTTTCACACGCATGTAAACGCGAAAGTAAGAAAGTAAGTATGTGAAAGAAGTGGTAATCTATGCTCTGAGTGATATGTTACTGCAAGTGGCTCGCTAAAACCTCTCTGGGACAACTAAGTTTGGGCAAGTACAATTATTTACTTGTTACTCCAAGGGCATCTTCGGTCATTACAGTCAAACCAAACCATTCATTACCTTTTGTATCGCGTAGTTCCTTATTTACCAGGTACAGGTCAACGTCCCGGTTTATTTTTGCATACTCAATGCGGCTTTCTGCATCGCGTACTTTATCACGCTCAGCTACCATCACATAAGCCTGGTTGGCGGCGGCCGCATCACGCTGTGTAAGTTGTTTGTTTAGCTTTGCTTCTGCCTTATGTAATTCTTTGCGTTGGGCAATTAGCGCCCCCTCCTGCTCCTTAATAATAAGCTTATGCGCTGCAGCCATCTCTTTAGTTCTTTCCTTTAACAAAGCACGCCGAAGTTTCAATTCCTTCTTTGCTTCAGCATACTGCTGGTGCACAGCAGCGCTTTTATCTTTTGTCTGGCTGCATTGTGTTGCAAGCTCATTTATCTTTTTTTGCTGCTGGTTAACGTTTAAAAGGGCCTGATTTACAGCGGCACGGGCATCTTTTAAGCTGACGGCTTCTTTTTGTTTTGTAATGGATTGGCCCGCAAATGCAGGACGGAAGAAAAGGGTTAGCACGGATATAGTTACCAGCCCTGCTATCATGATCCATTTTTGTTGTATCGTTCTCATTGCATTGTAGTTTTGTTGTTACTGACCTTAATTTCAAGTTCTATACCAATATGTTTTGGGGTGTTTTATATACAAAAAATACTTGCTCAAAAATTCTTTTTTTGAAAAAAACGTATCTACTTTTAGGCAAAACCATTGCCTATGAAGTCTTATTTACCCTTAATAATTTTTGGACTTTTCTTTATCGGTTCTTTAATAGGTTTTGCCATTTTCCGCAAACGGGAAGAGGAGCAGGATGCAAAAAACGAAGTAACCGTTGACCAGGATGAAGTCCCTGTAGAGTAGTTAATTGCAAAGTATTTAGACTGTTTCTAAACTGTGCAAATTCGCATGGTGTTATAAAATATTGCCTTTACTTATTCGTCTTAAGCTATATGTGAACAATATTTCATCCCCCTGAACAGTAATCCCGCAAGCGGGACGAATTCTCAAGCTGAAAAAAATAAAAGTGTTACCGCGGTAACGCAGCCCACCAGTTCTCCCGCAGGGAGCCCCGCGCTTAAAGCGGACAAAATTTCAAACGCATAGCTTAATATTTTAAGTGTCGGGCCGCGCTATGCTACCACGGCAAGGCACCAATAATTAAACCCAACAAATATGTGGGCACTACTAGAATTATGCCTTGCAGCAGCCACTGTGCTGATTTTTACTACCGAGTTTTTAATTCCGGTGCTGTTTAATAAGCCGCTTTTTGGTTCTTTCCGTAAGGCACAACCAAAAGATAAACATCCGGAAACAGCTACCGACAGCCTGCCCGAAAAGATTGCGAAAGCAAAAGAAAAAGCAGATGAGGCAAAACTGGTTGTAGAGAAAGTGCAGGACGAGGCTTACAAGAATTATAAGGCCGCAGAGGAGTTGAAAGACGAATCGAACAAATTATTATAACAAGAAACAGAAATAAAAAAAACAAAACATGAATAACCCATTTAAAAATATGAAACAACCGAATTTGACATTAAGAAATTTACTCTATGCCGGCTTGGGCCTGCTATTGCTTGTAGTGCTTATATTTTCAGGCAAATTGGTAGAAAACGTAGATAACTCAGAAATTGTAATTATACAAAGTGCTTTTACCGGTGCAGTTAGTCTATACACTACACCCGGCCCGGTGGCACAGAACTTCGGTACTGCTACGCACTACAAAAAATCGAACCAATTTTGGTTCAGCAAAAAAAACGACGGTAATACTAATGTTGACGAATCTATCAAGATACGCTTTAATGATGGTGGACACGCCCAAATGGCAGGCTCTGTGCGATGGTACATGCCTGCTGACAATAAAGCCATACTTAAACTGCACACCGACTTCGGTTCGCAGCAGGCAGTAGAGCAGCAATTGATACGTCAGGTGGTAACCAAAGCTGTGTATATGACCGGCCCGCTGATGAGTAGTAAGGAGTCGAGTGCCGAAAAACGTAACGACCTACTCTCTTATATAGAGGACCAAAGTATAAATGGCGTGTATCGCACAGTACAGGAAGATATAAAGATACACGACGACCTGATGAATGCAGACAAAACTGTAACCGTGGTGCGAATTGAGCAGGATGCCAAAGGCCCCATACGCCAGGAGGTTTCTGCCATTAAAACCTACCATGTGTTGCTGCAGGGTTTATCTATCAACGCTATCGATTACGATGAGGAGGTAGAAAGGCAGATAAAAGTGCAGCAGGAGGCTTATATGCAGGTACAAACCGCTATTGCTAACAGTAAAAAGGCTGAGCAGGACGCCATAACTACAGAGTTGCAGGGTAAAGCTGCCGCTGCCAAAGCTAAGTGGGAGCAAGAGGTTATCAAGGCCCAGGCTATTACCCAGGCCCAGCAGGAAAAGGAAGTTGCTGCCTTGAGCGCCCAAACGGCGGTGCTACAGGCCCAAAAGGTGAAGACCGATGCTGACGCCGAATCGTATAAAAACTCGAAACTGGTTTCGGCGGGTTTAACCCCGCAGCAGAAGGCTGAGTTTGAAAAAGATACCAAGATTGGTGTAGCAGAGGCTCTTTCTAAGATGCAGTTACCTACCACGTATATGGCTGGTAACACAAGTGGCAAAGAGGCAAGTATGCTTGAAAGCATATTAGGTGTACAGCTACTCAATGCTGAAAAAGCCAATAAATAATCCTATAGATAGGTTTCGGCCCGCCGTTTTAATAACGGCGGGCTTTTTTGTTTCTGCTTATTAAAAATTGGCACCAACAGCAATTTAACATCCCGTTAAAGCTTGTTGATTGTGAATAACTGGTTTGGCAGTATGGGTTTCTTGCGTATTTTTCGCCCCGAAACAAAAAATAGAATAATGAATAAGATTTTACTACTGGTTCTGGCAGCGTTTATTTCGCTAAGCGCATCTGCCCAAACCACTATTACTAACGGTAATATGGAAAGCTGGACAGGATCTGGCGCTACTATGGAACCAGCTCAATGGAATTCCAACAAAACAGGTGGCGGACAAGCCCCTAACGGCCCTCAGACCTGCTTTCAGGAAGCTACAAATCCGCACAGCGGAACTTACTGCGCAAAGGTTAAAACAGGTCTTGCTTTCGGAATAGTAGTTGTAAACGGTTCACTTACCACAGGTAAAGTGGAAGCCCCATCAACCAGCAAAGCCGAGGGTTATATACGCACAATTCCCGGTGGCGATTATGGTATGCAATTTACCGGCCGGCCAGATAGCCTTGTTTTCTGGTATCGTTACGATTCTTATAGCTCCGATTATCCCCGCGTAGAAGCAAGATTACATGTAGGCTATGCCTATGCTCCGGAAGCGCCGGTTAATGGTAATCACCCCGATAGTACCAGCAATATTATTGCACGCGCACAGTGGGGTAACGTTCCAACAAGTGATGTTACTACCTGGACAAGAGTGTCATTACCTTTTGCTTACGTTGCCAACGATACGCGTACACCTCAATACATTCTTATTACTACCACTAGCAGTGGCAACCAAACAGGTGGCAGCAATAACAGCACTTTATGGTTAGACGATTTTGAAGCCATTTACAATCCTACGGTGGCTACCGGCACTATTGCCCCGCTTAGCTATTATGTAAGCGCTACCCAAGGCACTTCTGTAACAGTTCCTTTTACTCTTACAGGTACCTTTACGGCGGGCAACACTGTTACTGCTGAGCTTTCAGACGCCAGCGGTTCGTTTACATCGCCAACCGTTATTGGTTCGGTTACAGCTACTGCATCGGGCAGCATTACGGCAACTATACCGGCAGGCACTGCTACCGGTACCGGCTACCGCATTCGTGTAAAAACAAGCACACCTGCACTTACAGCTACAGTTAATAATGGATCTGATATCGCTATTACATTGGTAACTACTTCAGTTACCCCGTCTAACACCGAAAATATAGGTGCCGGCACCAGCGGTACCACCCGTAACGTTACTGAAACTGCCGGCGTAGTTTCACGGGAGTGGAAATTCAGCACTGTTAGCGGCAGCGGTTATCAGAGTTTTGGTACAGCCGAAACAGGTGCCAGCTACATTCCAAATTTTGCAAACGCAGGCACTTACTATGTAATTGTAGAATCAACCTATCCGGGTGGTTTGGTAGTTACATCTAACGAAGTTCAGTTTAATGTAGTGGCTAACAGCATAGCCCCAAGTGCATCTCAAAGTATATTAGTTGGCGTAAACGGCACACCATTAACAGTTTCAGAAACACCTACCGGCATGTGGAGAGAATGGATGTATTCGACTACCGCAGGCGGCCCTTATATTTCATTTGTTCCGGCTATCACAGGCCTAACCTCTTACACCCCTAACTTTGCCAGCGCCGGCAACTACTATGTTGTTTGCAAAAGCGAAATAAACAGTGTAATGGTGTTTAGTAACGAAGTGCTTATATCTGTAGGTAACGCTACTATTACAACAAGCGGCGTTACGGGTTCTCCGTACGAGTTTAGCCCTAATGCACCAGATGCTTCAGTAAGTGTTGCATTTACCACCAGCGGCACTTTTAATAATGGCAACGTATTTACTGCGCAGATTTCGGATGCTACAGGTTCTTTTACAGCAGCTACCAACATTGGTACATTAACGGCTACTTCGGCTGGCACTATATCTGCTTCTGTTCCTCATACATTACCTGCAGGCACTGGTTACCGCATTCGTGTGGTCTCTGATAACCCAGTGGTGTTAGGCAGCGATAATGGCACAGACCTGGTAATTGACCAGTTTAATAACTCAATTGCGCCACCATCGGCTCAAACTATTATGCACAGCACTAACGGAACCGCCCTTGGAGTGTTTGCTTCGCAAACATCTACCCAGGAGTGGAAATATGCTACTGTTAGCGGTGGCCCTTACACCAGTTTTAGCCCAGCCGAAACCGGTAGTGGTTACACCCCTACCTTTGCTACACCAGGCACCTATTATGTGGTGGCGGTTTCTACAAATACATATGGAGATGATGTAACAAGCAACGAAGTGCAGATTGATGTTACCAATGGTTCAACTCTTACTACTTCAGCTATCAACGGCTCTCCATTCGATGTATCGCCTAGCATGCAGGCTCCGGTTACGGTTAACTTTACCAGTGATGTGGTATTTAATGCTGGTAACGTATTTACCGCCCAGCTTTCGGACTATACAGGCAGCTTTGCCAACCCTACTGCAATAGGAACTCTTAACGGCGCTACTATAGGGGCCATTAGCGCCAACATACCGGGCAATACAGCAGGTGGCAGCGCTTACCGCATTCGTGTAGTATCTTCTGACCCAGCAATTACCGGAACGGATAACGGAACTGATTTAGTGGTTAATCCATTTCAAACGTCTATTGCTCCTTTAGATACACAGCACCTTACTCAAAATCAAAACGGCGCTACACTTACAGTTACCGAATCTCAGGCTGCTACCCGTACCTGGAAATACTCTGAGGTGTCTGGCCTTGGTTATACAGGGTTTAATCCGGCAGAAACTGGTTCAACCTTAATACCTCACTTTAACCTGATAAGCACTTATTATATTATTTGTGAGTCAAAAAATACGGCAAACGATGTTCTTGTATCAGAAGAAGTGGTAGTAATAGTTACTGCACCAAACGGTATAGGCGAAGCATCTGCTGAATTTGTTAAGGCTTACTGGAATGGAAATAGCCTGATGGTTGACCTTTCCTCTTCTAAACTTACAGCCCCGGCTATTGAAGTAATGAATGCCAGCGGACAGGTTTTGGTACGTGAAACCCTTTCTGCCCGTACACTTAACACAGTGGCAACCTCATTGAGCAGCGGCGTCTACTTCTTTAAAATTACCGATGGCAGCAATAGCTACGGTGGCAAAACAGTGAAGCAGTAGCTAGTATCAAGTTTAAGTATTTAGATAATAACAAACGGGCGATTGGTTTTCCAATCGCCCGTTTGTATTTTAACCTCTACGGGTTATTTTACATAAATCAACGTCCCTAACAGCTTCCCATCTTCACCGGTAAGTATGCCCTGGTTAAAAAGGGAATGGGCGTAAAGCATCATGAGTTTATCATCTTTAAACTCCATCCGCCAGGTGCCCCAGCTACGTATTTGCTTTGCCAGGTCTTTAATGTTTTTCTCCTTTTCAAAAGCAGCTAACTCAGCCTCGGTATACAGGTCGCCGCCCAATAATTGAATGGCCTCGGGGTTCTTAAACTCAAAAATACGGTCCAGGTTCATCAGGGCCATGTGCTCTACCATGGCTACAGACTGATTATCGTAGTCATATTTTAGCTCTTTGTGCAGGGCGCTGCGAATAAAACTGCCGGGCGCGCAAATTTCGCGAATAGTGCCCGCGTTAACGTCTATTACTTTAATGACTGCATAATACTGAATCCCGCTTTTATTTTTAACAGCAGCAGCAAAGTGTGCATACACCTCCGCCGGGTTAACCCCACCCAGCGACATGGTAAATACAGGCAAAAATAAAATCAGGATAAAACGTAACAGTTTTCTTGGCATGTAGTATTAGTTAGGATGTTGCAAATTTGGCATTTCTTAGTTTATAATAGAATACCTATTCTTGCCCACCAATTTTTTTATCAATTTTAAACGCATGGCAACCAAAAAGAAACCGGAAGTAAAGAAGAAAAGTATTTTGACGGACGAAGACAGGAAGTTTTTCGAAGCGTATATTAATAATGCTTCGCCTACCGGTTTCGAGGCCGAAGGCCAAAAGCTGTGGCTGAATTATATTAAGCCGGCCATAGATACCCACCAGGTAGATAGTTATGGAACTGTATATGGGGTAGTGAACCCTACCGCTAAATTTAAAGTGGTAATTGAGGCGCATGCCGATGAAATAAGCTGGTTTGTATCGTACATAACTCCCGAAGGTTTAATTTATGTAAAGCGCAATGGTGGCAGCGACCACCAGATTGCTCCATCTAAGAGGGTATGGATACACACCCGCGACGGGCGTAAAATTCCCGCGGTATTTGGTTGGCCGGCTATACATACCCGCCGTGATAGCAAAGAGCAATCGCCGGAAATGAAGAATATATTTCTGGACCTGGGTTGCCTTACCAAAAAGGAAGTAGAAGATAAGGGCATTCATGTGGGTTGTGTAATTACTTATCAGGACGAGTTTTTTGTGCTTAACGACCGTTACTTTGGCGGCCGCGCGCTCGATAACCGCGCTGGTGGTTTTATTATAGCCAAGGTAGCGCGTATGCTGAAGGAGAATAACAAGAAGCTGCCATTTGCATTGTATATAGTAAACTCGGTGCAGGAAGAGGTTGGCCTGCGCGGTGCCGAAATGATAGCAGAAACCATACACCCGGATTGTGCAATTATAACGGATGTATGCCACGACACCACTACGCCTATGATTGATAAAGTAATAGAAGGTGATTTTGCTGCCGGCAGAGGGCCGGTATTAACTGTAGGGCCGGCAGTGCACAACAAACTTCTTGATTTTATAATTGATACTGCTAAGGAAAACAAACTTCCCTACCAAATGGATGCTGCATCGCGTGCTACCGGTACCGATACCGATGCCTTCGCCTATGCCAAAGGTGGTATTCCTTCAGCGCTTATTTCCCTGCCGCTACGTTATATGCACACTACGGTGGAGTTAGTTGCTGTGGAGGACCTGGAGAATGTAGTAAAGTTAATTTACGAGTCGCTGCTTAAGCTAAAGCCAAATTTCAATTTCAAATATTTATCATAAATAAAAAGCGGGCCAATGGGCCCGCTTTTTATTTGTCTATTCTCTGCTTTCACTACTTAAAGCCCAATTGCTTCGAATCTGCTTCCGCCACTTTATTGAAAAAGTCGCGAAACTGCTCGTACTCAGCCGCCGGAACTACATCTTTTTTATAGCGTATCTCCCGTATTGCCCGTATTTTTCCGGCCGCAGGGGTAGAGTATGTAAGCGAATAGTCGGCAGCACTGCAGGTAAGCGTAACCGATTTAGGTTGCTCTGCCAGTAGTTTGCCTTTAGGTATTTCAATATCCATTACCTCACGGCTTACTTCGGCGGCATTGTAATTCCAAACCAGGAAGGGGTATTTGCGATTTTCCAGCGAAAGAAAGTCAAGCGACTTAACAGCCTCACTCCACGGTATGCGGAATATCTTTATACCCACCACTTCGGTAAGCTCGTTCTTTATCGTAAATCCATAGTCGTAAGCCACTGTATCGCTTAAGGTTTTAAGGTCGTAAAACTTAAGCGAGTTCAGTTTGGTAGGGTTAGTAAAATCGGAGGCTATGGCGTGTGTTAGCCCCTTTTCCTGTTTGTCTTTACCTTTATCGGCATAGTCGTTCCGCATTTGCGAAGCAAACATTCCCGTTTTCAGGTTTTTGCGATTAAATACAATATCGTTGTTTTCAAACTTCAAATCAGTTTCCCGGAATATTGCGTTGAGCGTCCGGTTCTTTGAATTAAATTTAGATAGCTGTGTGGCAGCCGTATCTCCATCGCGTGGAATAAAAAGTATGTTTGAGTTTAAATCGGTAACAGGTATAGAACCAAATGAAAGCTTCTGGTCGGTCAGCTCCAGGTAATAGGTTTTACCTTCGGCCACAAAACGCGCTATACAGTGGTTAAAATCTATACTCGGCAGGTTAAGGTGGCGGTCGCCATTATCGCGGGTGTCTACCAATATAAGATTGGCTTTTAGCCCGGCCTCTTTGCACAGCGCCACAAACAGCGTAGATACATCTTTACAATCGCCTAATTTGGTGTTAAGTGTGCGCGATGCGCGTTGTGGCACTATTGGGCCGTGCATAAACGGAATACTGCTATAACTTACATTGGCTTCTATATACTCGTAAATCATTTTTGCTTTCTGCAGTTCGGTACGGGGCTTCTTATCCTTAAAAATTTCAGCTGCTGTTTCCTTTATTTCGAAATCCTGCCGGGCAAGTGTGGTAGATAAATCTGAATACCAGTTGCTTACATATTTCCAGTCGGGTATGGTAGATATATCAAGAATTACGCCTACATCAGACAGGGCAGGCATATACGGTTCTGCTTTAATGGCCGGCTGGTCGTTATACTCCCACACATACAATTTCATATCCTCAATGTCTTTTACAGTAGGCTTTACATCGGCACTCAGCATTTCGCTTTTAAACTTCTTGTTGGCCGGTATCAGCAATGAATAGCGCGATATTTTAGACGGGAAATCGAAATTAAAATTGAACTGGTCCCAAAAATGCTGCGCCAATTTGCCGGTATTATAATTCTCTAACCGGTAGGAAATATGAATGGCATCATCTACCTCCAGATTTGTAAATACCACGTAGGCATCATTTCGTTCGGCCTGTATCTTGCTGCCGTCCTTTTTAAAAACTTCTGCCTTGTCTACAATCAAGCGCTGACGATAGCGATTGTAGGCTATACCATATTCCTTCCAGATTTCAATACCGGTTGGGTTAAATACCTTTACCAGTATTTCGTCGCGCTCTTCGGTAGCTCCTTCGGGATAAACTACCCTTTGGCTTTCATTTAATAGTATAATGCTATTGTCATCAGGATAGTCTTCGGCCTTTGGCGCTTTTTTAAAGAGGTCGTAGGCATCGGCCTTTTCAAAGTTTTCAAACAGGTCTTTTTTATGTTCCAGTTTGCGCAATTGCTTGCGCGCATCGTAATTGGTAGGAGTGTAGTAAATAGATTTGCGAAAGGCTTCTTTTGCGCTTTCTTCATTATTCATTGCCTGATATATTTTGCCCAGCCGGCTCCAGTATCCCCCTATATAAGGGGCCAGGGCTATGGCCCGCTGTGCATAGTCCAGCGCATTGGTATAATCCTGCGCTGCAAAGTACAAATCACTCAGGTCGGTAAGGTAGCCTACCGAGTAAGGGAAATTGGCAATACGCTGCTTATAAAGTTCATAGCCTTTTTTCTTATTGCCCAGGTCGAAATAGTTATTGGCAATTTCGGTTAATACCTTATCTGAGTAGCTTCTTTTTTGAAAGGCCTCTAATATCTGGTTAGCTTTAGCCAGGTCTTTGCTGTTGTTTTTTTCTATGGAGTAAGCCAGGTTCATCAACTCAAAATTGCCTGGGTATTTTGCATACAGGGCTTTAGTTCCGGCAATTACTTCATCAAATTTGTTGCGCTTACTTTTAAGGTTCAGTTCCAGCAGGTCGGTATATTCAGTAGCACCATAGCTGGCTTTAAGTTTATCTATCAGTTTTTCCTGCTCGTCCCAGTCTTCTTTTTCAGCAGCCTCGGCTATAAGCCCTTTCATGGCATATATACTTTCCGGGTCATTGCTTTTTATCTTTTCATATTCCCGGGTCATGTCTGTGGCGTTCTTATCGCGCAGGTATGCCTCAATCTGGCGGGTGCCTACAAACGAGCTTTGCGGGGCCAGCTGTTGCGCGCTTTTCAAAGCTTTGCGGGCTTCGTAAACCTTATCATTGCGCATGTATACATCGGCCAGCAGCAGGTAGTTTAATAAGTTATCTGGTTCTGTTTTAACCTTGTTTTCAAAAAAATCCTCGGCAAACAAATCGGATGTGGTTACAGCATATTCGCCTGCCTTAGTATAGGGTTGATACTCGGCTACCGAAGTAATACCCTTTAGAACCCTGCCATCTTTATCGGTAACACGTATCATAAAATTGGCAGCATTGGTTTCGCTTTCGCCTACCTGCACCAATACGCGGTTGTAGCCCTTATTCAGCTTTACATTATTAATGTATACATCCAGGTCGCAGTTACGCTCATCGGGTACATTGGTTACCAGTTTATCATTTACCCATATTTTAAGCGAACCCGAGTTGCCGCTTCGGAAAAATACCTCCTGTTCGGCATCGCTTTTCAAAAATGTCTGGGCGTACATTAATGAGCTATTTGTAAGAAAGTAGAAATTAAAATCGAACCACCGGTCGGTACGAAAGTAAGGAGGAGAGAACCACTTTACATCGGCCTCTACCTTGTTTTGAAATACAGCTTCCGGTTCAGGGTTTTGCAGCACGCGAAAATCCTTGTTGAAGCCACTGCCCGATGTATTGTCAAAAGTACCAAGCACCTGCCAGTTGCTTATAGCGCCTATCTGGGCATATTCACTTTCTGCCATTCTGAAATCGCCTACAGCCTCATAATGTTTACCCAGCATAGAGTGCACCATAGCCGCTATGGTGCCATTGGCTTTGGGCTCGGCGGCAAGTTTTTGCAAAAAGGCCAATTGCTCATCATCTTTTTTATCGTATCCTTCAAAAATTACCGGAGAGGTCCACAAGGCATACAGGTATGGATATGGATTTGCAGACGCATTATAAAAATTGCGGAATGCCGCGAAGGCTTCTTTGTCTTTGTCTTCGCTCCAGTAAACCAGGGCCAGCGATAGGTTGGCTTCAGCTTTTGTATCAGCATCTTTGGCAGCGGTTAAAAACAGATCTTTTGCTTCTTTTCGCTTATTGTTATTAAATGCATTCCAACCCTGCTGAAGGGTTTCTTTGGATGCCAGCACGGGGGCTGAAACAAAAAGCAATAATAGCAGGGTGATATACGCGAGACACTTTACCATGAATTTCAAAGGGTTTTCTTATAAACTTTAAATTTGTGAAGATATTGTTTTAGCACAAAAAGAAGCATACTTGCAGTATGAGTGCTGTGCAGTATCTGCCTTATTTACCTAATATTAACTGGCTGCAAAATTTTGTAAAGCACCAGCCTGCAGTTATTGAGCAGCACGAAAATTTTGTAAAATCCACTTTTAGAAACCGGTGTATGATTGCCGGTGCCAATGGGCCA
>DATGWP010000174.1:0-40510 GCA_035299425.1 Chitinophagales bacterium | reverse complement strand
TGTGCCTGTGGTGCATCTACCACTACCAAAGATGAAGCGCTGATAGCAAGGGTAAAACTGATGGGCGAAAAAATCGGTATTGCCTTCCAGATAAAAGATGACCTGTTTGATTACGAAGAAGCTGAGATAGGTAAGCCCCGTGGTATAGATATTAAAGAGCGTAAAATGACCTTGCCTTTGATATATACTCTTGGTAAAGTATCGGGCAGCGATAAAAAGAAAATCATCAACATAATAAAGAACGAGAACCAGAATACCGAAAAGGTAAAGTGGGTAATAGATACTGTGCGCACAAACGGCGGAATGGATTATGCTGCCAAACGTATGATAGAATACCGTGACGAAGCGCTGAAGTTGTTGCACGAATTTCCGGAGAGCGAAGCGCGTAAATCGGTAGAGCAGTTGATTGAATTTACTATTAAGCGGGCAATATAATTTTCAATATCTCCTCCATCACTCCCCTCCCATTTACCAGCCGTGGCACTTTGTTTTGCCCGCCAAGTTTATTTTTAGATGATAACCATTTATAGAAAGTACCCTCCGGCAGGGCAATAACCTCTAAACACGAGAGCGCCAAATCGTTGGTGCGCTTTTGCAGGTAGTTGCTGTTTTCTTTCTTTAAATTCTCATCTAATGTTTGCGCATACAGTTTCAGGTCAACCGGTGTTTGCGAAAACTCTACGGCAAATTGTATGCGGCCTTTCTGTTCTATGTTTATGTAAAAGGGCGCCACTGTATAATCGCGGATAGATGCATTCAGCTGTTTATTGGTATTCATCAATGCATTCTGCACGTTTGCCAGCAGCAGGTCTTCACCAAAGGCATTGATATATTCTTGTGTTCTGCCGGTTATTTTAAAGGTGAATGGGTCTGTTTTGGTAAAGGTAATTACATCGCCTATAAGGTACCGTATTAAGCCATTTGGCGCGGTAAGCAACAGCACATAAGGCACACCGGATTTTACCTCGCTAAGCTGTAGTGCGTTCCGTTCACCGGCATAGTATTTATCCAGAGGTATAAACTCAAAAAATAAAAGGTTATCGGTAAGCAATAACAGGTCGTTGGTGTGCAGCGTTTCCTGTATAGCAATAAAACCTTCGGTAGCATTGTATATTTCGAAAAACACAAAATCCTTTTTACCTACCAGCTCTTCAAACTGTTTGCGGTATGGTTCAAAGCTTACCCCACCATGAAAAAACACCTGCAGGTTTTTCCAAAGGTCTGTTAGCTTATTAAATCCGGTTTCATCTTTCAGTTTATTAAGGGTAGCTAAATACCAGGTAGGCACACCACTAAAAGTGCCTACATCTTCGTTCTTTATTTCATGTACCGTGCGGTTTATTTTCTCCTCCCACTTACCCAGCGTTTGGGTTTGCAGGCCCGGTGTGTAGTAGCGCCGGTATATGGCTGGTATGTTGCGCGAAAGAACAGCCGATATATCGGCTATTAAAATTCCGTTTGGCAGGGTTTCGTAAATACCGCCGGGTATCAATAAGTTTTTGTGGCTCAGCAGCTGAATGCTTTTATCCAACTGGTGAATTTTAGACAATGCAAAGAAACTTCCGCGCACATGGTTCTGGCGCATTATCTCTTTAGTAATAGGGACTAACTTGCTTTTGCCGCTGGTGGTGCCGGCGGTTTTTGCAAAATAGCGGACCGGCCTATCGGTCATAATGTTTTCCTTCCCAGCTTTTATTTTCTCTACATAACCCTCGTAAAAATCGTATTGGGTAACCGGTACGCTGTTTCTAAAATCATTGTAAGATTTTATCTGCGCAAACTTTAAATCTTTGCCCAGCTCGGTATTGCCAAGGCGATTAATGATGTTCTCAAAGATTTTTTGCTGGTGGCGGATAGATTTAGCTGCCGTAAAATCGGGCGAATAGACTTTGCGGAGGTAAAGTCGGAAGAGGAAGTTTTTAATATTGAAACCGCTGGTAAACATCCATCACTTGTTTGTGCAGAGATAGAAATGTTTTTGGAATTGAAAGTTAAGAACCAGCATTGCGGCGGCGCAATACGAAATGCTGCCCCAGATACACGCGGCGCACCTGCTCATCTTCTGCCAGTTCTTCTGCCGAACCGGCTTTTAGGATTTTACCTTCAAATAATAAATAGGCGCGGTCGGTAATGGAGAGAGTTTCCTGCACGTTGTGGTCGGTGATAAGCACACCGATATTGCGCTTCTTAAGGTCTTCTACAATGCGCTGAATATCTTCTACGGCAATAGGGTCTATGCCGGCAAAAGGTTCATCGAGCAAAATAAACTTAGGGTCGGTAGCCAGTGCCCGTGCTATCTCAGTCCTTCTTCTTTCGCCACCACTTAGCACGTTGCCCATGCTGGTGCGCACCCGGTTAAGCCCAAACTCGCTAAGTAATAATTCCAGACGTTCCTTTTGTTGCGATTTTGTAAGCGGTGTCATTTCCAGTACACCGGCTATATTATCTTCTACCGATAAGGTGCGGAATACTGAAGCCTCTTGTGGCAGGTAGCCCACGCCTAACTGTGCACGCTTATACATAGGCAGGCTGGTAATATCCTGGTCGCCCAAAAATATTCTGCCTTCATCGGGTGGTATCAACCCTACAATCTGGTAAAAGGAAGTTGTTTTTCCGGCACCGTTTGGACCTAGCAAGCCTACAATTTCGCCTTGGTTCACCTCTACCGATACATGGTTTACAACCGTGCGGCCTTTATAGGTTTTTACTAAATTATCTGAGCGAAGGGTAAGCATAAGCAGCCACCGGGTTATTATAAACCGTTAAACGAAATACCCACCGTAAACTCGTTAGCCTTAGGGCCCTTGTCTTTTTTGAAGACACCCAGCACACCATAGTATGCAAACACGTTTACTACGCTATAGCCTATACGGATGGTTGGCCCCATGCGAAGCAACGAAAAATCAGGGAACCTTCTTTCTACATCTACCTTAACAGTAGAGCCTATTTTGGTTTTAATTTTGGTGTGGGCATCTACCCGGATACCGGCTTTGAAACCTACTACAAATTTCCAGCAGTTGTTAAATTTATCGGGGTTGGTGCGTATACGCAACTCTAAGGGTATATCTACATATTGCAGCGTAAGCTTGTTTACCTTATAGTCGCCTTCGGCAATAGCGGGGTTTATGTCGGTTAACTTGCGGAAGCTGGTGCCCGTGCTATCTTCCCAAAGGCCATGGCGGCTGTAAATGTTGGAGCAGCTATAGCCAATACCCGGCGCAAAGCTTACACGCGATTTTTTAATACGGAAATCCCATGAAAAATAAATGCTGATACCACGCGACCACCACTTGGTTTGCAGCCCATTCATGCCGGCGCTGTTTTTATCATATATCCAGTTGCTACCAAATAAATCTACGGTAAAGCGGTCCTTCGACATCTTCATGAATTTCTTCTCTACCTCATTTCGTTTGGCAAGCTGCTCCTGGCTAGGCTGCTTTTTAGGCTTTTCTGTTTTAACAGAATCGGCCTCGGAAGCAAAGGCTACCGATGAACTCAACAACAAAAAGGCTAACAGTATTCTGATCATGATCTATTTTTAACGGCTGAATAACGAGCGGCAAATGTAATTATTGTTGCCAATGCGTGAAGAGCAAGGCATAATTAGGTGCTACCCCAGGTATTTACCCTCTATATTCATACGACGGCCCATGCCAAATGCCTTTGGCGAAACCCGTAAAATGGGTGGGGTCTGAAATCGCTTCCACTCGTTGCCATTCACCATTTTAAGTATGCGGGTTACCAGTTTTGAATCGAAACCCATGGCTGCCAGTTCCTTTGGCCCTTGGCGTTTTTCTATATATTGATAGAGGATTTTATCCAAAATGTCGTATTCGGGCAGCGAATCGGAGTCTTTTTGATTAGGGCGCAACTCAGCCGAAGGCGGTTTACTTATAATATTAGCAGGAATTACCTCGCCGTTGCGGTTAATATACCGACAAAGCTCAAATACCTGTGTTTTGTAGACATCGCCCAGCACAGCCAGCCCGCCGCACATATCGCCATATAAGGTACCATAGCCTACCGCAGCCTCGCTTTTATTTGTGGTGTTCAATAAAATATAGCCAAATTTATTGCTGAACGCCATTAACAGCACTCCCCGCACGCGCGCCTGCAGGTTTTCTTCGGCTACGCTAAAGGGCAGATCTTTAAAAAAAGGATGGAGCGTTTTAAGAAAAGCCTGGTAGTTATCTTCTATGGGTACCACTTCATATTTTGTTCCGAGGTTTTGGCAAAGCTGTTTGGCATCGGCCAGGGAGTGGTCGGATGAATACCCTGAGGGCAGCAGCAGCGACATTACATTCTCTTTACCCAGCGCTTCGGCTGCCAGGTATAATACCAGCGCAGAATCTATACCACCACTTAAGCCAAGTATAGCTTTTTTGAAACCCAGTTTTGCAAAGTAATCGCGAATGCCGAGCACTAATGCATCATGTATCAGCGGCATGGCTCCTAAATCCGGCGAGGGTACTGCGGCAATATTATCAGTATCAACTAATGATAAGTCTTCTTCGAAAAACTTTGATTGATGGGCAACTGTTCCATCCGTATTTACCATTACGCTGCCGCCATCGAATATTAATTCTGTTTGGGCGCCCACCTGGTTTACATATATCATGGGTATTTTGTACCGCTCAACATTGGCGCGTATTACATTCATGCGCTCAGTATGTTGTGCATAGCTGAATGGCGATGCCGAAAGGTTGATGATAAGTTCCGGAGACTGCTTTATCAGCTCGTCCATAGGGCAGGCAGCATACAATGGATTATCGTTGCCTACATTCCAGATATCTTCGCAGATAGTGATGGCCAATCTTTTTCCTTTAAAGGTAAATACCTCGAACTTACGGTTAGGCTCAAAGTACCGGTACTCATCAAATACATCGTACACAGGCAGCAGTGCTTTATCGGTTATGTGTTTCACCGTCCCTTCGTGAATGAAGAAAGCTGAATTGTAAAGGTCTTTCCCTTCCTTAACCGGGTTTTTACGGGGGCCGCCTACCAGTGCCGCTACCTTACCGGTATGCTTTGCAATTTCGTTCAGTGCATTGGTACACTGGTTTATAAAGTCATCAAATTCTAAAAAATCGCGGGCAGGGTATCCACAAATGCACAACTCGCTAAACACCACCAACTCTGCGCCTTTTGTTTCGGCCTCTTTAATAGCAGCTATTATTTTATTAGTGTTGGCTTCAAAATTACCTACGTGGTAATTCAACTGGGCAAGTGCAATTTTCATAACACAATATTAATTACAAATCGCGTTTGAGAACAGACTAAAAAAAATCCCCCATGAAAAACAAAATCGCATTACTCTTTCTTCTATTATTGTCCGCCACCACCTTTTCACAAGCCAATAAGCCTGCCGTTGGCGATTGGGGCATTAGATATGGAGTTTTCTTTAACGGTGGATTTGGCCAGCAGTTGACCTTTACGCGAATGCTGAAAAAGAACCTGGAAGTGGGCTTAGGGGTTACAGCAACATTTCAAATGAATAAACAAACCACAAACAATTTAGTGACGGTAGACGCATTAAATGGCGTTCTGCCAGCCGAGCGGGAATTAACTACCGTATCAAATTCACTAAATATTGCGCTTAACCCATTTCTGCTTTATCATTTTCCTATAAAAAGCAATTTAGACCTTTACATGGGTGGAGGCGTTAATGTAGGAGTGAACAGCAGTTTAAGAAACAGTTCTGTTACTCGTATACACGCTACCGATTATGAAATGAAAGAAGAAGAAGCCATTAATAACTCGCCTACTATATATGGTGGAGCGTCAGCTATTATAGGATGCCAGTATTTCTTTTATAAAAATCTAGCCATTGGCGCGCAAGCGGGCTTCGGCTTTTCGGCGGGTGGCAGTACCGGCAAGGCAGGTTCTAAAACAATAACTACTAACTCAGGCGCGCTTAATCCCATTCAGGGCGAAGTTATAGAAGATAGTAACGTGACATTTAAACAAACCACAGCCTCAGCGGGCATAGCCGGCAATGTTGGCTTAAACCTTACCTTTTATTTTGCACGGGTAACCAAGGCTAAACAGGCGGTTAACTAAACCAGTTTATCAATTTCCGCCGCAAGCTTACGGTCTTTATCAGTTACGATATTGCCGGCACTGTGTGTGGTAAGGGTAATTTCTACCCGGTTGTAAACGTTTACCCAATACGGATGGTGGTCGTGTTTTTCGGCCAGCAGGGCTACACGGGTCATAAAGGCAAAGGCCTCTGAAAAATCTTTGAACTCAAATGTTCTCTTAAGCGCTTCGTCGTGTTCTGACCACATATAGTTAGTTTAGGTTTATTTAAAACTCCAGTCGTATTTATCAAGGTTGGTTAGGCACAGCTTTAGCAAATCGATGTTGCCTTTTATATCCTCTTTGTTGGCCATTTCTATTACCGAGTGAATGTGGCGGGTAGGTATAGATACCGCACCTGCAATGGTGCCATTAGGCGCCATGCGCTGAAAGCCAGCTGTATCGGTACCGCCAGCAGGTAGTAGTTCCGGTTGCCACTTTATCTTGTTGTTGTTAGCCAGCTCTTTCATATACTTTACCATGCGGTAATCGCAGATGGCCGATGAGTCCATAATTTTAATAGCCACACCCTCGCCCAGTTTAGTAACCTGCTCCTCCGGCTTGGCACCCGGTGTATCGAAGGCGATGGTAGTATCTATGCAGAAACTGAACTCGGCACCGATGTGGTGGCCGGCTACCTGTGCGCCGCGTATGCCTACTTCTTCCTGCACTGTAAATACGCCGTAAAAATCATAAGGAATTTCTTTGCCCTTTAGCTCACGCAGGGTTTCAATTAATATGAAAACAGCTACGCGGTTATCTATGCTTTTGCAGTTAACACAATCGCCCATTTCTATCAACTCGCGCTCGCGGGTTACAACGTTACCCACTTCCACAATCTTAACTACTTCATCACGCTTCATACCAAGATCAATGAAGAAGTCGGTAAGGTGTAGCGATTTGGTGCGCTCTTCGGGTGTCATCAGGTGGATAGGTTTGCTACCCATTACACCTATTACATCCTTTTTGCCGTGCACTACTACGCGCTGTGCGGTAAGAGTTTTTGGGTCGAAACCGCCCAGCGGGTGAAAGCGCAGGAAGCCATTATCGTCTATGTGGTGTACAATAAAGCCTATCTCATCCATGTGAGCAGCAGCCATTACTCTTTTATTGTTGTCCTTGCCTTTTTTTACCGCAATAAGGTTACCCATATTGTCTATGTACATATCATCGGCAATGCCCTTTAATTCACGCTGAACCAGTTCGCGCACTTTTTGTTCGTGGCCCGGCACACCCGGTACTTCGCATATTTCTTTTAAAAGAGAAACGTTGATCATTTTAATAGTATTGAGTAATTAATAGTGAGTATTAATATTAACGGAGCAAACTTAGAATTTTTTAGAGTATGGCAGCGGCTTAACTTAACATTAACTGCTACTCTACCATAGTAACCTTTACCATGTTAGCCCGGCCCTTATTAGCCAGTGGCATACTGCCAATGTTTACGGCGAGGTCTCCGGATTTTAGTACGTTGTGCTCCTTTAATATCCGTATTACATCGCGTATAGAAGTATCGGTGCCTACAAACTTGTCGTAATAAAAAGCACGAACACCCCAACACATGCTGAGGGTGTTCAACAAGTCTCGGTTTTCAGTAAAAATATAGATGTCGGCTTTGGGCCTGTAGCTGGAGAGCATGAACCCTGTGTAACCGCTAAAGGTCATTCCAATAATTGCTTTAGCTTCTAAGTCGCCGCTTATGCGGGCGGCATTATAACAAATAGCATCGCTTAGGTAAGTAGGTGAGTTTTTGTCCGCCTTCTGCTGCTTATCGTAAATAATATTGGCGTGCTCTATGTTGCTGAGTATTTTCTCCATTACCTGTATCACCTTTACAGGGTGCTTACCGGTGCTGGTTTCGCCGCTTAGCATCACAGCATCGGCACCGTCTATCACAGCATTCGCCACATCGGTAATTTCGGCGCGGGTAGGGTTAGGGTGCTCTATCATGCTATCCATCATCTGGGTAGCTACCACCACCGGTTTGGCGTATTTAATACACTTGGCAATAATATCTTTTTGTATCAGGGGCATACGCTCCTGGGGCACTTCTACAGCCAGGTCGCCACGGGCTATCATAATGCCATCGCTTACTTTAATAATCTCATCCAGGCAAAGCAGAGCTTCGGGCTTTTCAATTTTAGCCATCACCTTCATGTATGAGTTCTTCTTACCTATTATACGCTTAAGTTCCAGCACATCTTCGGGTGAGCGCACAAATGAAAGCGCTATCCAGTTGGCTCCATTTGCTATGGCAAATTTTAAATCCTTTTTATCTTTTTCGGTAAGCGCCGGTACGGTTGTTTTTGTATCCGGCAGGTTTACGCCTTTGTTGTTGCTTATCTTTCCTCCGTTTATAACCTTGGCTATAATTTTATCCTTGCGGTTGGTAGATAATACCCTCAATTCAATACGCCCATCGTCTATTAATATAGCATCGCCTATTTCTACTTCTTTAGGCAGGGCAGGGTAGCTGATGTATAGCTTCTTAAAGGTGCTTACAATTTCCTTATTCGTTATTTCCACCTCCTGCCCGTTTTCGAGCACCTCCATATTATCGCGCACCTGGCCCAGGCGTATTTTTGGCCCCTGCAAGTCGGCTAGTATGGCTATGTTAAGGTTGTGCTCCTTATTTATTTGCCTTACCTTCTGATACCCGTCGATATGCTGATGGTGGTCGCCATGGCTCATGTTAAAACGGAATACGTCAAGGCCACTGCGTACCATATCTTCCATTACTTCTACGCTGCTGCAAGCCGGACCATAGGTGGCTATAATCTTGGTTTTGTTAATACGTACCTTCATCTAAATCTTTTTGGTGAAATCAATTTCTGAACTGGTTTTTCTTCCTCGTACACCAGCCGTTCTTTACTCTTTATTTTTTTTAAGGGTATTTCGGCGGTCATTACTACCTCCGGAAACGCCCTTATTCCTTCCATCAAATTTTTCATCTCCTCCTCTTCAAACTTACCATGTATTTGCAGTATGTAGTCGAAGTTGCTTATCTCGGGCAGCAATACCTCATCCAGGTTTTTGTTAGAAAAAACGATGAACTGATTGCGGTCGCCCTCATCGCAGCCGGTAAATACGCTAAACTGTATTTTGCGGGTTCGGTCGGTGGGTTCAAAAATCAGGTCCTTAAGTTTTTTAAAATCGCAGGCCAGCAACTGGTTAAGGTGATAGCAAAGTTTATACTCCTTTAGCGAGGATGCAATACCTACCAATATATAATCGGTGCTGAGCTCGTTCTTTATTTTCCTTTCTGCCATACCCTTTGCCAAAGTGAAGATATAAACAAAATGAAAGTAAGGGTTTTTGAAGGGTGGGGCTACCTACATAAGCACCCATATCTGTTATTGTGTCTAAATTTGCAGATTAAACGAATTGATTAAAAAATTAAATCTTGTGTGTAAAGTTTTATTCCTTGCATTTAAATGTCCACTTTTCTTCAATCACCTATTGAGTTTCTTAAAGGAGTAGGCCCCGACCGAGGGGAGCTGCTGCGCAAGGAGTTACATGTGCAAACCTTTGGCGACTTGCTACAGCATTTCCCCTTTAGGTATGTGGACCGGAGCGTGATACATAAAATACGGGACCTGAGCCCGCTAAGCCAATACATACAACTTAAGGGAAAGATTACCGGTTTTCGCCAGTTAGGGGCGGGGCATCAAAAAAGACTGATGGCAAGCTTTACCGATGGTAGCGGTACTATCGAGTTGATATGGTTTAAGAGTGTAGACTTTATTTTAAAAACCCTGAAGCCCAATACCGACCTGCTGGTGTTTGGCAAGCCTACCATTTTTAACGGCGAATACAATATTGCGCATCCCGAGGTAGAGATATTTACCGAGGACCTGAAAAGCGGCGGCAAGGGTATGCAACCGGTGTATTCTTCTACCGAGAAAATGAAAAAGAAGAACCTGGACTCGAAGGGGCTTACCCGGTTAATGCACACGCTGGTGGCGCAGGTAAAAGAAAGAGACGTGCCGGAGTTTTTGCCTAAAGAAATAATGCAGCAATTTAAACTGCTGGCCCGCCATGAGGCCATGCAGCAAATTCATTTTCCTAAAAACGAGGAAGCGCTGCACGAGGCCACGCGCAGGCTAAAGTTTGAGGAGCTGTTTTTGATACAGTTGCAAATGCTCAAGGTAAAGTTTAACCGGGGCGAGGTAAGCCGTGGTTTTATTTTTGAAAAGATAGACAACCAGTTTGATAAGTTCTACAAGCAGCAGTTGAAATTTGAGCTGACCGGTGCGCAAAAGCGGGTGCTAAAAGAAATACGCAAAGACACACTTACCGGCAGGCAAATGAACCGGTTGCTGCAGGGCGATGTGGGCAGCGGCAAAACGATAGTGGCGCTATTAACTATGCTAATGGCTATAGATAATGGTTACCAGGCAGCATTAATGGCACCTACCGAAATACTGGCTAACCAACATTATGAAAGCATAGTGGAAGCCCTGCAGGGCATGAACCTGGAGGTAGCGCTGTTAACCGGTAATGTAAAAGGCAAGGCCCGCAAGTTTATACTGGAGAACCTGGCTGAAGGAAAAATTGACATTTTGATAGGTACCCATGCCCTGATAGAAGATACCGTAGTGTTTAAAAACATTGGTATGGTGGTAATAGATGAGCAGCACCGCTTTGGTGTGGCACAACGTGCCGCCCTATGGACTAAAAACGAGAAACCACCGCACATACTGGTAATGACTGCCACGCCTATACCACGTACCCTGGCCATGACCATTTATGGCGACCTGGATGTGAGCGTAATAGATGAGTTGCCACCGGGCCGCAAACCAATACGCACTGTACACCGCACCGATGCCGACAGGCTACGCGTATTTGGTTTTATGAAAGAAGAAATACGCAAAGGGCGGCAGATATATATAGTATACCCACTGATAGAGGAAAGCGAAGCGCTGGACCTGAAACACCTGATGGATGGCTATGAAAGTATAACAAGGGCTTTCCCCAAACCGGAATACCAGATAAGCATAGTGCACGGGCGCATGCGCAGTGCCGATAAGGATTACGAAATGCAACGGTTTGTAAAAGGCGAAACGCAAATAATGATAGCCACCACGGTAATTGAGGTAGGCGTGAATGTGCCCAATGCCAGTGTAATGATAATAGAGAATGCCGAGCGGTTTGGCCTGTCGCAATTGCACCAGCTACGCGGGCGTGTGGGTAGAGGTGCTGAGCAATCGTTTTGCATACTTATGAGCGGCGCAAAACTCAGCAACGAGAGCAAGCAGCGTATATCGGTAATGTGCAAAACGAATGATGGGTTTGTAATTGCAGAGGAAGACCTGAAACTTCGCGGGCCGGGCGATCTGGAGGGCACGCAGCAAAGCGGTGTGGTAAACATGCATATAGCCGACCTGGTAAACGATATAAAAATACTGGAGGTAGCACGGGCTACCGCACAGCAATTAATAGAGACAGACCCGTCGCTTTCACAACCGGGCCATCAGCCGCTGCTTAGGCACATAGCCGAAATTTCGAAGGATAAAATCTGGAGCAAGATTTCCTAAAGGTTGATTACACGGATAAATACATATTGATTACGCAGATGAAGGCAGAGTGATTGCTCTGATTAAAATGCAAAGGCCAATATTATTCCGCAGGGCGTTTTACTTTTTTGGCGTTAGGAGGCAGTATGCCGCTTTTGGGTTTGCTGGCTTTGGGTATCTGCGGTTCTTGCTTGCCCTTCTTACCCTTTTTCTGTGGCTGACTATCAGCATAAGTGGGGCAGGCAATTTTATTTGAATTGCACGATGGCGCTAATGATAAAACAAGTGCTGATAGCAACAACAACGAAACTTTACGGAACATCGGCATAGTTATTTGTCTTCTATTTAACGTAAAGGTATTTGTTTTTGATACATGAAGCAAAGTGTTTACAAACTATAAAGGCCATCAGGTTTTGCGCCGTAGATACCACTAATGAAATTTTAATTTCCTTTTCGACAGTAACAGTTTTGGCATACATTTGGAAAAGAAGAACCTGCAATTATCTTTGTTCAACAAAAAATTTTTAAACCCAATAAACATTTCAAATTATGAACAAAGGTGAACTCATCGACAAGATTGCGAAAGATGCAAAGGTTACAAAAGGTCAGGCCGGTGACGCGCTTGATTCATTCATCAACGCAGTTGGCTCTACGCTTTCTAAATCGGGCAAAGTTACCCTGGTTGGTTTTGGAACTTTTTCGGTTTCTAAACGTGCTGCCCGTAAAGGTCGCAACCCTCAAACAGGTAAGGAAATCAACATCAAGGCAAAGAAAGTTGCTAAGTTTAAAGCTGGTGCTGAACTAGCCAAAAAGGTAAACAAATAATTGCTTTTGCTTATACTAAAAACCCCGGCAATAACCACTGCCGGGGTTTTTATTTTGGGGTATAGCCATGGCAGATTAAAGGAAAATACCTCAACTATTTAAAATGCAAAGGGATTTTCTACATTCGCACCTAATAAAACAACAAATTAAATTATGGGAAGAGGAGATAAAAGAACCGCTAAAGGCAAAAGATTTAAAAAATCGTTTGGAAACAGCCGCCCGGCACGCGTAAAGAAAAAGGCCGCTGCTAAAGCTGCGGGTAAGAAAGAAAAAGCAGTAAAAGCTGATAAGCCAACTGCTAAAAAAGCACCTGCCAAGAAAGCAGCCGCTAAAAAGAAAGAAGAATAAGCAAGCACTTATTGCTGATAAAATAAATGGTTAATAGCAACCCTGCTTATGCGGGCATTGCTGTTAGCCATTATTTTTTGCCATCATGGCGCCAGGCGCTTAATCCTCCATGCGCCATTATCCATTTCGTACACAATACGGTCGTGCAACCTGCTGGCGCGGCCCTGCCAAAACTCGAAGTAGTGCGCTTTTAAGATGTACCCTCCCCAGTTTTCGGGGCGTTTTATTTCGCCGGCCTGTTTTATCTCTTCCAGCCTGTCTTCCAGATATTCGCGCGATGGCACCTCTTCGCTTTGCCTGGATACAATGGCACTTAACCGGCTTTCGTAAGGGCGTGAGGCAAAATATTTTTCTGATAGGTCTACATGAATCTTTTCGATAGTCCCTTCTATGCGCACCTGGCGCTCAAGCTTATCCCAAAAAAACAGCAGGCTGGCGAAGTGGTTTTCTGTTATTTCCCGGCCCTTGCGACTATCGTAATTGGTATAAAAAATAAACCCGTTTTCATCAAAAGCCTTTAACAGCACAATACGCGATGAAGGTTGCCCCTGGCTATTGGCAGTAGAGAGGGCCATAGCCTGTGGCTCTAAAATGCCCCCCAGGGTGGCATCCTGCAGCCACCAGCCAAACTGCTCGTAAGGATTGGGCGATACCTTGTTCTCGGTTAACTCATGCAGGGTGTAGTTGCGGCGGTTATCGTGTAGGTCTTTTGAGGTGGACATGCGTGATTTTGTTTCGCAGCAAAACTAACTATTGTAAGCTTTTTAGCTGCTAATTGTAATCATAGAAAAACGACTATTAGTTATATTATACCGGAATGAATTTGACGGCCCCGCGGCACACGATTTTGCCTGTCAACAATTTTGTGAATGATTGGCAATAATTTTTGTTGAAAAGTTACGTTAAGTGTGATAAGATTTTACCTACTTTGCCCGCAATTCCGAACGCTCTCAAAACACACTCCAAAGCATGGCTTTGTTTAATTTTTTAACTCAGGAAATCGCCATTGACCTAGGCACCGCCAATACGCTCATTATTCATAACGATAAAGTTGTTGTAGACCAGCCTTCGATAGTTGCCATTGACCGCCGTACCGATAAAGTAATTGCCGTGGGCACCCGTGCTATGCAAATGCACGAAAAGACCCACGAGAACATTAAAACGGTGCGCCCGCTAAAGGATGGTGTGATTGCTGATTTTCGTGCTGCCGAAAGCATGATACGCGAAATGATAAGCATGATTTACGGCGCTAAAAAACCTCTTTTCCCTCCACGCTATAAAATGGTTATCTGTATACCATCGGGTATTACCGAGGTTGAGAAACGTGCGGTAAAGGACTCGGCCGAACAGGCAGGCGGCCAGGATGTAAAGATGATTCATGAGCCGATGGCTGCTGCTATTGGTATTGGTATAGATGTAGAAGAGCCAAATGGCAACATGATAATTGACATTGGTGGTGGTACTACCGAGATAGCTGTAATAGCGCTTTCAGGTATTGTGTGCGACCAGAGTATACGTGTGGCCGGTGATGAATTTACACTGGATATAGTGGATTACATGCGCCGTCAGCATAACATGCTGATAGGTGAGCGTACCGCCGAAATGATAAAGATAAACGTAGGCTCGGCACTTACCGACATAGATAGCCCACCGGACGATTACGCAGTAAACGGACGCGATTTGATGACGGGTATACCTAAGCAGATAATTGTTTCGTATTCAGAAATTGCCCACGCTATTGATAAGTCTATCTCTAAAATTGAAGAAGCGATTTTGAAGGCGCTGGAAACTACGCCGCCCGAGTTGGCTGCTGATATTTTTAAAACCGGTTTGTATCTTACCGGTGGTGGTGCCTTGCTTCGCGGATTGGATAAGCGCATAGGACAAAAGACCAAACTACCGGTACATGTAGCCGAAGACCCATTGCGCGCTGTAGTGCGCGGTACAGGTATTGCGCTTAAAAATATGGATAGGTTCACATTCCTGATGGATGAATAAAAGCAAATAGTGAATAGGCGACAGTCATTAGAAAAAACTGTTTACTATTTACCATTCACTACTAACTATTTACTGTGTACAACCTCTTTCAATTCTTTCTACGGTATCACCTTCTATTCCTGTTTCTTACCCTCGAAGCTTTTTCATTCTACCTTATTTACCAAACCCAGCACTATAACCAGGTAGCCTACCTGGGCACTGTGAGCGAAGTGAGCGGAAAGGCTTACGCCAGCTACAGAGGGGTGCACGATTACCTGTACTTGCGCAAGTTTAGCGACTCGCTGGTAAACGAAAATGCAAAGCTGCGCGCGCGGTTGGAAGAGTCGTTATATTCACTTAAAGTAGATAGCGGCCATGTAACCGATTCGACAGCTAAAACAGTACAGCACTTTACCTACATAAGCGCCCGGGTAATTAAGAACTCAGTAAACCAGGCTACCAATTTAATTTACCTGGACAGGGGCCGGCTGCAGGGCGTGGAGAAACAAATGGGCGTGATAAATGGCAATGGTATTGTGGGACAGGTGATAAGCGTAACCGATAACTATTCGGCAGTAAAAAGTGTGCTTAGCAGCACTACCAAGGTGAGTGTAAAATTTAAGAAGAATGAATTTTCGGGAAACATACACTGGAATGGTATAAACTCGATAAGCGCGGCTATGGAAGATATACCGAAACACGTGCCTGTAAAAATTGGCGATACGGTAGTAACCAGCGGATTTTCTCAACTGTATCCGCGCAATGTAATGGTGGGCACCGTAAGCCAGGTAAAAATGGAGCCGGACAAAAATTTTCTTGATATCACGATTAACCTATCCACTAACTTTAATAGCCTTAGCTATGTGTATGTGGTGAATAACATCCGCAAAGAAGAAATACAGATACTGGATACGCTTGTGGCTAAAACCAAATAGGGATTAGTTTAAACTTACCTGAAAACTAACCACATTGGTAATGATGGTTTCCGCGGCAGGGCGGTAAATGTTAAAAGTGTGGTTGTTAATGGTAACTACTACCGAGTTGTTGGCGCTGTTATTTTCTTTCATTTCTACCATATCGCCGGGGAAAACACCCAATTCGAAGAATTTTTCGCACAATTTGGTATTGCGCATGTCTACAATAAATGCTTTTTCGCCAGGTACTAACTGATGTAAGGGTTTCATACTTTGTGCTTAAGTTTTATCAATCTAATACAAGGCCAGCCTTTTGTCAAGGCCTAACCCAATAAAAATTAATGCTTTAAACGGTGCCCGCCAAAGGTAGGGCAATCGCACTTTTGAGAGGCACAAGAAGACATTGAGCCGGCCAGCACAATTCCTGTTAAGAGAATAACTATTATCCTCGCAATATTTTTAGTTTGTTTTTGCATATAATTACAACGTTCTGCTACAAAAATAAGTATACGAATTGGAACCGCCGAAAAGAATTTTAGTATGTGTGCTCGACTGGGGCCTTGGCCATGCCACGCGCTGCATACCTCTTATTAAGGAGCTGCAAAAGCACAACTGTATGGTATTTATTGCCAGCAGCGGCCGGGCTTATGAACTGCTTAAAAAAGAGTTTTTTATGAATATCCGCTGTTTTGAAATAGACGGATACGACCCTGTATACCCTGATGGGGATGGTATGGCTATAAAAATGGCGATGCAGGTACCTAAGTTTATGCGGACAATAGGCAAAGAGCAAGTGCAGGTAGAAAAGATAGTAGAGCGCAACCAGATAGACCTGGTAATATCTGATAACCGCTATGGGTGCTACAGCACCAAGGTGCCTTCTATATTTATTACACACCAGTTAAATATTCAAATGCCTAACTGGTTGAAATGGATAGAGAAGAAGGTAAACGACAAGAACCACGAATACATAAAGAAGTACGCCGAGTGCTGGATACCCGCCCCTGAAGAGTCGCTGATACCCATGCTGACCCGCAATACAGACGGGTTAAATGTAAGGCACATTGGGTATTTGTCGCGGTTTGAGAAAATGCAGAAGGAGAAAAAGTATGATGTAATTGGCATCTGCTCAGGCCCCGAGCCGCAACGCAGCCACCTGGAAGAAGCATTAACTATTGAGTTTAAGAAAACCAAACTACAGGTATTATTGGTTAACGGAAAAACCGAAAGCCTGGGTAAATACAATAAAACGGGCGTGCGTTTTAGTATAGCCAACTGCCTGATGGCCGAAGATATTAATGAAGCCATACAACAAAGCGATATAGTAATTGCACGCTCAGGTTACAGCACAGTAATGGATTTGGCTAAGTTGGGCAAGAAGGCCATATTTATACCAACACCCGGACAAACCGAGCAGGAATACCTGGCAAAAGAACTTATGGAAAGGGGAATTGCCTTTAGTATGCGGCAGGATGAGTTTGACCTGGCGGTAGCGTTGGAAGAATCGAAAAAGTACACAGGTTTTGCAAATATGGATTTTGATAATTCACTTTTAAAAAAAGCAATAGCGACTATTGTATGAAAAAGCTACTGAACAGTTTTGCTTATGCACTAAAGGGAATGTGGTATGTGCTGCAGAGCGAGCAGAATATGCGTATACATGCACTTGCTGTAGTGGTAGTTACTATTGCAGGGCTTTACCTTGGCTTATCGGCTGTAGAGTGGAGCCTGATAGCCCTTAGCATAGGCGCTGTGCTAACGGCCGAAATGATGAACACGGCTATTGAAAAGCTGGTAGACATGGTATCGCCGGACTTTAATGTGCAGGCGGGCAAAATAAAAGATATTGCTGCCGGTGGTGTTTTACTCACTGCAATTGTTGCGGCTGTAGTAGCCATTTATATTTTTGGGGACAAAATTTTTAACCAGATCTTTTTATGAAGAAAGTTTTTTTGCTTTTGGTGCTGCCTATGTTATCCGTTGTTGCCAGCGCCCAATCTTCATTTGAAGGCACCATTACCGTATTTTATACCGATGAAAAAGCGACCACCACTATCTGCGAGATAAAGGCGAAAGGAGATGATGTATATATAAAGCAGAACGAAAACGGCAATGCCAAGTACGACCGCTTTGTAATTAACCTGGCAAGCCGCGACCTTTATACCATATCTGCCCGCGATAGAAAGGTGATTATAAAATACAACCTTGATTCGCTATTGGCTTTTTACAGTACTAACAAGCTAAAGGATGGGTTTGAATTAAAGACCGCCCTTACCTTTACCGCCACCGACAAAATTAAAAAGGAAGGCGGGCGCGACCTGGTTAAACACACCGGCGAAAATGACCTGCGCAAAGCTACCGTGTGGGTGGCACAGACCAACGCACCGGTAAATACACTTATACCTTTCCTCCGCTTGCTGGGCAACTGGAACGATGCCGATGGTAATATAAAGGGGCAAATACTGGAAGCTGAGGTTACCAATAAAGTAAGCAAGAAGGACTCGAAAGTAATGGTCAGCGTAAGCACTGAGCCGGTAGCCAAGGAGATGTTTATACTGCCTAAAACCTACCTGCAAAAAGACTTTGGCAAGCTAATGACCGAAATGCGCAACAGTAAAGAACTAAAGACTATTGTGCAGACGTTTGCAGAGTTTTAGAAACTCTTACACCACCGGTTGGTTCTCGTTATCGCTGGTAGAAACTATTGCAGGCTCCACCTTTGGTTCTTCTTTAAAGAAATACTTCTGAAAGATTAATATCATGAATACGCCAATGGTGATAGCGGCATCTGCTATGTTGAATATGAACGGGAAGAACTCATATATCTGGCCATCCCACTTAAAGTTGAACAGCTTAACGTGTATCATGTCAACTACCATTCCCTGCATAAAGCCGGCATAGCCGCCCTTCTCTGGAAATAGTTTAGCAACACCCATATAGCTATCGGAAAAAATGATGCCGTAGATAGAGCCATCTATCATATTGCCCACTGCGCCCGCCAGTATCATACTTGCCGCTGTAATAAAACCCCAGTGCGCTTTGGTTTTTACCAGGTGGTAAATAAAGTAACTGCCGCCTATAACAGCTATAGAGCGGAACACACTTAAAAACAATTTGCCCCACACACCGGGCAGCACCATGCCAAAGGCCATACCGTTATTCTCGGTAAAGTGGAGGCTTAACCAAGAGGTAAGGTTTATTTCCTCGCCCAGGAACATGTTGGTTTTAACCCAAAACTTGGTTACCTGGTCTACAATTAAAATTACAAGTACTATTAATATCGGTTTGTATCCTTTCAATTTTCTGATTTTATAGTTTGCTCTGTGGTAACGCTGTATCGCTTTTAATAAGGTTAAAACTACCGGCAGCATTAATTAAATAATAGTTGCGCACCTCGCTTTCGCCCGGGCTATAACTGTCAAGTACAATTATAGTGTCTTTATTTATAAGTGCATATCTGTTAAACCACTTCTCGCTGTTTTTGAGCAGGTTACTATCAATTTCCAGCCTGTCAATTAGTTTACCTTGCTTGGTATAGGTTACAAACTCATCATAAGTGGCCTTTCCTATTACATTGGTAAAAAACCAAACCACATTAAAATTTTTAAAACTATCCTGGTAGCAGCGAAAATAAACGCCTTCATCTATTGCCGTAGATTTTGGGTATGAACTCCCTGTATCCTGAAAAGCCTTGTAAAAGGCGAGCGTATCTAGTTTACGCGCATGCATATTGTGTGTTCCTAAAGCGCAGTTATTATTTAAAGAGTTACAACTATCAAATTTAGATTTATAAGTATCCAGTTTAAACACAAGGGCTTCTGGTGTTATTATTGGCTGGTTTTTTTTGCTATTGCACCCATACCAGCCCAGCATTAATAAGGCAAGCAGTGTATGCCCCCAAAACAGTAGTTTTATTTGGCCTGGTTGCATAAGTTTAAATACTTCAACAGCGTTTCGTCGGCACCTTTATTGGTTTCTTTATCATACTGGGCCTTTAAATCGGGATAGGCGGTAAGCATTTTGCTCATATAATCTTCATCGGCGTAATACGATTTGCCGGTTTTCATATCCAATGCATACAGGTAACGTTTACCAGCCTCGCTGTTTTCTACCGAGCCACTGCCCATAAGCATAGTGGCAAATGCCTCGCCGGTAGAACGCGCACCCAAAAAAGCCATATAATTTTGGCCGCGCATAACTATCTGCACATAAGCGCCCTGCAAATCGTGCTTAGCACCATTAAGGTATAGCACATTGCCATCGCTGTAGGCAAACATATCGCGTATGTCCTTTTTGCTAAAGCACTTATCGGCCGACGAAAGGGTATAGTCATTGGCTTCGAACCCTAAAAAGGTGCCACCCTTTTTGGTGCTTACCTGTAGGCGGCAGTGCTTGGTAGGTGCTTTGGTTTGCAGCTCCTCAATACTCATATAGCATCCAGCAGGGTACACGGTATCCTGCTGGGCAAATGCATGGCTTGAAATAAGAATTAGAAGTGCTGTTATTAGGCGCATTAGTTCAACTCTACTTTTACCTTTAATATTTCTTCATTCAGCTCTACTTCGTCAAAGTCGCTCAGCGAATCTACCAGCACAATTTCGCGGGCCAGAATTTCGTTGGCTATGTAATCTTTAAATTGTAACAGGGTAGACTCTAACATCGGGTTACGCACTACCGAAACTTTAATACGGTCCAGCACCTGGAAGTCTTTATCCTTGCGCAGGTTCTGCACCTTGTTTACAAACTCGCGGGCATTGCCTTCGTGTTTCAGTTCGTCGGTTATGGTGACATCCAGCGCTACGGTCAGACCCCCTTCGCTGGCAACCAGCCAACCCGGTATATCTTCGGTTTGTATTTCTACATCGCTAAGCAGTAACTCAAATGTTTCGCCATCTAACGATAAGCTGTACTTCTGGTCGCGCTCTATCTTCGATATATCTTCGGTAGTAAAGGCGGTAAGTGCCTGCTGCAGGGCTTTCATCTTGGTGCCGGCGCGTTTGCCCAACTCTTTAAAGTTCAGCTTTATTTTCTTCTTCACTATACCACTTGCGTCGCTGATGTATTCTATACCCTTTACGTTTACCTCGCTTAGTATATAGCTTTCTACCTTGCTAAACTGCTGTTGCATTTTATCGCTCAGTACCGGTATCAGTATTTTAGATAGGGGCTGACGCACTTTTATCTTTTCCTTCTTCCGTAATGAAAGTATAAGCGAACAGGCCTTTTGCGCCAGTTCCATTCTTTCTTCCAGGTCTTTATCTATCAGGTTCTCTTGCACCTGGGTTAAGTAGCTGATGTGAACGCTCTCCCACTTTAGCGGTGTATTGTTTTTTACTGCCGCTTCGCGGATGTTGCCGGTAAGGTTTTGGTATAACCACTCGCTGAAGAAGGGCGATACCGGTGACATTAACTGGCCCACTACATTTAAGCATTGATACAGGGTTTCGTAGGCGGCTTTTTTGTCTTCGCTCATCTCGCCCTTCCAGAAACGGCGGCGGTTAAGTCGCACATACCAGTTGCTCAAATCTTCATCTACAAATTTTTCGATAGAACGGGCAGCCCTCGTTGGTTCGTAATCTTCCAGCTGTGCGGTTACATCTTTAACCAACGATTGCAGTTTAGAGATTATCCATCGGTCAAGCTCGGGGCGCTTTTCTATGGGTACTATGTTTTGCTCATCAATAACCCAGTTATCTATGTTAGCATACAGCGCAAAGAAACCATAGGTGTTATACAAAGTTCCGAAGTGTGAGCGCATGCTCTCCTGCAGGCCATTCATATCAAACTTCATGTTATCCCACGGGTCGCTGTTGCGCATCATATACCAGCGGGTGGCATCGGCGCTATACTTCTCCAGAGTTTCAAAAGGGTCTATGATATTGCCCAGGCGCTTGCTCATTTTGTTGCCGGCCTTATCCAGCAACAAGCCATTGCTTACTACATTTTTGTAAGCTACCGAATCGAATAAGGCAACAGCCAATACGTGCAACGTAAAGAACCAGCCACGGGTTTGGTCAACGCCTTCGGCTATATAATCTGCCGGGAATGCCATACCGGCCCCCAAACCCCCAAAGGGGGCTTTATCGCTGCCTATCTTTGGTAAAGTGGGGCGATAAGCAAGTTCTTTTGAAATTCGATCTAATACTTTGTCTGTATTAGCTATCACTTCTTCATTATTAAAGCGGACTACCTTATAACCAACGCTATTTAAATAATTTTCTCTCACCTTATCTAATTCCTGTTGTTCAGGATTGTTATGATAATCACCATCAACTTCTATAATTAGCTTTTTACCTATATGAATAAAGTCGGCGATTACATCCCCGATAATATGTTGTCTTCTAAACTTATATCCACCCAGTTTTTTTCCGCTCAGTGCGGTCCATAACGCATCTTCGGCTTGCGTAGGTGTATCTCTGTTTTGCTTGGCGAAATTCTTTATAAGCTTATACGAGTCCGGATTTGCCGTTTTCCAGCGAAGTGACAAATCTTCCTCTTTATCGCTTGTATTTAAGCCCCCTTTGGGGGTTTGGGGGCCGAAGGGCCAGTGCCACTGCGCATACGGCATAGCACCGCTATCAAACCAAACGTCTATAAGGTCCGATACTCGTTTCATTGGTTTGCCGGTAGGCGAAACCAGTATTACTTCATCTATGTATGGTTTGTGCAGGTCGGTAATATCTACCGGTTGTGCTACGCCGGCGGCTACTGCCTTGGCAGCTTCTGCCTTTAGTTCTTCTATCGAACCAATACAAATCTGTTCGCTGCCATCTTCGCTAACCCAGATGGGTAGCGGCGTGCCCCAAAAACGTGAGCGGCTCAGGTTCCAGTCTACCAGGTTTTCTAACCACTGTCCAAAGCGGCCTTCGCCGGTGTGGGCAGGTTTCCAGTTGATGGTTTTGTTTAGCTCTATCAGGCGGTCTTTTACGGCCGTGGTTTTTATAAACCAGCTATCCAGCGGATAATATATTACCGGTTTATCGGTGCGCCAGCAGTGCGGGTAGTTGTGTTCATACTTCTCGGTCTTAAACAGCTTGTTCTCCAGCTTAAGCTTCAGCACTATCAACTCATCCACGCTCATGTGGTTCTTCAGGTCGGGGATAACGTTGTTTACACGCAGTATTTCTTTTTGCAAAACAAAGTCATGTTCCAAATCGGCCTCGGTGTAGTAACCATCTTTTACAAAACGGCGTTCAAGAGGGAATATCGGGTCGTTTACTTCATCTACAAATTTGCCTTGCTTATCTACCAGTGTAAGCGAGCCTATGCCGTTTTGCTTAGCTACTTTAAAGTCATCTGCACCAAAGCTGGGGGCTATGTGCACTATACCGGTACCATCGGTGGTGGTCACAAAATCGCCCAGCAATACACGGAAAGCATCGCCATCGGTAGGTTGTGTGTAAGGTAATAGCTGCTCGTAGCGGATACCTTCTAAGTCTGAGCCTTTAATGGTTTTGATTATGGAGAAAGGGATTTTCTTGTCGCCCTTTTTGTAATCATCAAAACTTAGCTCTGCATTCTCGGAAGCAAAATATTTGCCCGCCAAATCTTTTGCCAGTATAACATGCGATGGTTGGTGTGTAAACGGATTGAAGGTATTAACCAATACATAATCGATGTTTTTACCTACGGCAAGGGCGGTGTTAGATGGAAGCGTCCACGGTGTAGTGGTCCATGCTAAAAAGAAGACATCGCCTTCTACACCAAACTTAGGTTCAGTTATTTTGAACTGTGCGATAGCCGACGTGTCTTTTACATTGCGATAGCAGCCCGGTTGGTTAAGCTCGGCAGAGCTAAGGCCAGTACCGGCAGCCGGTGAGTATGGCTGTATGGTGTAACCCTCGTACAACAAACCCTTTTCATACAGCATTTTTATCAGTGTCCAGAGGCTTTCTATGTAGTTGTTCTCGTAAGTTACATAGGGGTTATCCATATCTACCCAGTAGCCCATCTTGTCGGTAAGGTCGCGCCAGATGTCGGTAAACTTCATTACATCTTCGCGGCACAGACGGTTGTATTCTTCTACGGTGATTGTTTTGCCTATATCTGCTTTGGTAATACCCAGTTGCTTTTCTACGTTTAGCTCAACTGGCAGGCCGTGTGTATCCCAGCCGGCTTTGCGCTCTACGCGGTAGCCCTGCAAGGTCTTGAAACGGCAGAACAAATCCTTGATAGTGCGGCCCATAACGTGGTGAATACCCGGTTTGCCGTTGGCACTTGGCGGGCCTTCGTAAAACACAAAACGCTTGTCGTCGGGGCGCGTTGAGATGCTCTTCTTAAAAATGTCGTTCTCGGCCCACCATTTCAAAATTTCTTTCTCTATGGCCGGCATGTTTAGCTGGTCGAACTCGGGGTAGCCTTTACTATTGGGATTCTTGCGATTCATTACTCTTAAAAATGAGCGCCGAAGATAAAAATTTACAGAGGAGATTAGAGGACGACCTTGTGTTTGGGTTTTTGCGTGAAATTTGAAAAATGGCTACCCCCTTGCTGCCTTAATTCATTGATTTTGAAAAATTTAAAAAACGAAGTGGTATACCCCCACCCCCCTCAGCCAAATTAAGATTTTACCAAAAACGGTAATGACATTACTGGTAGCCTTTGTTTGATATGTATCGTCCCTACGGGACTTAAGGTTTACTTACATTATTACCCCGGGTTTCAACCCGGGGCTACAAAACGTTTCGTTCCTAAAGGAACTTGCACCACTGTTCAAAAGAAATGCCCGCCAGCTTATATCGCTAACGGGCATTTTATAAAAGGAGGCATGTTTATTTTTTACGGCCGAAAAGGCGCAGCAACATCAGGAACAGGTTGATGAAATCGAGGTAAAGTGATAGCGCACCCAGTATGGCACCCTTGCGCACGTTGTCGCCCTCTATACGGCCGCTTTGATACATGGCCTTGATTTTTTGAGTATCGTAAGCTATAAGCCCTACGAAAATGATGATGCCTATAAAGGTGGTAACCCAGTAGATGATTTCATTTTGTAGAAACATGTTTACGAGCGAGGCTATGATTAAACCGATAAGCGCCATAAAGCAGAGGTTACCTATGCTGGTTAAGTCCTTTTTGGTAAAGTAGCCATAGGTGCTCATAATACCGAAAGTGGTGGCCGTAACAAAAAAGGTGCTTACAATAGATGCTGAAGTGTATGCTAAAAATACGGCTGACAAGGTGAGCCCGTTAAGTACAGCATAGCCAATAAATACCGCCGTGGCTGTTTGCGGTGAGAAGCTATCGATAGCGCCCACCAGTGCACCTACGCATATTAACTCTACTATAATAAGGCCCATAAAAACAAACCGGTTGCCAAATATAAACTCAAGTACTGCGGGGGTAGATACCACCCACATAGCCACCAGTGCTGTAATTGCGAGAGCGCCGGCCATCCAGCCATAAACTTTAGCAATAAAGCGGGCTTGCTCCTGTTCCTGAATCTGGGTTAAATCTGTTGTAAGCATAGTGTTGGGTTTGGGGTTTTAAATGTATATTGCTCAAAACTATAATTTTTATACTATGTAGCAAGTTTAACTCTTGTTATCTACTAAGCACCAGCTTATCTGTTTTGTTATCTATACTCCAGTCGCGGAATTTATCTGATACCGTTTTGCCTGGAAGCATAATGAGTTTGACCTGCCGCTAATAGACAGCGCCATGTTGTTTATGTGTAGAAGCCAAATTCAAACTTTGCACACGTATCGATCAAAACTTAAGGCACGCCTTTTGCATTTCCCCATTAATGAACATACACCGCATCCTGTTAATGCATGCTATAATGACCTGCGCAGCCGGCTTAATGCTTGTCATTAAGCCCAGCGTAATACCCGACACAGTGGATGTACACGTGCGCGAAAACCAGTATTTGCTATGTTACCTGCTGGCAGCGGCACAATTCGCCATTGCTTATCTGTCATTCAGCAGCCGTAAAATTACAGACTTCGTTATACTTAAGCATATTCTTGTTACCCTTATCATTTTTCACGCCAGTACTATGGTGCTGGAGATTATATCAATCACCAATGGGGTTAGTTTAACACTGCTGGGCAACATCATTGCCCGTGCTGTAATTGTCAGTCTGTTAAGCTATTTTGGTTTATATAAAGGTTCTAAGGAGCGAGTGCTAGTCTGAAAAATTTTTAGACTTTAACCGTTGTATTCTTGCCCTTTCTTACACAAAAAACCGCTTGTAAAACTGCATGGCATTACCACTCATTATTTTGGTAACTATTTCGGTAGGTGTGTAGCCAAACCATAAATCTTCGTGGTGGCGATGTTCCTCCAGGTATTCGATAAGGTCTTGCTGCAGCATAGGGAACTTAGCTGCCGACTCATAAGGGTCCATGTGTGTAATAGTACCATCATAGTCGGTTCCAATAGCTACTACGTCCCAACCCGATTTTTCGCCAATGGCCTTTACCAGCTGAAAGGCATTATCCCAGAATATACGGGTATACTCTTTACGCTGTTTGGCAATATCTGTTATAGAAGATGCTTTTTTAATAATATCTACACCACCCAGCATACCCCGGTCCATCATCAGGCCAATCAATCCGCCCGATTTATGAATTATCCGCGCCTCTTCATTCGATATATTAATGCTCCAGCGCCAGAATTTGTGCGTGGTAGATTTTGCCATCACATCGTTATCTGTTATCGAGCTGTCCATGGTGGCGTAACCGTTTGCCCCTGCGTGGCTCGATACAATAGGTATCATATCGTTGGGATTAATGGCGTTGTAATTATTTATAAAGGCATAGTACTCTTTACGCGCGGCCAGGCTCATATGCTTGGTGTCTATCAATATCCGTTTGCCGTTCTCCTTGCTCAGCAGTTCGCGGACAGCGTGCCAACCGGCTTCAGTTATACCGCGGTTTTTTCCTTTGTTCTGATTAATAAGCCCGTTGATAGGCCTTTTAAAACTAGTGGCATGGCCACTAAGGTGGTTCCAAAAGTGATGGGCCAGATTTATATTAAACGGTGGAAACTCCCATCGCTTAATCGCCAGTATATTTTCGGTAAGCTGCTCTTTCAGTTGTTCTGTGCTTAGTTTATCAGTAGCAGGAGCACCGGTACCCAGCACATGCGCACCCTCTATAGTTATTATACCTATGTAGGTGTTTCCTTTTTTTAGCGCCGCCTCCAGCTCGGTATAATTATTTACCAGCACAAATTCCCTCTTACCATCGGGGCTTTTACCCTGCTGACTATGCACATAAGCATACTCAGCCTCCAGGTCGGTAAAGTAGTTGTAATGCTTCTTCTGCTGTGTAATACAAGAAGAATCGTAACCGGTTACCACTTCCTGAAAAATATTGATGCGCCTGTTGCCCAAGAGCCACTGCGGCACATTGCGCAGGTGCAGAAAACCACGCTCGATAGGGTATAGCGAAACCTGGAACACACGCACATTGCCCTCTGCCAATGCATCCAGATTGCATTGCGATTCTTTAAGCACATGCGCCGATGCATCGCGGATGGTTTCGGCAAAGTTCCCCTGAATTTTGTGGCGTATCTTATCCCACATATTGGTTACGGGCACAGGGTAACCAGAGTTAAAAGATTTAAGATTGGGGTGGCAGTGTAAGTCTACGGTAAATATTTCGTGGCTCATGGTTTCTCTCTTGGTTACATTAATCGTGGGTCGGAAAGTATAAAATATAGGCGAACTATTCGCTAATGATTAGGTAGCTACTTTACGGTGGCTAAAAATTCTTTTATGTCGTAGTACGCTTTCATAGCCTGGGCATCTACGCCCGGTGTGTTGAAGAAACCATGAAAAAGGTCTTTGTATTCAAAGTATTGCACACGGTTACCTGCCTCTTTTAGCTGTTCACTATATTTAAAACCATCATCTATAAGCGGGTCAAACTGAGCAGTGAGTACGAGTGCCGGTGCAAGCCCTGTAAAATCTGTTTCGTAGCAGGGCGATACCTGTGGCACACACTGGTCTTCTTTACGCGGGGTGTATTGTTGCTGAAACCAAAACATGGTAGCCTTCTCCAGCAAATAACCTTTGCCGTTTCTGTCAATCGACGGGTTGTTGAGCTTGCCGTCTATCCATGGATAAATAAGTACTTGTGCTTTTAAGGATATACCTTCCTTTTTGCACCGGTGTGCCATACAGGCAGAAAGGTTGCCGCCCGCGCTATCGCCGGCTACCACTATATCATCAGGGTTACCATAATGCAGATTGATGTATTTCCGCACCCATTGTATTGCCCGGAACGAATCTTCATGTGCTGCAGGGAAAGTATGCTCCGGCGCCATCCGGTAATCTACCGATACCACTACCGCATTATTCATAGTGCTAAGGCGGCGGCACACGTATTCGTGCGAATAAATACCATACAACACAAATCCACCACCGTGGTAGTAGATGATCACGCGCTTGTTTTTTTCTGCACCTGGGTTGTAAATACGAACTGGCACACCATCCGCATCGGCATCTGTAACAGCAGCTATCGGTACTTTTTTGTCAAACAGCACAGACCCCAGCCAGGCCGCGCGGTCCGATTTTTTGCGAAGCTCTTTTATATCAATAGCGCTGTTAATATCAATTGGCTTTCGTAATTTGCCAAAGAGTAGTACAAGTTTAATTTTCCAGTTCATATCCATGAAGGTAACAGAAATGAAGAATAAGCGAATAGTTATTGTGGGTACCTCTGGCTCGGGCAAAAGCACACTGGCGCGTAAACTTGCGGCTAAACATGGCATTAAACACATAGAGCTGGATGTGCTTTACTGGCAACCTAACTGGACAGAAACGCCCATGCCTCAATTTTTGCAAAAGATTGAAAAGGCAATGGCGCAAAACCCAAACTGGGTAATATGCGGCAATTACAATGTGGCCAAAAAGCTTACCCTGCCGGCAGCCACCGATATTGTATGGCTCGATTACCCTTTATATAAAAATTTCTGGAGAGGCTTCAAACGGTCTTTAGGCAGGATGATTTCGAAAGAGGAATGTTTTGATGGTTGTTCCGAAAGTTTTGCTTTAACCTTTCTGTCCCGCAAATCAATTTTGTTATGGATACTAAAAACGCATAAACTGAGAAGAGAAACTTTTAGTAAACTGCTTACTAAAGAAACCTTTCAGCAGGCGGAAATTTACAGGGTGCAAAATGAAAGGGAATGTGAACGAGTGCTGAATATAGTATAACTCCTCCTTTCTCAATGTGCGATTAGTATAAGTGTTGTTTCTCCGCCCGTTTTTTAATGCCGGTTATTACCCCATGTTGCATAATGCAATGGGCCCAATTCCACCAAAGCACCTCAAGCAGATATTCGGCCTTCTTAACCGGCTTTTTGAACTGTTGTCTGGTAATAAGCCTGCACTCTTGTGGGCTTATACTATCTACATAAAAACCCATCATCCAGTTGCTATTGCCCGCGCCCCTGTAAACAAAGCTTTCAGGCTCGTTAATTACTGCAATAATCCAGCCCGGCTGATTATTGTTATAGGCCGATTGGCATACAGGTTCATAGTAGCCTGTATCAATTTGCTGCCATGCGTTGTTAATGGTATCTGCATTATGCAAATCGCAACCAAACATGTTTTCCAGCCAGGTATATGAATAAAAACCACCGCGCCCCACCCCCATTTGTTTAAGCCAGGGATATACTTGAGTGGGACTCGCATGTACCGTAACAGCCAATGTGTTTTTATACCAAACTCGGATAGGCACCCAACTATCACCTGCACGCTCGCTGTTAAACTCCTCAGGTGTTGCCCCCCACGAAAGTAAAGCGGGTAGAATTGCCCACTTGTAAGTAATTATGGCAAACAGAATAAAAAATACAGCAAGCGTCTTTTTCATTGCTTCCTAAATTTCCATAGGTAATTAAGGTTATCTTTTTTGATAATTAGCCATGCTGCTATAGATGCAGTGATGGAAAAGGGGAAACCCGAGCCCACACCTAACGGAGCAATAGCCATTAGAAAAATGATAGCACCTATACACGCAAGCCTCACCCACCAGCCGTTTAATAACATGCCCAATGCAATTAGCCCCTGGCCTATGGATATAAGCGTAACCATTATAGTGATATGCTCTTTAAACCAGCCATTTATAAAATTACTGTAAACAGTGAAGGGTGTAAGCGAGGCATATTCCAGGTAGGCATTAGGGTTATTGTGCGATGTGGTATAATTCATCCAGCAGGCCCAGCCAAACAGTAAAAAGAATAGCAACCTGGCAAGTTTAGGTCTCCATAAAGCAGCACCTACAATTAAAAGTGCCGCTACGTTAGAAATAAGCCACGGTATCCAGTATTGTTTAAATAGTTCCATAATTATTAGTTGTTCTGCAAATTTGGCGGCACCAGGTGCTGTTACTTCTGATTTACATCAGTTGATGTTATGATTTTTGTGTATACCTCTCATTTATGCGGGTTATTGTGAAATACTATTTTCTTTGTAAGATGGTTGGAGAGAATGTATTGCTTATTAAAAACATGGTTTGCCAGCGCTGTGTAATGGCTGTGCAGGATATTTTGAAGGCCCAACAGATTACACCAACAAGTGTGTTAGTTGGCGAGGTGCACCTTAGCCAACCTATTTCAGATACCCAAAGAAATAATCTTGGCAAGTCCCTTTCAGCTGTCGGGTTGGAATTAATAGATAACCGCAATACCGGTTTAATTGAAAAGATAAAGCAATTGGTAATTGCTAAAGCACGCAACGAGGCAGAGGATAAAGAGAACAAAAACCTGTCTGTTTATCTGTCGGCCAAGCTACATCATGAATATACCTACCTCAGCAGTTTGTTTTCATCGGTAGAAGGCAAAACAATAGAGGCTTTCTTTATTGAGCAGCGAATAGAAAAAGCAAAGGAGTTACTGGTGTATGGCCAAATGAGCCAATCGGAAATTGCTTACGAACTGGGGTTTAGCAGCGTAGCACATTTATCGGGTCAGTTTAAAAAGGTAACCGGCTTAACACCATCGCATTTTAAAGCAGTAGGCAGCAGCAAACGCAAATCGCTGGATAGTATATAACCCAAAATTGTATAACACTTACCCAAAGTAATAGAAACCCCTCCCCTGGTCCCCACCCTATCTTTGCATCATTAAATCACTTAAAACAATGTGTTATGAAAAACAAAGTAGAGAAGGGCTTAATAGCCCAACAAAACGGGCCTTGCGGCAATCCAAATTGCAAATGCGAAAACTGTAACTGCGGTAGCAACTGCACTTGCAAAAGCTGCAACTAGGCTAAACAAGAGGGCCGCCCTTTGCAGGGCGGCCCTTATTTTAAAACAAGGTAATAGAGTTGTTGCCCTGCATTAGTTGTAACTTAATTTTATCCTCTTTAGTTCTGCGTATTAAATAATTAAAGCTGCTATCTACGTTATCGCTTATGTTGGGCAAAGGTATCAGTGGCTTTGTAAGCGGTTTCATAAAATTATCCCAATGTATGGGTACTACAATTTTTGCACCGGTAGCCCTCACCGTATTGTTGTAATAGTTATTCTGAAACGTATCTGCCTGTACGCCCAGCATAGCCGCGCCTAAAAAGAAAATACCTGCCGGATATTTATCCAGCGCTCCTTCAATATAATTAGTGCTGGCTTTTACCAATACCGCATGGTTGCCATGCTTAATATAAAAATCATAAGTGCCGCCTTCTATATAGTGGTCAACCTTTGCAGGCTGTTTTAGCGGCGATACAATGTTAGGATGCTCCGGGTCGGTAGCATTGGTTTTACCCAACAATTTAAAGGGCGGTGTATGTTTAGAGTTGATTACGGTAATAGAAAATTTACCCATCACCATCTCTTTTCCCGGTTCAAATAACTGCATGTTACCCTCAGCCAGGTTTTCGCCCTTGCATATATTTAATGTAGAAGGCGAGCCAAATACTTTGGCACCGGTTAGTTTAGAAATAGCCGGTGCATCCATAGCATGGTCGTAGTGCGAGTGACACACAAAAATTCCTTTCAACCGGTTGATGCCGTGCTCTGCCATTACTGATTGTATAACCGGTAAATCTGAGCGCACTTTACCAAAAGCAACTTTGCCCAGTGGTGGCCGACTGAAGAAGCCATCTATCAGCAACTGCGTTTCACCATCATCAAACAATAAAGTACTGGTACCAAAGAAGGTGACTTTTACCTGGCCTGGCTGTAATACAGTAACACTATCCTGCTTTACAAAGTAAGGCTCAAACTTTTGCAGGTCGGCAGATGGCTTAAACGCACGGCAGCCGCATAGCAGCACAAGTAGTAGTACAAAAGGGGTTAGTATACGCATCGCTTACAAAGATGCAATAAAGCAATTACTAACCCACCTCAGTAGCTACCTGTTGTGGTTCTGGTTTTGTATTCTCTTTGGCAGTAGGATGTGTGTAAAACTGGCTATACCAGGCACGCATTTTCATAATGGGGCCATCGCCTTTAACCAGTAGCGGCTTCACGGCGTAATTCTTCCGTTCCCATATAGCTATATCATCGTGAAATTGCGTGGTAGCCTCGCCCAGCAGGTATTTTATTGCCAGCGGAAAAGTACCCTTAGGTGCATACACATAATCTTCCATCCGTACCTTCAGCGTACCAAGCGGTGTAAATGTTTTTACCAAAAGCATATTGCCTATCTCGGTAGTAAATTTGAATATCAGGAAGCCCGGCCCAAAGAACATAACTACCGCTTTGCCGCCGGCATGTTCAATTTTTTTACCGGTAGATTTTAAATGCAGATCGGCTTGGTCGGTAAACCATGCCAGGTGGCTTTCTTTACCTTCACCATATTCCAGGTTCAATACGTGCTTTACTGTAACCCACCGGTTGGCAAAAGGTATAGTGAGCAAATCGTGCACATAAGCAAAGTGCGCATGGTCGGCACCGTTTTCATTAAAGTCCTGCAAATGTATACGCAGTATATCTGTAGTCTTTGAGTGGAATTTATACTCGGCCACTTCCGGAAAATATCCTTCGGCACTCCATGATGGGGCTTCATTATTAGCGTGGTACCACACCAATATCAGGCCCCACTGCTCTACTACTTTCCAGCTTTTGGTAGCAGCTGCGCCCGGTATTTTATCGCAGTAAGGTATGTGCTCGCATTTGCCTTTTGCATTAAACTCCCATGCATGAAAAGGGCACACCAGGTTGTTTCCTTTTACTTTGCCGTAAGCCATGTTAGCATTCAGGTGTGGGCAGTACACATCCAGTACACCTACCTCGCCATTCTCGCCGCGAAACACAGCCAGCTTTTGCCCAAAGGCATCTACCTCTACCACTTGCCCCTTCTTTACAATTTTCGAACTGCCCAGGCTAAACCAGCCATTGGGATAGGGCGGCGGATAATTTTTAGCGCGCTCTTTTTCGTAGTCTTCGTCAAAGGTTAACTTCTTACGTTTTTTACCAATTACAAAAATCTGCAAATACAAGGCGGTCAACGCAAGCACTACAAGCAATACAATAGCTAAAGAAATTTTTAAAAACATAAGCCTGTTACCATTTTAGTTTAAGATTTTCTATGCAGGCTTTTGTTCGTATTTCACTACTACTTCAACCCTCATTCAAAAAAAGCGCAAGCGCTTTTTCATTTACGCAAAAAATACCCAGTTGGATCTTATTTCCCAAAGCGATAAATGTATTATTTAATACTACCGCACCGGTAGTCTTTTGTAAGATAATTTGCGCGTAAAATACGCTACCGTGGCTGCATAATTTACGCACGATTATTCGGGCATCAGGCGGATTTCATAAAAACTGCCGGAATTGTTTTTTAAGCCAACTCCGCAAGATACCGCCTATTGACCTACAAACCAGTATCATCAGTAGGTTAATAGTAACATCCTCAATATCTTAACGTTTAATAACCACAACCAGCTACGAATGGATATGAACGAAGAAAAAAGATTAAAGGCGCTGCGCGAATACCAGATAATGGACACAGGCCAGGAGAAAGAGTTTGACGATATTGTAGAGCTGGCTTCAGCATTTTACGGTACACCTATTTCTGCAATCACTTTTTTAGATAATTACCGCCAATGGTTTAAAGCCAGGGTTGGTTTACAGCCGGATAGCACACCAATAGAGCAAGCCTATTGCAACTATGCTATACAAACTCCTGATGAAGTAATGGTGGTTGAAGATTCCTTGCTTGACCCACGATTTAGCAATAACCCCTTAACCACAGGCGATCCTAACATAAGATTTTATGCAGGCGCGCCCCTGGTTACACCGGAGGGCGTTGCATTGGGTTCTATTTGCGTGATTGACAAAAAGCCACGTACATTTTCGCCGGAAGAGGCCCGTATGCTAAAGGTGCTTGCCAGTAAGGTAATGCGCATGCTGGAGCTTAGAAAACAAAACATAGAGCAGCGCCAGCAAATAGACCTGGCCAAAGAAAAACTGACCCTTATACTGTCGCGCTATGCCGAGGCCCAAAAAACAGCGCATATAGGCAATTGGGATTTTAACGTGCGCACACAGGAACTTTACTGGTCGCCCGAAATGTTTATGCTATTGCTAAAACAGGAAGCTACATCTGACAGGGGTAACCTGGCACAATGGGAAGCGCTGATACATCCCGAAGATACAGCGGTTGTTCGCAAAGCAATGGAAGAAGCGCTTTTGACACATAAGCCTACTACAGCCGAGTTTAGAATTGTAAGCGAAGGCACCGAAACCTGGTTACTGGGCCGCGCCGATATTATATATAATGCCAAAGGGAAAATCGAGCGTATTTATGGTACCCTTCAGGATATAACCGAACGTAAGAAAGCCGAAAAAGACCGCATTGCCTATACCCAAATGCTGGAAACTATTTTGTTTGATGTGTCGCATAAAATACGCAAGCCACTTACCACCATCACCGGGTTGCTACCGGTGCTAAACAATAAGCTGGTGGGGCCGGAGAGGTTTAATGAAGCATACAGCTATTTTCTGGCATCGGCCAACGAACTGGAAGGTTACACGCGCGAACTTAACGAGTTGCTGCACCAAAGTAAAATAGAGCTAAACAGCGCTAACCGGCAGGCAGTGCTTAACTAACGGCAAATATTTTATTTATCATTTCTTCGCTTAACGGTTTCTCCAGATAGCCCTTAACGCATTCGAATGATAGGGCCGTTTCCCTGTCTGTTTCGCGTAAAGAAGAAGTGATAACATATATGCGTGCCGTATTATACAGGGCGGTTCTTTGCTTTAATTCCTGCAAAAATTCAAACCCGTCCATTACCGGCATATTTACGTCCAGAAAAATTACATCGGGGCAGACGCCATCTTTCTCAAGTATATCCAACGCCTCCTGGCCATTCTGGGCCACCTGTATTTCAGCGCCAATACCGGCACTCTCCAGCAAAAAACGGTTTAAATAGTTCACACCGGCATCATCATCTACCAGTAATATTTTACGGGTACTCATTGTCATTGCTTATATAATATAAAACTACCGGTAGCTCGAAAATCCACTTTGCTGCGGTAGTTACAAAGTATAGGAAATCTATATCCGGGGGTAGTGAGATACGAATATACAAATTAGTTTTTTCCTGTTACGTTTTACAAGATTTTTTGGTAACAAACCAGTTTACATGTGTATGTATATGCAACTACTCTGCATTTGTATTTTCTTCCATTTTAAGTAGCTCGCCTTTGGCCGAAAACACAGCTATAAAGCTTTGCTTGCCTTTAAATGCAGTAACCTCATAGTTAAAGCCTTTATCCGCTGTTTCTATTTCATACACCTCCTGCACTATATAGCTTTCAAAATCCCGTTCAAATACATTGCGCACCTTTGCCGGTAGTTGATTGTAGCCTGCTTCGCTATGGGTTTCTATCCACTTACCGGTATCGTCAAAATAAGCAGCCTGTCTTTTTTTGCCGTTAAAAAATTGCACTTCGTAGGTGGTTGCACTTGCTTTTATCCAGCCTGGTTGTGAGCCATTAGGGTACTTAATTTTAAAAGCCTGCGCCGCTGCGGCCGGTACTTTATCCATAGTAAGGCGTTGGGCGCTGCAAAATGTAAATGCTAAAAGAGCAACTATTAATAAGCAATATCTCATGGTTAAACTCAGTTTTGTTTGGCAGTGTCGGGTAATACCACAAATCCTTTCCAGCGTTTCATATATTCTACAAAGGCGGGGCTCAAATCCTGTTGCAGCAAATGTTCTACCGTAAATGGTTCGCGCGATGCTTCTATATTACTTTTAGCCAATGTTGGCCAATTGGCATGTGCAATGGCGGCTTTGCCCAGCGCCACAAAATCAACTCCCAGTTCAATAGCTCGTTCGGCATCGGCGCGTGTCCAGATACCACCCGCCACCACTAAGGGTGTTTCCGGCACAGCTTCGCGGAAATATTCTATCAGGCTCTTCTCCCCATCTTTATACTTCTCCGGTTTTTTCAGTGCATCCCACGGCGATAGATGAATATAACTAATACACTTCTCTGCAAGTATTTTCGCCAATGCCAGGCTCTCGTCAAAATCAATTCCTTCAAAAGTGTACTTATCTTCTGGCGATAAACGCACGCCCACTATAAAATCAAGAGCCACCACTTTTCTTATTTCCTTAACCACTGTAAGCAGCAACCGGCTGCGGTTTTCAAAATTGCCACCCCATTCATCGGTGCGCTTATTAGTAGCTGTGCTCAAAAACTGGTGCAATAAATAGCCGTGTGCACCATGTAGTTCAATTCCATCAAACCCGGCTTGCTCAGCGCGCCTGGCTGCGGCTACAAAATCATTTATTACCCGCGCAATATCTTCCGCAGTTGCTTCACGCACCGGTACCGGTGTTTTGGCATGGGGCATCAGGTGGGCGCTCGCGCTCCACGGTTGTGTGCCTATCAGTTGCTCAGGGCTGCGCGCGCCACCATGAAAAATCTGCACCAGTGCCAGACTTCCATATTGTTTAATCACAGCTGCCAACCGCTTAAGCCCCGGCAGTTGGTAATCATCATAAATACCCAACTCACCTTTCCAGCCCTGCCCATCTTTCGATACATTAGCTGCGCAGGTAATCACCATACCAAAGTTTTCCTTTGCACGGCGCAACAGCCAGTTATATTCTTCATCGCTCAATGTTCCATCCTCGTGGCTTTGTAAATTAGTTAAGGGTGCCAGTGCTATGCGGTTGCGCATTAGCTTGCCAGATGGTATAAAAGTAAAAGGTGTAAATAGTTTATCACTCATTGTATTCCTATGTCTTCTTGCTTTCGTGCAATACTAAACTAAGAAGATTACTCAATGCTATTAACTTGAAATTCGTTCGGCTCACATAATTCAATCTCAATTATCTGACAAATTTTATTTTGTTGTTCTCCCCTCTCCTTTAGGAGAGGGGAGATGCCGAAGGCAGAGGGGTGAGGTTCTATGTTTCTATGTGGTGAATGCATTGTTATTCTTATTTTGCAAAAATGAATTTCAGGAATGTTTTACGCCGCACCGGTTTGCCCGGCTTGTTGCCGGTAGATGCTTTGGCATCGCTTTCGGGGCAAAACTTCATTCTGCCGTTCTACCATATAGTTAGTAATGCCGATTGCCCGCACATTAAAAACCTGTACCGGGTAAAGACCGAAAAAGAGTTTGAAGCCGACCTCGATTTCCTTTTAAAGCATTACCAGCCCATTGAGGCCAATGATTTAAACGATGCACTGGCAGGTAAATTCAGGAATAAAAAAACTTTCCTCCTGACCTTTGATGATGGATTGCGTGAATGCCACGATGTAATTGCGCCCATACTTTTACGCAAAGGCATACCGGCTATATTTTTCTTAAACAGCGATTTTATAGATAATAAAGCCTTGATGTTCCGTTATAAGGTTAGCCTGCTGATAGAGCAATTAAAGGGGGATAATATCGGTTTAGCGCAACGGTTAAAAGCAGAACGCACCGATAGCAGCGTGATAGCCGAAACAGCCTCACAACTAAACTATAGCTTCGATACATTTTTGAAAACACAACAGCCCTATCTTACTTCAGCACAGGTGCAATCGCTTATAAGCAAAGGATTTACTATGGGCGCACACAGTTGCAACCACCCTTATTATGAGGATATTTCTTTGCAGGAGCAGCTACGCCAGACTTTCGATTCACTAAAATTTATTCAGCAGCAGTTTGGTGTAAAAGAAAAACTGTTCGCCTTTCCGTTTACCGATTTTGGCGTTAAGCATGAGTTTTTCAATACTATTTTTTCGCAACAGCAAATTGATTTTAGTTTTGGCGGCGCAGGGTTTAAACACGATGTTTCACCCCGGCACCTTCAGCGCCTGGCTATGGAGCAGAGCATAGGAGCAGAGGAAATTATACGCACCGAATACCTGTATTACCTGCTCAAGATGCCTTTAATGAAAAACACAATTGCCCGCAGCTAATGGAAATTAAAACGCTTACACCGGCACAGTTACAGGCATTCATCCAAACGGATGAGTTTAAAACTATGCCGGTAGTGCCCATTAGCATGCACCGGGCATTATCGCACATAGCTAACCCCCGGGTAGAAGCCGATGATGTGATTATGATAATGGCTTACGATGAGAGCCGTATGGTAGGCTACCTGGGTGTATTAGCCGATAGAATTTATACTACTACCGATAGCTACAAATGCGGCTGGCTTAGTTGTATGTGGGTTGACCCCACACTGCGCGGCAAGGGCATTGCCAAGCAGCTTTTAGCCACAGCATTTACCAACTGGAACAACCATATACTGGTCACCGAGTTTACACCCGAAGCCAAAGGCCTTTACGACCGGTCGAAAAACTTTGATGACTTAAAGAGTAATACCGGCCTGCGCTGCTTTATGCGCTTTAACCTGCACCAGGTACTCATCAGTAAAAAACCACAGCTAAAGCCATTAAAGGCCGCCTTAAAACTTGCTGATGGTTTTGCCAACTCATTCAATATGTTGCGCCTGCTGGTAGCCAAACCCAATACAGAATCTGCTATCGACTGGCAACCGATAAAGCAAGTAGATAATGCTATCGAAAATTTCATCAGCCGGTATCAAACCAGTGCCTTTGAAAAGCGTGGTGCCGCAGAGTTAAACTGGATACTTAAACACCCATGGCTAAAGGTTTCAGGTCCAACCGACGAAAGCAAACGCTATCATTTTTCAAGTGTGGCCAATGAGTTTAAAAATCTGTGCTTCGCAGGTTATAATGCCAGTAATAAAATAGTCGCTTTTGTATTTTTCTCGCTACGCGATGGGCATTTGAAAATGCCCTATGCTTATTTTGGTGAGGAACAAACTGCTGGTGTAGTGGCAAAAGTGTATGAAGTAATGCTTGCCGAAAAAGCAAACATGCTTACGGTGTTTCATCCTTTACTGGTTACGCATTTTTCATATAATAACACCCCGTTTATCTATAAGCGCCCTATACAGCGCAACTACATTATTACTAAAGCTCTCAGTCAGCATTTTGTTTCAAAAGACAACATTGCCATACAGGATGGTGACGCCGATTGTGCGTTTACCTGATGTGTCTTAACATTTTTACTCTTCCCAAATCGCGCCAATTCTTACTTGCAGCTTTGATATGATTGTATGGCAGATACTTTCGCCTCTTCATCTAAAACTGTGATATGAAAAAAATGACTTTTACTTTTATGATTTTATCCGCGTTTCTGGCAGGGTGCAGCCTCGAGGCAGCTAAAAAGCACAGCGGTTCATTTAAGGCCAATGGAGTAGCCTACAACGGTGGCGAAGACCAGGTATCGGCCAGCTATAACAACGGCAACGCTAATTTGCTGGATGTAACCATTTTTACCGGCAATAGCCAAACCTTCGGCACATCTATACAAGTAAACCTTTCTCAATTAGATGCCACCGTACCTATTGATGTAAACAATGAAGTATTTTACTACAAGGGAGATAACACTTCTGTTTATTACAAGCCTATCAACGGCACCTGGAAAATCACCAGCCACAAGGAGGGTAACCCGGCCACCCGCCACACCGAGGGCGAATATGAATTTACTGCCGTAAACCCTTATACACCTTTCGATACCGTGCGTGTTACCGAAGGTCGTTTTTATGTAAACAATTACTAAGGCCGTAGCGTTTTAAAAAATTAACTGACGCCTTTCATGCTTTAGGTGTCAATTTGCTGTTAACTTTCGCCCATAAAATCAAACTGCTGTTATGGGAAAACTTGTGAGCGCCTTTACCAACGATGCCCTTGGCACTATGGATGCCGTGGGTGTCGCAGAGGCTATTGCCTCTAAAAAAATCTCGGTAGCTGAAGCTATTGATGCCGCTATTAACCGCGCCGAAAAAGTAAACGGTGAGCTGAATGCTATTGTTATAAAGACTTATGACGATGCCCGCAAACAACAGATGCCCGCCACTGGCGCTTTTTATGGCGTGCCGTCTTTTATTAAAGATAACGACAACATTAAAGGCTACCCTACGCAACTGGGCACCGGTTCGTTTGGTGCCAAAATTGCCAAGCGCAACAGCAAGTATGTAGACCAGTTTTTAAGCACCGGCGTAAGCAACCTGGGCAAAAGCACTATGCCTGAGTTCGGGCTTATATGCAGTACCGAAAACGAGCGTTGGGGTATTACCCGCAATCCATGGAACACAGATTACACCACCGGTGGCTCCTCATCCGGTTCGGCGGCCCTGGTTGCCAGCGGCGTAGTGCCTATTGCTACGGCTAATGATGGGGCTGGTTCTATACGCATACCGGCAGCCTGTTGCGGTTTAGTGGGTTTAAAGCCCAGCCGCCACCGCTTGATAGCCATGGATGGCTCGCAGCTGATGCCTTTGCAAATTGTGCACGAGGGTGTGCTTACCCGTAGTGTGCGCGATACCGCTGCCTTCTACGCTGCCGCCGAAAAATTTTACCACAACTCCAAACTGCCTCAGGTAGGCAATGTGCAACATGCCGGCAAGCAACGCCT
>DATGWP010000173.1:0-8290 GCA_035299425.1 Chitinophagales bacterium | reverse complement strand
TACTTACCATCACCGGACGACCATCAGCAGTTACATCTTCGCAAAAAAGAAGGGAGTATTGGCCGAATGCCAGCTGGCCCGAAAAGAAAAGGCCGATGATTAGAATATACTTCTTCATTAGGGGTTATTTGCTTATCAAATATACTATTTAAAGCTGCTATTGGTTACGGCTTATTGTGCTTGTAAGTGTAGATAAAACTGCCTTTTCCAGTATAATCTACACCCAATCGCCGGTTTATTCTATCTTTATGTAATCTACCACTACCTTTTTATCATACTTAAGAAAAGGGATAAAAGACTGAAGGTAGTAGGTGCCATCCTGGTACAGTGGCGAGCCTATCCAGAGAAACAAATGCTTATCGGGAATCTTTGCCATTTCTTTGGGTATTACAGCTTTTTCTACACCATCTACGAGGTAGCGTACCCTATCGGGGTACCAATACAATTCGTAAGTATGAAAGTAGTTAAAAAAGTCGCGGTTAAATTCTTTGCCTATAACACTTGCCTGCCGTTTGTTAAACCTTTCAACATCGTAAAATCCGGTGTTTTTCTGTTCTCCGGGCTTAAGCTGCACATTGGGGTCGCGCATATAATCTACAATGGAGTAGTTAATGAATGATTCATCATCCCACAGGGTAAGGGTATCATAAGGTGTGCTGCTCCATATTTCAAAGTCTATTTCATACGGCTGTTTATTACGCGCGCCGCGCAGTTCGTTGTACGGGTTAGTAGTGTCCACCTCATCAAAATCGCGCTGGTACAACCACAGGTTATGCACTATACCATTGCTGGTGGCATGCTTTGTCATCATCTGCGGAAACTTTGCCCGTACCGTTAAGTGGCCGTACTTATACGATGGGCCAAACAGAAACTCACCCCAGGTCTTTTTGTAATCGCCCCGCCTTGATTTTGGTATAGTAAGGGTTATACCGGTTGAATCTATATGGTAGTTTTCTTTGCGTATGCCATACTCCGCTTTTACAAAACCCGCTTTATGTATGTACCCTTCAAAAAATTCTTTGTTGTTCCAGGCTTCGTTTATAACCGCCTTATACCAACCGGTGCAGGTGTCGCACAGTTTTTTTTCGTCGCCATCTTTGGCCAGGTATATATGGTCTCGTTCCAGATCATTTACCCCATCAAAATATTCATCCAGAAAAACAAACTTGAAGTGCTGGGGCGATACATACGCTACGTAGTTAAAATACTTTTTGCCCTGGTTATACATTTCATCCCATTTAACCTCGGCAAAGGGGTTCGTTTTTAATAAGTTAAGGCTATCCTGTAGCAGCAGGTCTTCTTTACTCTCTTTGGCAATTACCATAAACTCGTAATTGCCCGGCCGTGCCGGATCTTTCGATGGGTCATAGGCAAATTCACCTTTAGGGTCCATGCCTATAGTGTATGGTATTTTTACTTCTACCAAATCGCCGGGTTTTACCTGTACCGGCACTATTTGCGAGGCTCCATAGTAGTTATCCAGGTAGTTTTTGGTGTCAAAGTTTATGCTGCTATCGGTAGCATACCAATAACTGGTGTTTTGATAAAACAAACGCAGGTAATACGTTTTTTCGTGCTGCGAAGTATTTTTTACCGTGGTTGTGGCATAGGCCATATCTTTGGTCAGGCAAGTGTTGGGAAAACAAACCTCGGCATATTTCCACACATCATTGCTGGTATGGTATACGCACTTAGGGCTATAAATATGGGTGTACTGTAGTTTTATACCCGTGTCAAATCCTAATGGTTTAAACGTAACTATCTGCGAAGAAGGGGACTTGTCAAAACTGCCCATCAGTCGGGTAGTTGAGTAGGTTGTATCAGGCAGTTTATACAGCAGATACTTTTTATCAAAGTATTCTGTAAGTGTACGTTTAGGCTTATCGGGGTCTACAACCACGGGCTTTTGCTTATAGCAGGATGTTATAAGTAACATACACGCTATGGCCAATTGCCAATTGCCAACTACCAACTTTCTCATTATCCAAATATTTTAAATCCGTAAATCCAGTTACCTAAAGTAAGCATAAACAGTAGTAGTAAAATTATGCCGGCAATATCCAAAATTATTCCGGCGCGTATCATATCCCGGGCATTTACGTCGCCGGTGCCATACACTATAGTATTGGCCGCAGTGGCCACCGGTAGCATATAACCCAGCGATGCACTAAAAGTGGCAGTTAACATTAGCAATAAAGGGTTTAAACCCAAACTTGCGGCCAATGGAATAATAATAGGCAACACCAATTGAATACTCGCAGTATTGCTGGCAAACTCGCTAAGCACTGTAACCAATATGGCAACACCCAGTAAAATAAGTGGCACCGGCATACCATGCAGCCCGTGCAGGCCGGTTGCTATTACATTGCTAAGCCCTGAAGCTTCGAAACCTTTGGCCATGGCAAAACCGCAACCAAATAGCAGGATAATGTTTAAAGGCAGCCTGGCTACATCTTTCCACTCCAGCAAATTTTCGGGACTTGTTTCTTTAGTTTCAAAATCATCTGGTGCGCCGTCCTTAGCCGGTTGCAGGGCCACATTGTGCGAGGGTATAAGAAACAAGAAAAAGGAAGTGAATATTACCACCGTGCTATCTTTGATATAAGGAGCTGCTTTGCCCAGCAGTTTTGTCCAGCCTGGTATAGTTACAAAACCCAGGTCTATGTTTTCGCGAAAAAACCATAGCACAACTGTAGATAGAAACACCGCCAGCACAATTTTTTCCTCGTACTTAATATTCCCCAGCTTTTTATGTTCCTGCTCTATATAGCTCATATCAAAAGCCATGTTATGGTGCACCGGAATAAACATCTTCTTTAGTATGAAGTAACATACCACCAGCAATGTAAGCGAGAAGGGAACGCCAAAGGCCATCCAGTTTAAAAATGTGACCGGTTGACCGTTTGGAAACTGGCTGGCATACATGCCTGCAAATATCATATTAGGCGGTGTGCCCACCAGTGTACCCATACCGCCTATGGTGGCGCTGAAAGAAAGCCCTACCAATATAGCCGCCGAAATTCCTTTTCGGCTTTCTTCATTATATATTTCTTTTTGGCCTATTATAGCCATTACCGCCGGTATCAGCATCATAACTGTGGCAGTATTGCTTACCCAGTTGCTCAATACATAAGTGGTAAGCATTATGCCCATAAGTATTTGGGCAGGGGTATTGCCGGTAAACATTATTATGCGGTAGGCCAGCCGCTTATGCAGCCCCCATTTCTCCATAGCATAGGCCAGAAAAAAGCCCCCCATGAACAGAAAAATTATCTGGTCCATGTACTGCATGGCCACCTCTTCGGTTTTCATTATTCCAAACAGGGGTATAAGCACAAACGGCAGGAGAGAAGTAACCCCTAAATGGAGGGCCTCGGTAAGCCACCAAACCGCCACCCAAATAACCACTACCGACATTAACCTTGGCGGCTGCGGAATATCGTATAGGCCAAGCAATAAATAAACGGCTAATGCCACCACCGGTGCCGAGATTATGGCCAGCCATTTTTTTGTCATGGCTTAAATGTAGAAAAGTTTGTGGGTTATAGAGTCAGCGGGGATTGGTGCAATAATCTATTTGCCCGCACACTCCCCTTTACTTACTACTCTTATCGAAGCACAGGCCGCCTCGCAGGCATTCCCATAAGTTTTACCATCACAGCCACATACGGGCTCGTACTGCATGGTGCAGATACAGTCGGGCTTAGGCTTGGCTATACATACTTCCTTGCTTTTACATGCCACCATACATACACTAAGTATAGCGCAACAAATGATATATATCTTTTTCATGGTTTCGGATTTCTTTCAAAAACTATGCCTATTGGCAACTACCTGAATGTGCTATATCAACGCCTGCGCAGGCCGCCTCGCATGCATTCCCGTAGGTTTTACCATCGCAAGCGCATACGGGGTTGTATTCTTTAATGCAGAAACAGTTGGAATCGTTTTGCGCCACACACTTTTCTTTATGGTCGCAACATGCTGCTATGCTAAATAGCGTAGCCAATATAAACAGGTATTTCATAATCTGCTTTTATTACCTAACGGCACCGGCAATGAAAGGGTTGCTTTGCAGTATGTAATTATGGAGAGACACGTTAGTGTTTGTAGTGGGCCAAAACAGAGGCTATCATGACATCCCTACATGCCCTTTCGCTTTTTTAGTTCCGCTGTAAAAGCCTCACAATCTTTATTGCCTGGGTCGGCTAAAGAGTAGATAGTAAGTATTTGTTGGGCACCGGCTAGATTATTTTGCTGCAACATACCATTGGCATAGCTATAGCATGCCAGCGATATAAAACCCAGCAAACGCTCGTTCATTGCATTACCCTTTTTACCAGCATTTAAAGTAGCTATTTCTTTCTTCCACCAATTTATATCCTGTGTGGTAAATGCCTGTAGCAATTCCTGCTTACGCGCTTGTTCTTTGGCTACATCCTGCGAGGTAATGCCAGCTTGTTTGCTGCTATAGTTGTCAATGCTGCCCTTTTGTATAAACGTAAACGCATCTTTAAAAATCTCTGCCGAAGGAAACTCATGCTTGCCTTTCCATTCAACCAGGTAATGCAGGTGCTGCGAATTTTTAAACCCTTCATTAAAAGATACCACATCGGTATAATTCATGTCACCGGTACCCGCAAAACCCAAAAATTCAAGGTCGTGATGAGGTTGCACGGGTAAAGCTGCTCCACAATAAATTACGGTAGATACAGCCGGGTTAGCTACTGCTGCGGCTAAAGCTACTTTAGCGCCACCGCTAAAGCCACAAAGTGTAATTTTTTTCTTATTCACATTAAACCGGCTCTCAGCTTCATTAACCAGGTTATCGGCTATGGCCTTGGCCTGTTGCAGGTCTATTCCGTTTTTGCTGTTATTGCTGCCTATTAATATAAAGCCAAAATCTTCTGCAAGGCCGGTATACAGGTTAAGTGGCACTGTGCCATCGCCATGTGGGTCGAAGAAAATGATTACCGGTAGGGCTGTATCTTTGGTATACTGTTTCGGCAGATACACCGCAAACGATTGCGATTTATCATAGCTTACTACCAGTTGTGGAATAATTTCGCCCACAGGCATTTTTCTATCCGGAATAGTAGGAACATCAACTATTATAGTTTTTTGTTCCTTAGTGTCAGATGTTTTGCTTTTGCATGAATAAAGTGCCAGCACGGCTAACGCAAGCGCGAGTATTGTGTTTTGCATTAATCTGCGCAATCCCATTGTATTATCTGCGTAATCATTTTGTATTTATCCGTGCAATCATACTGAAGGCACAGCCGAGGTCAATTCCTTTGCAAGTCTGTCATACTCTGCACGCTTAATTTCTTCCTCTCTTACTTTACGCAATGCGTAAGGCATTTCGTAATTCAAGTCGGCAAGGTTGCCTAGTTTCTCAAATTTCAGTGCAGGGTCATTCAGGAAATTTACTTTCTTCTTCACCGCATCGGTCAGCACAAAACCTATAGTTACCGAGTTAGCATTGTTGTTCAACTCAGGCATAGGGCGCAGCAGCGACATGGTCAGGTATTGGTCTTTATCATCATTCTGGCTAATTACCGCATCTACAAAAGTTTTGGAGCCATCTGTTTCATGAAACTTATTATCCAGGTACTTAACTGTAGTTTTGGTTATCCAGCGGCGGTAGTTTTGCTCGTTGATGATATATTCCAGGTCTACCTGGTTGCGGCTTAAGTGAAGTTCTTTCGAAATCTCTTTTAAGTGTTTGCTTGGTTCCTTGCTGCTATAGCGTATAAAGTATAGTTCGTTAAACCCAAAGTGGGTTGGTAGCAGATTAGCTATACGCTGAAACAACATCTCAGGCGAGGTATTGTATTTCTCCAGCAAGCCCACCAGCAACTCGGGCTGCCAGGTGGTTTGAGCAAAAAAATTCTCGAGGTCCGGTATCAGCAGGTCTTTATTAATATGCAATGCCTGCGCAAAATACGCTGCTCTGAAATTGTTCATTACATGGTCAAAAGACTCAACCTTTAACCACGAGGTGGTAATTGGGCGCTTGTCAATTTTCATGGTAGCAAAGCCTAACTCTTTACCAAACAAAAATATCTTCTGTTGTTCAGTTAACCGCGCGTTATATAACAACGTAGGTTGAGTCCCTTTTACAAATACGGAACGGAAACCGCGCAGCTTAGGGTAGTCAGAAAAATCGGATTCTTCTAACCGGTAGTTGTATTTCTCCCTCAGCAATTGTGCATATTCTGCAGATGAAAGCTTTTCAGGGTTTTGAATATTGTTTTCTGCTTTAAACTTCAATACGGCGTCCTCAATATCCTCAAAGTAGTTGTCGTTCATTTCCTGGTAACTGCGTAGGCAGCTGAAGTAGAAGTGCTCCTCTTGCAGGTTGTAGTTGCGCGCAATTTCAAATACTGAATTGATAAGCGCCGAAAGCGACGTAGGTGCATTGGCCATCATGCTCATCAGCAAGCCTTTATCTACACCAAAGGTTTCGAACAGGAAATCGTTGATTATTTTCAGGTTAAGTACCTGCACTACGGGTGTGAGGTTCTTGTTAATTTTAAGCGATACGAGGTTATCGTAAGTAGTATCCAGGGCCTTGGCAAGTTCATTTATCTTATCGGGTTTGGGGTATTTTTTCCCATTCTCAATTTCGTTCATATACGAAACCGATACACCGCTTGCGTCTGATAGTTGTTGCAGCGATAGTTTCTTGTCTGTTCTTAGTTTTTTTAACTTTAATCCAAAGATAATGCGGATGTTTTCTTCAGTAGTTGTCTCCATATACGTAGTATAAATTTTTTGGGCTACGCAAATAAAGCGGAAATTTTCGTTTTTGCGAAATTTCGCCACAAATCAATATTTCGCAAGTTTATACATAAGGATATTCGTTAGAAACAGGACTGACTCGTATTTATACTAAATTAACTTATAGCGTATCATGCGTTACGTATTTTTCGCATTGTAATACTAAATAACGTATGAAGCCATCGCTACTTTTTTTAACCATACTCATTTATGCTTATTCCGCATCTTATGCGGGTGGCGGTTATTTTTTGCCTCCGGCTACCACTTATAATTATGCTGTAATAAATGGCCACAAAGTATTTTATCGTGAAGCCGGCGATAAAAAAAAGCCAACTATCGTTCTTTTGCATGGCTATCCTTCGTCTTCTCACACTTATCGCAACTTAATACCCATACTAGCGCAGCGCTACCATGTAATTGCACCAGATAACCTTGGTTCAGGATATAGCGACCATATTTCTTGCGACTCAATTACGTACACCTTCGATTTGCTTGCCGATTACAATCAGAAGTTGCTGGATATACTTGGTATTAAAAGCTATGTAATGTATATGCAGGATTTTGGTGCGCCGGTGGGTTACCGGTTGATGATGAAAGAACCGACAAGAATTAATGCTCTTGTTATACAGAACGCCAATGCCTACATGGATGGTTTAACTCTTAAAAGACAGGAGTTTTTTAAAAATGCACAGACAGACAAGAGCGCAGAAAACGTGGCCCGGTTGTTCAATAATACTGGAGAGGCAGCAATTATTAATGGACAATACCTGTTTGATATTGACACAGCCAGAAGAAACGTTATGAGCCCTGATGCCTGGACCCACGATTTACATTTTTTGATGGACAGTGATAGCCGGTGGATACAGGTCCGGCTTTTTCAGGATTATTATAATAACCTGTTATTATACCCAACCTGGCAAAAAATGCTGAAACAGCAGCAGCCCAAAGCCTTAATAGTGTGGGGCGCAAAAGATGTAAAGTTTTTACCAGAAGGTGCAAGGGCATACTTACGGGATTTGCCCCAAGCAGAATTGCATTTGTTAGATGCTGGTCATTTTGCTGCCGAAGAAAAAACATCTGAAATCGCAGATTTAATACTAAAATTCTTAGAAAAAAGCCATTTATCGGCAAAATAAATGTTTAAATAATACAGCGTTTTTGTTGTAGCGAAATTTCGCTATTTCATTTTTAATTCCCATTTTCGCGCCGAATTTAAACAGTAGCAAATGGCCACAGCACCCATCATCAGCGGTTTAGAAATAAGCGCACCAATTAGTGACTCATTCTCTGAAATTCTTACGCCGGAAGCACTCAGCTTTGTGGTTAAACTTCAACGTGCTTTTAATAAAAGAAGACTGCAGTTATTGGCAGCCCGTGTTGAACGCCAAAAAGCTATAGACAGCGGCAAACTCCCCGATTTTTTACCAGAAACTAAAGAAATACGCGAAGGCGACTGGGTGGCGGCACCAATACCTGCCGACCTGCAGGATAGGAGAGTAGAGATAAC
>DATGWP010000172.1:0-21434 GCA_035299425.1 Chitinophagales bacterium | reverse complement strand
GCTAGGCCCGAAACCTGGCTGGCGGAATAGTTCACCCCATTCCTTTCCACAATTTATCACAGCCAATCCTAAATACAAATGCGAACAGCCGTTGTTTAAAGAAGAAAGGCAAATGCAAATCTAAAGGCTGGCGGAGGTGGCACGCGGCTTTGCGCGTGACGGAGGTGGATTGTCCTTCCATGCAAATACACCAGCCCATAAAAAAAGCGGGCATCGCCCGCTTTTTGTTTTTACGATAAAACATCTTTACCGTGACAGTTCTTAAACTTCTTGCCGCTTCCGCAAGGGCAAGGGTCGTTGCGGCCTACCTTATCGCCTACGCGGATAGGTTCCTGTTTTATTTGTGGCTCTTGCTGCGGGGGCTGGTTCTGCGGGCCATTGTTATTAGCTACCGGTGCGTTATTTTCTACTTCACCACGGCCTACCTGTATCTTGTTGGCAAACGCCTTTTGCTTTTCCTGCTCGGCATTGCGCACTTGCTGCTGAGGGTCGGCTTGTGGTACCTGTCCCTTAAATAAGAACGAAGCAATCTCACGGTTAACCGAGCCTATCATATCGCTGAACAAATTGAAAGCCTCTTTCTTGTAGATAACGATAGGGTCTTTTTGCTCGTACGATGCCAGCTGTACTTCCTGTTTCAAATCATCCACTGCACGTAAGTGATGTTTCCAGGCTTCGTCAATTAATGAAAGGGTAATTGCCTTTTCAAAGTAACTGTTCAGGTCTTTACCTTCATCTGCAATTACTTTTTGCAGGTCTATGTAAATGTTCAGGCCCTTCTTGCCATCGGTAAACGGAACCGCTACGGTCTTCACCACATCGCCGCGTGTAGCGTGTATGTTTTGCAATACCGGCAATACATTTCTGGTAATGTTCTCCGTTTTGCGGTGGTATAGCTCTTTTACTTCGCCAAACAACTTATCGGCAAGTGTATCCAGGTTTTCTTTACCTAACTCTTGTTGGGTTATAGCTGTATCCAGCGAGAAATAACGGATTACCTCCAGCTTAAACGCATCGTAGTCGCCACCTTGTCCGGCGCTTACAAGCTCATAAGCCAAGTCATAAAGGCTGTTGTTTATATCCAGCGATAACTGCTCGCCAAACAAAGCGTGCTTACGCTTGGCATATATCACCTCGCGCTGGCGGTTCATTACATCATCATACTCCAGCAATCGCTTACGTATACCAAAGTTGTTTTCTTCTACCTTCTTCTGAGCGCGCTCTATCGATTTCGAAATCATAGAGTGCTGAATCACCTCGCCCTCTTCATAACCCATGCGGTCCATCACCTTCACTATTCTATCGCTGCCGAACAAACGCATCAGCTCATCTTCCATAGATACGAAGAACTGCGAAGAACCCGGATCTCCCTGGCGGCCTGCACGTCCGCGTAGCTGGCGGTCAACGCGTCGGCTATCGTGGCGTTCCGAACCGATAATGGCCAAACCACCTGCCTTCTTTACGTCTTCTTTAATCTTTATATCCGTACCACGGCCTGCCATGTTGGTAGCTATGGTTACCGTGCCTGCATTACCTGCTTCGGCTACTATCTCGGCCTCGCGCTGGTGCTGCTTAGCGTTCAATACATTGTGTTTTATCTTACGCATGGTAAGCATGCGCGATAGTAATTCCGATATTTCTACCGAGGTAGTACCCACCAGTACCGGTCGGCCGGCTTCGGTTAGCTTTACTATCTCTTCAATAATCGCATTAAATTTTTCTTTACGTGTTTTGTAAACCAGGTCATCGCGGTCGTCGCGGGTAATTGGCCTGTTGGTAGGTATCGATGATACCTCCAGCTTGTAAATATCCCATAACTCCTGCGCTTCGGTTTCTGCCGTACCGGTCATACCACACAGCTTGTGGAACATGCGGAAATAGTTTTGCAGTGTAATGGTAGCCAGCGTTTGCGATGCCGATTCTACCTTTACGTTTTCTTTCGCCTCTATAGCCTGGTGCAAACCATCGCTGTAGCGGCGGCCTTCTAATATACGGCCGGTGTTCTCATCCACAATCTTCACCTTACCATCCATTACTACATAGTCTACATCTTTTTCAAAAAGCGTATAGGCTTTTAGTAGCTGCTGCACCGAGTGTATACGCTCGCTCTTCTCGCTGTAATCGCGCACCAGTGCATCTTTGCGTTCTACTTTCTCTTCCGGTGTCAGGTTTTGCGCTTCTATTTCGGCAATCACACTACCCATATCCGGTATCACAAAGAAGTTAGCGTCTTCGCCCGAACCGGTAATAAGTTCAATGCCTTTTTCGGTAAGCTCTACGCTGTTATTCTTTTCATCTATATGGAAATAGAGTTCCTTATCTACTATAGGCATGTGCTTTTGCTGCTCGCCCAGGTAGTAGTTCTCGGTAGCCTGCATTACCTGTTTCATGCCCGGCTCGCTCAAGAATTTAATAAGCGCGCTGTTGTTAGGCAACCCGCGGTATGCACGGAACAATGCCAAACCACCTTCGCCTTCTTTCTCACCTGTCTTACCTTCTTTAATCAATCGCTTGGCATCGGTTAAAAACTGGTTGGTAATGCGGCGCTGTGTTTCAAACAATTTAAAAATGCGCGGTTTCAGCTCCTGAAACTGTGCTTCATCATCCGAGTCAACTTGTCCCGAAATAATCAACGGTGTTCTGGCGTCATCTATCAATACAGAGTCAACCTCATCTACCATGGCAAAGTGGTGCTTGCGTTGCACCATCTCGTTAGGGTTGTTCACCATGTTATCGCGCAGGTAGTCAAAACCAAACTCGTTGTTGGTGCCATAGGTAATATCCGCCATGTAAGCGTTGCGGCGCGCTTCGCTGTGCGGCTGGTATTTATCTATACAATCTACACGCAGGCCTAAGAACTGGAACAGCGGCCCGTTCCATTCGCTATCGCGTCGCGCCAGGTAATCGTTCACGGTTACAATGTGTACACCTTCGCCCGCCAATGCATTGGTATACGCCGGTAGTGTAGCTACTAACGTTTTACCTTCACCGGTACTCATTTCCGCAATTTTACCCTGGTGCAATACCATACCGCCTATCAGCTGCACATCGTAGTGTACCATCTCCCATTTTACTTCGGTGCCTGCCGCCAGCCATTGGTTGGCATAGCGTACTTTGTCACCGTCTATCTGTATGTTAGGGTATTTTACAGCCAGCTCGCGGTCAAGGTCGGTAGCTGTAGCTTCCAAAAATTCATTATTGGTAAACCGGTAGGCCGTTTCTTTTACTACGGCAAAGGCCTCTGGTAGCAGGTCCTTTAAAATTACTTCAATCTCTTTATCGCGGTCTTTGCGCAGGGCATCGGCCTTTTTGTAGTGGCCATCTTTTAGTTCCAGGTCTTCTTCGGTTTCGGCCAGCGCTTTTACCTCAGCTATCTGGGCATCTATACCGCTCAGGTGTTCGGCTATGCGGCGGCGAAACTCAACCGTTTTGTTACGCAGCTCATCGTGGCTAAGGCCCTTCAGCTTTTCGTATTCCTCGTTTATTTGTGCAACTACAGGTTGCATCTCTTTATACTCGCGGTCGCTTTTGCTACCGAAAATTGACTTTACTAGATTATCGAAAAATCCCATCCTGTTTGTATTAGTAATTTGCCGCTAATGCAAATTGTAGTTTGATAATTGGTTTATTGGTAATGGTTGTTCTTTTTAAGGGGTGCTAATCTAAAATTTTTAGCGAAGCACAAGGAGGGCAATAATCAGGCAAACAACGTTTTTATAGAATTATTGGCAGAGTGTTGAGAATATTGGCTGATTGAATGGGGCTGATTGATAGATTTGCCCGACAAAACTGCCGACCTCATCTGCCCGCCAAGGCGGACACCCTGTAAGGCTAGGATGGGAAAAACGGAAGAAAAACATCTTTTAATATGAAAATACTGCTATTAGGCTCGGGTGGACGTGAACATGCTTTTGCCTGGAAATTGACTCAAAGCCCCCTCTGCGAAAAGCTTTTTATAGCCCCCGGCAACGCGGGCACCAGCCAGCATGGCGAAAATGTGGCCATCGGCGTGAACGATTTTGACGCCATCCGCGAATTTGTGCTGGCCAATAATATAGAAATGGTGGTAGTAGGCCCCGAAGACCCGCTGGTAAACGGCATCTACGATTACTTTTTACAGAATGCCGACCTGAAAAATATACCTGTTATCGGCCCAAGTAAAGATGCGGCGCAGTTAGAGGGCAGCAAGGCTTTTGCCAAGCAGTTTATGGTAAAGCATAATATACCTACGGCGGCCTATGGCGAGTTTACTATAGATACGCTGGAAGACGGGTTCGATTTTATAGATGAACAACACCCCCCTATAGTATTAAAGGCAGACGGCCTGGCAGCAGGAAAAGGTGTGCTTATTGTAGACGACCATGGCGATGCAAAAGACAACCTGCGCGAAATGATAGAGCAGAGCAAATTTGGCAAGGCCAGCGCTAAGGTGGTGATAGAGCAATTTTTAAAAGGCATTGAGTTTTCGGTGTTTGTGCTTACCGATGGCCAGAACTATAAGATACTTCCACAGGCTAAAGATTACAAGCGGATAGGAGAGGGTGATACCGGTTTAAATACCGGTGGCATGGGTTGCATATCGCCGGTGCCATTTGTAGATGAGGCGCTGATGAAGAAGGTAGAGGAGCGAGTTATCATTCCTACCATAGAGGGTTTAAAGAAAGACGGCATAGTATACAAAGGCTTTATCTATATCGGCTTTATGAATGTAAAAGGCGAGCCCTATGTTATTGAATACAACTGCCGCATGGGCGACCCCGAGACAGAAGTTGTATTGCCCCGCCTGAAGAACGACCTGGTTGATTTATTGGTAGCCGTAGGCAATGGTACCTTAGATAAGAAAACAATTGAAATAGATAAACGCGCTGCCGCTACCGTAATAGTAGCCAGTGGCGGATATCCTGAAGATTACGAAAAAGGTAAAGAGATTACTGGTTTAGAAGATACCGGAGACGATGCTATCGTGTTTCATGCCGGTACCAAAGCCGATGGCGATAAAATTGTAACCAACGGTGGCCGCGTACTAGCTGTTACCTCTTTTGGCAAAACTATTCAGGATGCCGTGGTATCTTCTAACAAAGCTATAGGCAATATCTATTTTCCAGGTAAATACTACCGTAAGGATATTGGGTATGAGTTTAGGTAGTATTTTGGACTCTAGATTACTTCGTTGCAATTCATATTAAATGTTTTATAAAATGAAATTTTACCTAAATTAGGTAAGGATTTTATTGCCTTCAAAAAGTGTCCATTTTTTCACCTACTGGTCGACTGGAAATCGTAAATTATTGTTTATCACACACTTAAAAGATGCCTTGGTGGTCGATTTTTGTTAAACAGACCATCAACCTATAAGGCGTTCATCAATTTTTTAGATGGCGGGCTTTAATTAATAAAGCCAATAATCTTGAGTAGGTTGTAGATGTTCTTGTAGAATGGGCTCCACTTGTTGTTCCTGGCCTGTAGCTCTTCGCGGTTCCAAAAGTGTAGCTCACTGGCGGGGAAGAGGTAACCAAACGCATAAGCTGTATGGCTTTTATGTCTTCGGCCAATATTCTCTACGGGGTAGCGGTAAGTAGCTTCGCGGCGCTTTACAATCTCTACACCTTGCAGGCGTATAGCCTTCGCTTCATCCAGGTATTTTTGGTTTTGTTTTTTTGCTTCACCGGCACCGGTGCCATTAAGTTTGCTCTGGCGCATGGCCAGCAGGTAGTTCAAAGTAGCTACCCGGTGCTTAGCACGCAGGCCGGTTATCTCTATGCCATCGCGCACTTCTGCATTCAGCGAATCTCCGGCTGCTTTGGTCATGTTATAATCCATCACCAGCTTATTGGTAGCATCATAAAATTGCAGCATAGGTTCAATGGCTTCGCGGCGGATAGAATCCAGCACCTCTGCCGACGCCTTGTTGCGGATATACTTATACGTCCACCTCGGCCGCGGCTGAAACTGCACCCGGTATGGCTCGGGAAACTCATCGGTAACCGTTGAGGGTGCCATGTATTGTATCAGGTTATCATCCTTTATATACTTCTGCTGCAGGTCCTCTGCCTGCTTAAAAAGTATCTGGGTAGGCCGGTCGGTAAATATGGCGTTGGCATATTGCTCCGGGTAATTGGCTACAGCGTTGCCATTCTCATTTTGTTTCCAGCTCCAGCGCGCAATGCTCCAGTCAGTCAACCAATACCCCCACTCCCAACCCGAGCTGAAAGTTAAGTGACCTGTTATACCTAATGAATCCATCAACAGTATATCATCCAGCCTTGCTTTCAGGTAAGGCAGCAATGCCATCGGCACCGAGTTATCAAACGTTATCCAGTAAGCAGACTCCGGGTAATACCAGGTCTCGCGTTTCTGTTGCTCTACCAACAGCAGGTCGAGCATGTGGCGCAGGTTCTCGTTACGGTACACCGGTGCTTGTTTTTCGGCTATGGTGTACCACATTACGGTGTGTATGTTTATAGCCCTGTTCTTATCCAGTTCTTTTTCGGCCGGTGTCATTTCATATACTTCCTGCTTCTTTTTCTTTTCGCCGCCCAATTCGGCTTTGGCCTGCACCACGTGCTTGCGGCCCATTAGTTTTACGTGGTATTTGTTGGTCAGCAAATCGGTAACCAGCAGCTGCAACTCAGTCTTCTTCTTTACATTACCCGACGAGAATTCTGTTTTACTAAACTCCAGGTTCCAGGCATCCCAACCGGCGCTGTTAAGCATAGCCGTATTCTTCTCTATTTGCTTTTTCTTACTGCCTCCGCCGCGGTATAGCTGAAAGGTCTTTTGTTGTATCATGTGCATCGATAGGTCTATACCCATTAGTATGCCCCGGCTGTGCCCATAGTCTACCATCTCTTTGGCAAAGGCCGGCCACTTCTTTCGGTTGATGTTTTCCAGTAGGTTAAACTCAAAATAGTTTTGCCCGTTGCGCGCCAGCCAATCCAGGTATTCTTTAATGTCGTGCATGGCATTGGGGTAATCCTCATCCATCAGCTGTTCGGTTATCTCCAGCGGGTGCTGGGCATGTATGTGGAACCCCCGCTTGTGAAACCTTGCTTTTACTTCCCAGTTAATATTATCGCCCAGCGGCCAGGTAGTAATTTGCGGGGTTATATTGGCGCGAGGGTGATAGAACATAAAGCCAAGTTTCTCCTGCAGTAAACCATATAGGCCTGCACTAATACCCTCATTCGTTTTAGTTTCCAATGTCATGCTCATGGATGTGCCACTGCGCTTGCTGGTCCACCGGTAATCTGTTTCGGGGTAGTGTAGCACAGGGTAAGGCTTGCCGGTTTCAAAGCGGATAGGCTGTGCCTTTACTGCAGGGTCTACGTTGGGCAGGTTCAACACTACGTCGGCATCTTTTAAGTTTACCTGCACGGTGCATTTGCAGGCTTCGCTCAATAGTTTTGTCACGTCATCTATCGCTTGCTTGCTAACCGGTGAGGCCAGCGTACCAGCATCTGCATTTATCGATATAGATTTCAAAACCTGCATCTGTGCATTTGCTGCTACGTAACAGGCGGTTAAAATCAATAGAGTAAAATAGCGTATTGTCATATTGCTTGTTGTGCTTTTTCTTTAAGTATAAGCTCGGCAAACCAAAAACCTTTGGTTTCTCCGGCCTGGTCGCAGTCGTCTGTCTTTAGTTCCAAAGGCTTATAAATCTTTTCGCCCACCATTATATCTACCGGTGTTTTAAATATCGGCCCATCGTAGCAGAACGTGTGAAACTCGCCATTCTCGCCGCATACATCTACACCTTCCGGCAGCGACCGTATAAATTCGGCATCTATTGTTCTGCCTACGTGTTCTTCGGTAAGGCAGGCATCGTTTATACAGCAGGTAACTGTTTTAAAGCCAAGAAGCAGGAATTCATTTATCAATACACCGGTTTCCTGTTTCCATAAGGGGAACACTGCTTTAAGCCCCACCTTGGCTAAATTATCTTCTCGGTACTGGCGCAGGTCTTCTAAAAATATATCGCCAAAAATAACATGTGTAATACCCTCCTGTTGCGCCTTCGCCAATGTAGCGCCCATGGCGTTTTCATACTCTGCATTGTTGCCCTGGTACACCAACACCTTTAACTGCGGAATACCAATAGACGCAGCCTGAGCATCCAGCAATTCCTCGCGCACGCCATGCATAGATATGCGGTGGTTGTTGCCATTGATGGTAGTAAGCAGATAGCACACCTCATACTCTTTTTGCTGTAGCACCTTATATAGGCACAGCGATGAGTCTTTACCTCCACTCCAGCAAAAAATGGCCTTGGGTTTTGTCATATAGCCACAAGTTTAATTAAATTGCCTAAGCCTGAATAATAAACTACATTCCGTAAAAATCCACTGCATGAAATACGTATTGCTTTACTCTGCTATCATAGCCAATATTTTAACCAACGTAGGTTTCAATTTTTCGGCCATCTACGATAAAGAGCCTACCAAGAAATGGGGCTTTCTTGGCATCGGGCTGGTGTTTGGGTTAATCAATTCGGTGCTGTTTACCGAGTGCCTTAAAGAGATACCGTTATCGGTTGCCAGTGCTATCTTTTTTTCGCTCACCATTATAGGCTTGTTTGCTGTAAGCCACTATTATTTTAAAGAAGAAATGACCATGCTGCGCACCGCCGGTATTTTCGTAATTACCATTGGGGTAATAATGGTATCGTTGAAATAGTTTCGTCAGGATGTTAACGCCAAAGGTATAGCCGGTTTTTGAAAGAAAACTGATAACACTCATTATAGGAACAGAAATGCAAATCGCATTTTTGCCCAATGAAAATAAGGCTGCTGCTGCTGGCAATATTGCTTGGGTGTAAAGGCCTGATGGCTCTTAGTCCGGTTGCTGTTTCGGTGTCAGGCGCTAAACATTTTCCTCCTTTTTGCGATGAAACAGGCAAGCGGTTTGTACTGCGAAACGAACAGGCCAAATTTGGCCGTAAGTTTTTACGTGCACAGTGGCAGGCCATAGGTTTAGATGCCCTGTCTATGAGCTTGCTTTTTGTAATGCCACGAGAGGTGAGTAATTGGTCTGTTCCTCAGGTGGGGCTTGTAAGGGCACAATACCGCCGCAGTTTTACAAGGCTTCCGGTTTTCGATAGCGATGTTTGGTATATCAATTATATAGGCCATCCGTATCAGGGCGCCTGCTATTACAACGCCATGCGCTCGCAAGGTGCAAAATTCTGGCAGGCGGGCTTATTTGCATTGGGCAATAGCCTTGTGTGGGAGTATGTGGGCGAGGGCGGCATGGAGCAACCCAGCGTGCAGGACCTGGTAGTAACCCCCTTTGTAGGCTCATTGCTGGGCGAGTTAATTCATCATGGCACGGTGCAGTTAAGCAGAAATGGGTTTAAGTGGTACGAGAAAGTTTTTGTGTGCCTGTTCAATCCCATGTTTGCCATAAATAATGGTTTTAAATACGCTAAAAAACCCTGCCAGCTGTAAACTGGTTTCGTTATTTTCACCACTATGTCTACTACTGCCAATTTTCGAGCGCGCTTTCGTACTGAGGTTATTGGCAAAAGCTATTCGGGTAAGCTGCATTTTGTGTTTATCACTTTATGGTGTATGGTGGGTATCGGGGTTTGTTTAATTTACCTGCATCAGCCTACGCTTAAGCAGTTGCTGGTTATTCCGCTTACTTTTCTTTACACCAATTTGTTTGAGTACATAGGCCACCGGTACCCTATGCACCATCGCTATGAGGCATTAAAGGCGGTGTTTAAGCGTCACACCATGCAGCACCACCACTTTTTTACCAATGAGCACATGAACTGCGATTCGGCAAACGACTTTAAAATCATCCTCTTTCCACCGGTGCTGCTTATTTTCTTTTCGTTGTTTTTTGTACTGCCGGCCTTTGCGCTTATCTATTATGTATTCAGCCTTAATGCCGCGCTGCTGTATGTAGCTACTACGCTGGTGTATTACCTCAACTACGAGTGGCTGCATCTGGCCTACCATTTACCCGAAACACACTGGGTATATAATGTGCCGGGCTTAAGCACCTTAAGAAGGCTGCACCACAATCACCACAACTTAAAAGAGATGGATAAATACAACTTCAATATTTCGTACCCGGTTTTTGACGTAGTTTTCCGCACATTAAAGAAGTAGTCTTTTATACCTTTGTGGTAATTACATCGCTTATGAACCCCACCGAATTACTTAAAGAATATTTTGTAGGCCTGGGCGCCGATGTAGCCCGCTATTTCATTTTTGCGGGTATCCCCTTCCTGTTGTTGTATGTGCTGCTTAAATCAAAAGCAGTGCATTATAAAATTCAGCAGAAATTTCCGGAGAGCAAGCACATTCAGCGCGAGATAAGCTACTCGCTTTTATCTATGTTTATCTTCGGTTTGTTTGGTACCACCGTGTATGTGCTGGCCAAGCACGGCTATACCAAAATATACACCGACATACACGCGCACTCCATGGCATATTTCTTTTTTTCTATAGTGGCGTTTATAGTAGCGCACGATACTTATTTTTACTGGAGCCACCGGTTAATGCACCACAAAAAGATTTACCCATATGTGCACCTTGTACATCACAAAAGCCATAACCCTACACCCTGGGCTACGTTTGCGTTTCACCCCACCGAGGCGGTGATGCAGGTGCTTATTCTGCCTATTATGGTGTTTGCTATACCACTGCACCCGCTGGCTATTTTTGCATGGAGCATGTATCAGTTGGTGTTAAACGTAGGTGGGCATACCGGCTACGAAATTTTCAGAAGCGGCTTTACAAAGCGTAAACACACTTTCTGGAGCAACACCGCCACCCACCACAACATGCACCATAAATATGTCACCTGTAATTATGGGCTTTACTTTAACGTGTGGGACCAGTTAATGGGCACCAACCATCAGCGCTACCATGAGGAGTTTGAAAGTATAGTTGAGCGGAGAAAAGGCGCGAAGGCATGAGGGTAAGAACCTACGTCATTGCGAGGAGCGAGGCTCTGCGAGCAACGAAGCAATCCCCAGCCGTTAATTGCGCAACAGGCGGAGATTGCTTCGCCATCCCGACCAAAGCGTCGGGATTTCTCGCAATGACGCTTATCTTTCTGTGTAGTGCTTATTGTTTGCACGCCCAATCCCTCACCAATTTTGTAAATCCCCTCATAGGCACTAAAGGCCTTTTTCTATATGGCAGAACTACTCCCTTTGTAACGCCGCCCTTTGGCATGACCCAATGGACTGCCTGCACCCGCAACAGTAAGATACGCATACCCAATTATCATTACTTTGATACACGCATCCGCGGCTTTCGTGCATCGCACAAACCGGCTATGTGGATGGGCGATTATGGTTATGTAACCCTTAAACCTGTAACCGGTGTGGTAAATAGGAAAGCGCTTAACCGCACTTATTTCTTCTCGCATTTTGCCGAGAAATCGAAACCACATTACTACTCGGTAAAGATGCTGACGCCGGCGCTTAAGAAGATTAAAACCGAAATGACTTCTACTGCAAGATGTGGGATGCTTAAGTTTGAGTTTGCCAAAAACGAAACACCATCGGTATTGATAGAAGCCAGCCAGCTGCCCGATTTTGATGGCTGGATAAAAGTAGATACCGCTAAACGGGAAATAACCGGCTGGAACAGCGACCGGCATTCTTCGCACCTGGGCCCACCGCTGCCAAACTTTAAAGGCTACTTTGTAATAAAATTTGACCAGCCTATTATAAGTTATGGCACCTGGAATAATGATACGCTTACAACGGGCAGCACAACGCAAACTGCCAATGCCTGCGGTGCATGGGTAAGCTTTGCTAAGGGTACCAGAAGTGTACAGGCCACCGTTGCCACTTCATTTATTAGTATAGAACAGGCGCGCGAAAATTTAGAGAAAGAGGTGGGCGCTAAAAGTTTTGCGCAGGTAGAAAAACAAACACAAAGCGAGTGGGATAATTACCTGAGCCGTTTAACTATAGAAGGTGCGCGCACCAAACGGAAGAAAGTGTTTTACTCGGCTATGTATCACACCATGTTGTTCCCCCGGCAGTTTTCAGAGTATGGCAAATACTATAGCGCCTTTGATGATAAAGTGCATACCGGTGTAAGCTACAACGACTACTCGCTGTGGGATACCTACCGCGCCGAGCACCCCTTGCTGATACTCACTGCGCCTGAGCATGTGGCCGGCATGGTAAACTCGCTTATACAAATGTATGAAGAGGGCGGTTATATGCCCAAGTGGCCTAACCCAACCTACACCGGTATCATGATTGGCACCCACGCCGATGCCGTGGTGGCCGATGCAATAGTGAAGGGTGTAAAGGGAATTGACCTGCAAAAGGCATATCAGGCTTGTATGAAAGATGCCATAGTGCCATCGGGTAACGATAGCGTAAACCGCTGGGCTGATAGGGCACCCTTTACATACATAGAAGCGCGCAATGGTTTATCCTGGTATATGAAACTGGGTTATGTGCCGGTTGACAAAACGAATGAATCGGTGTCGAATACTTTAGAAGGTGCTTACGATGATTTTTGTGTGGCGCAGGTAGCAAAGGCCGCCGGCCACTTAGCCGATTACGATATGCTGATGAAGCGCAGCAAAAATTATGTAAACGTATATAACCCCGCCACCGGTATGATGGCGCCACGCCGCGCCGATGGCAACTGGCACGATGATGTAAAAGCCGGTTTTACCGAGGGCAGCCCCTGGACCTACCTATTTGGTGTGCAGCACGATGTACCGGGCCTGATAAATTTGATGGGAGGGAAGGAGGCTTTTATTAAAAAGCTAAAGCAGAATTTCAGGGGTGTGCATTACATACATATGAATGAACCGGGGCATCATTACACCTACCTGTATGATTACGTGGGCGAGGCCTGGCGCACACAAAAGCTGGTAGCGCTTAACCGGCGTTTTCTGTACCGCAACAACCCCGATGGTATGGATGGCGATGATGACTGCGGGCAGATGAGCGCCTGGTATGTGTTCAGTGCACTAGGCTTTTATCCGGTTACACCCGGCACCGATGTATATGCCATTGGCACACCGGAGTTCCCTAAGTCAACTATTTATTTCGACCCCACTAACCGCGAAAGGAAATTTGAGATTATCGCCAACAAGGTATCGGTGCGCAACAAATACATTCAATCGGTAACCCTGAATGGCAAGAAACTGGAGAGCCCGTTTTTAAAACACAGCGATATTATAAACGGGGGTAGGCTGGAGTTTGAAATGGGGGCGAGACCGAGGAAGGGGTGGTGAAATTTAATACTTCCGAAGTTTTTGCAACTTCGGAAGTATTAAGGAAAATCTACACAATCTCCTCCGGCTTTGCATTTACCGTAACACGGCTGCTGCTTTTCATGCGTACAAATAGCCCCTCTGTTTTAGGTATTTCGTATTCAAAATAATACTCCATAGCGTGAAGTTTAGATTGAAGGAACTCTGGTGAATAACCTTTGCCACCGGCGGCTTTTGTATCCTCTGCTACAGTAGCCATCTTTAACCATTGCCAGCCAATAGCCAGTATGCCGAAAAGCTCAAGGAATACAGTAGCGTCTGCTAAAAATACTTCTGCTCCTTCGTTTTGGGCTACACTCATCATGTGCATGCTAAGTTCCTGTAACTTTACAAGGCGCTGAGATAACACTGCTACCGGTTTCACCAACGAATCGTATTTCTGGGCTTTCTCTATATCGCCCATTATCTCCTGAAACAGCAATAAAACTGCTTTGCCGCCTGCCATTGATAATTTGCGGCCCATCAGGTCCATACCATGTATGGCTGTAGTGCCTTCGTGCAGGGTGTGTATCCGCGTTTCGCGGAAGAATAGTTCGGCCATATATTCCTTGGTAAAACCGTAGCCGCCAAATATCTGCAAACCGGTGCTGGTGCTAAGTATGCTCATTTCGGCCGGGTATGATTTGGCAACTGGAGTCAACAACTCTAGTTTTAAAAAATTGCTTTCTTTTTCCTCAGCATCTTCGGTAGTGCGCCATTTATCCAGGTACATACAAGCCTGCATACACAAAGCCAGCGAGCCTTCTACAATTGATTTTTGAAACAGCAACATGCGTTTTACATCGGCGTGTTGTATAATTGGTATCTGGGGTTTAGCAGGATCTTTCTCTGTAATCTTTCTGCCTTGCAAACGCACATTGGCATAATCCAGCGAGTTATAATATGCCGCCGATGATATGGCAGTGGCTTGCAAACCTACACCTATGCGCGCCTCGTTCATCATCTGGAACATATAACTCAATCCTTTGTTTGCTTCGCCTACCAGGTAGCCGCGGCAATCATCGCTTTCACCCATTATTAAGTGCGCAATTGGCGCGCCATGGTACCCCATCTTATGAAACAGCCCGGCGGTGTTTACATCATTAAAAATCAAGTCGCCATTTTCCGGGCGCATGCGTGGTACTACAAATAGGGATATGCCTTTGGTGCCGGCCGGTGCGCCTTCTATACGTGCAAGCATCAGGTGTACAATGTTGTCAACCCCATCGTGGTCACCACAACTGATGAATATTTTTTGACCCTTTACTAGGTAATAGCCTTTATCTGTTGGCCTGGCAGTGGTAGTAACATCGGTAAGCGAGCTACCTGCCTGTGGCTCTGTAAGCGCCATAGTGCCCTGCCATTCGCCACCATACATTTTAGCCAGGTAGGCATCATGCAATTCTTTTTCTCCAAAGGTTTCTATCAAGTGTGCCGCACCGTTGGTTAAAAACGGGTAAGCCATTATGCCATAGTTGGCCGCTGCCATAATAAAACCGGTAGCCTGCAATACGGTGAAGGGCACCTGCTGCCCGCCAAACTCATGAGGCGCGCTCATGTTTATCCAGCCATCTTCGCCAAACTTTTTCATTAGCCCGCGCATGTTGGGATGTACCTTAATACGGCCGTTCTCCATACGTGGCGGGTTGCGGTCCATCTCTACCAGTATTGGTTGCATATGGTTAGTAGCCAGCGAGTCAGCCGCTTCAATAATCATATCGAAGTTCTCGGCGGTATGCTCTTTAAAGTAATCGCGTTTGCACAAATCTTCTACTTGCAATACTTCTTTAAGAAGGAACTTCAGGTTTTCTTTAGAATAGAACTTAGCCATACAAAATCTGTTTTATCTGTTTAGTATTTATTCGTGACTTTCGTGGCAATCTATGCCAGCTTATTGTTTGCAATAAACTTCGAAAACAATCCCGGCGCAAACCTTTTCATCCATACACCAAACTTCTCTTTGGTTCCGGCTAGCAGTATTTCCTCTTTGCCACTTGCAATGGCCGACAATACATCGCTGGCCAATGTCATAGGGTCAATGCCGTTCTCTATCATTTTGTTGTTGCGGCCTATGGGGTTCCCATTTCTGTCAAGCGAGTTCTTTGCTACATTGGTGTTTACAAACCCCGGACACACTATCAGAACCTTTATTCCTTCGCTACCATACTCTGCTCTTAGGGTATCAAAAAAACCATGGATAGCATGTTTGCTGGCATTGTAAGCCGCCTGCTTATGCGTAATTATTTTACCCAGTATGCTTGATATAACTACAATTTGCCCTTTCTTCTTTTCCAGCATATAGGGTAAAACTGCTTTGGTCAGCGCAGCACCACCCAAAAAATTAGTGTCCATAATCTTCTTCAACACATCCATGCCCATGTCTTTTATCTTACTCCAGTGGCTTAGCCCGGCATTGTTCACCAGTATATCTATTTGCCCAAACCGGTTAATTACTTCCTTGGTTTTGGCTTCGGCCTCATCGTATTTAGATACATCGAAAGGGAGGATAAGGTAATTTGCCTGTGGTAAATTACAGGCCGCTGCTACACGCTGTAGTTCTTCTTCACGGCGCGCAGATAATACCAGCTTAGCACCTTGTTTGGCAAATGTGTAGGCTAATGCTTCGCCTATGCCCGATGATGCGCCTGTTATCCATACCACTTTGTTTTCAAATTTCCCCATAGCTTTTGTTTTTGTAAGGTGAAGTAATAGTTTTTTTGCAAAGGAGCGAAGAGCAATATAGGGGGGTATGTAAAAAGTAAACCGGCCACCTCTATTCTAATGAATAAAGGTGGCCGGCTGAATGAATTGCTAAAGAGTATTTTTACTTTGCCTTTATAGCTTTTAGTTCTATCAATAGCTGCTCGATAATTTTTTGTTGCTCTTCTACTTTTTGATTTAGTGCCTGTATTGCCGAAAGGGCAACGCCGCTGGGGTCTATACTGCTTATGCGGCGGTCATCTTCGCCCACATTAAACAGCGAGTAGAAATCCTGCGCCATAGGCCCTATGTGATATTCCTCTGTACCTATGTATTTCCACTTGCTTATTTCAAGCTGACTTACTTTTTTAAGTATGCTGGCCGGGTCCAGGGCCATAATGTTTTCTTTCAGGTTTCTGTCAGAGGCGTTGGTCCAGGTGCCGCCTTTGGTAAGGTATGCCCCGTTTCCGTTGGTACTGTTAGTGCCTACCGTAAGCGCATTGCTGGTAGAGGTGGCCCCGCTAAGATTAATAGATGTCACACTTGAGTTACCTATAGCCACTGTATTGCTGTTGCCATTATATATGCCTGTACCTATAGCCATGTTGTTAGCACCTTGTGCCTGTGCCTGGTTACCAATTGCAATGGCGTCCTGCGAGTTACTATAAGCGCGATAGCCCAGCGATATAGAACTTGCACCCTGTGCCTGTGTGGCCGAGCTGCCTCCACCAATAGCTATCGAATTGCTTCCGTTGGCGTAAGCATTATATCCAATTGCTATGGCCTGGGCTGCCTGCGATTGGGCCGATCGGCCAATAGATACACCTTCAGTTCCATTAGAGTATGCATTGCGACCGATAACAATGGCCGAGCCGGCCTGCGCCTGGGCAGCATCGCCCATCGCAATCGCATAGTTTTGGTTGGTATTGGCCGCGCCGCCAATGGCAATACTGTTGCTTGCCTGCACTTGTGCCGAATAGCCCAGGGCAATAGAGCTTGATGCTGCGCCACCTGTAACGTTAGCACTACTGCCAATGGCTATATTGTTAGCACCACTACTTGGCTGCACCTGCGATGCTTTGCCTATGGCTATAGAATTAGTTATACCTCCATAAATAGTAGCCCCGTAACCGAGCCCAACATTATAACTTCCGCCCCCGCCATAGTTAATAGAAGAGCCAAAGAAAACATTCTGATCAGAGGCTCCCATGTAACCGGTTTCAGTGCCATTTACTTTAAACTTAAGCGGTTGGCTGTTATTAGTGCCAATAAAATCGCTGGCAGAAATCGAGTTACCTGTTAATGCCCAGCCACCGGTACCGGCAGGGCCGGTAGGTCCTGTAACACCGGTAGCACCCATTATGTTTAAACGTAGTGTCCACGTGCCCGAGCCGGTTTTTTCATATATATCACCTGTTGTTGTTCGTAAATACCAATCTCCAATATCATACTGGCCGTTGCCTACGTTTCCGTTGCCCGAGTACCAATGCGATGAAACCCCATTCGCACCGGCAGTGCCTGTAGGGCCGGTAACGCCCGTAGTTCCTTTAAGGCTACCCTGCGATGTCCACGTGCTGGCCCCCGTTTTTTTATAGAAAGTACCGTTAGATGAGTTAATGAAAAAGTCGTTTACTGCACCTTGCCCACTGGTTGGTGCTACTGCGCCCGAAAGCCAGGTAACTCCGTTGGCTCCTATGGCCCCCGTCGCACCGGTTGCCCCCGTCGCACCGGCTGCTCCTGTTGGCCCGGTAGCTCCATTAGCTCCTGCTGCGCCTGTGGTTCCGGTTACACCCTTAAGGCTACCCTGCGATGTCCAGGTGCTGGCCCCTGTTTTTTTATAGAAAGTACCGTTAGAAGAGTTGATAAAAAAGTCGTTTACTATACCTTGTCCACCGGTAGGTGCAGAGGTACCCGCAAGCCAGGTAGCTCCGTTAGTTCCGGCTGTGCCTGCCGCACCGGCTGCTCCTGTTGGTCCTGTCGCTCCATTAACTCCTGCCGCACCGGTAGGCCCTGTAGCTCCCATACCACCGTTAGCCCCCGTAGCACCCGTAGGGCCGGTAGCGCCTGGGTCACCTACTATACTTATATGCCAGCTAGAGAATGTGCCACTACCTACTACGCGTGATACATTAACTGTTAGCACTCCGGCTGCATAAGCTGTAACTACTCCTTCCATGTAATTAGCGCTGCTATTGGCTATTCTCACCCTGTCATCTACCTGCCACGCGCTGCCACTTTGTGTGGTTATTGTTTTTATACCCGTTCCTATTGCAACAGGGCTGCTTGATGTAGAGCCGTAACCTTCACCTTGAGGGCCGGTAGGGCCGGTAGTGCCAGCACCCAATGCACCACTTAATAGCGATGTGCCACCTGAACCTGTTACGTTGGTCACCACATTATTTGCCTTGTCTATAACCGGAAAATTAAGCCAGCTGGTTCCGTTATGGAAAAACAATGTGTTAGAGTCGGCATCAAACACCATTAGCCCTTGCTGCGGATTGGTAATAGCTAAGCGTTGAGCCTTGGTAAGCCTGGGCATCACCACACCTTTGCCGCTGCTACCCATATCCAGTATCGAGTTAGGGTCGGGCAGCGATGTGCCTAATCCCAAAGTTCCTTCAATTATAAGGCCACCAACAGGCGCCGATATATTTGAATAGGAGTTGCCAATACTCATGTTGCCTTTTACCGATAATTTGCTGGCAGGATTGGGTTCGCCTATGCCGGTATTTTGGGCAATAATGTTCAAGCTGTAAAGCACAGCAACCGTCAGGGTAAGCTTTTTAATCATAAACTTGCTTGTTTAAACTTTAATATTCAAGAGGGGTTAACGCAGTATGGGCTTTGTATGTTTACTCTTTCAGCTTAAGTATTACAAATTGAATCTTGTATTAAGCAAAAAGTATACAAGTAGAATTTAGTTTAAGTCGTTTTATACATGCAAGCCGGTAATAGTTGCTCTGTTTTTTCGATGGCATACCCGCTACTGGTTTTTTCCGGGGCCAGAAGCAATTCAGAAATTTCAGGGCCGGGTGCCGTAAATTTCTTGCTGCCGCTCTTTCATTTTCGCTCAATCCAATTACTTTAACTCCCTGAAATTTAGAAAACCAACGCCGATGTCCGTTTTTGAATCAAAAATTAACCGCAACTCCGAAAGTTACCAGCGAAACTACGCGCTGATGAAGGAGAAAATAGCTGAACTGGAAGCCAAACAAAAGGAAGCCCTTTTTCAGGGAGAAGAGAAATACCTGGCCCGAACAAAAAAGGCCGGCAGGCTTTTGGCCCGCGAACGTATAGAATTGTTGCTCGACCAGGATTCTCCTTTTATGGAGATGTGCCCATTTGCTGGCTGGGGCACCGAAGGTTTTGGTACTGGCGGTACGGTAGTGGCAGGCATTGGCTTTGTAAGCGGCAGGTTATGTATGATAAACTCAAACATAGGCACTATAAAAGGTGGAGCTATTGATTATGCTACCCTTCAAAAAGGGTTACGCATTGGCGAAATTGCCAGTGAAAACCGTCTGCCTATGATAAATATGGTGGAGAGCGCTGGCGCTAACCTGCCCGACCAGGCTAAGATTTTTAATTACGGTGGTGCCAATTTCCGCGGTATTACACAGCGCAGCAAAGAAGGTATACCTACTGTAAGTATAGTTTTTGGCAGCAGCACAGCGGGTGGAGCCTATATACCCGGAATGAGCGATTATGTTATAATGGTGAAAAATGAAGCCAAGGTCTTTTTGGCTGGGCCACCGTTGGTAAAAATGGCTACTAATGAAGTGACTGATGAAGAAAGCCTGGGTGGTGCAAAAATGCACAGCACTGTTTCGGGAGTATCTGATTATATGGCCGAAGATGAATTAGATGGTATAAGGCTGGCGCGCGAAATTGTAGCCAACCTGCATGTAGAGGTAGAAGCAAAAACCACTACCGAAATTGCAGAACCCAACTATAACCCCGAAGAGTTGTTGGGTGTAGTATCGGCCGATGTGCGTATACCTTTCGATCAGCGCGAGTTAATAGCCCGTATTGTAGATGGCTCAGAGTTTTCTGAGTTTAAACCTTTGTATGGCAGTACGCTTATCACCGGTTATGCCAAAGTAAATGGTTATCGTATAGGTATTTTGGCTAACAACGGTGTGCTGTTTTCCGAGGCGGCCAATAAAGGGGCACAGTTTATTCAGCTATGCAATCAAAATAATACCCCGCTTCTGTTTTTACAAAACATTACCGGGTTTATGGTAGGTAAAAAATATGAAGAGGAAGGCATTATAAAGAATGGGGCCAAGCTGATTAATGCAGTAAGCAATTCAACGGTACCATCTATTACTATTATTACCGGTGCCAGTTATGGTGCAGGTAACTACGCCATGAATGGCCGGGCGTATAAACCGCGTTTCCTTTTTACTTATCCTAATTCTAAAATTGCGGTAATGGGCCCCGACCAGCTGGCTGGTGTTATGCAAACTATAGGCCGCCAGGCCGCCGAAAAATCGGGAATACAATATGATGAAGAGCAGGGAGCAGCTATGGCGCAATACATGGTTAAAGAGGCCGATAAGCAAAGCAACGCCTGGTACGCCAGCGGGCAAGTGTGGGACGATGGCGTGATTGACCCGCGCGAAACCAGAAATTACCTTAAACTGGCTTTAGAGGTAATTCACCAGGCAAAGTATGAAGGGGCCAAGGGGTTCGGCGTATTCCGTATGTAGAAACGAATAAGCCAGATAAAGACAAATTGATTACACAGATTATAAGAGAATAGTATGACTATAAAGAAAGTATTGGTAGCTAACCGGGGAGAAATTGCAATACGTGTATTTCGCACTTGTTACGAAATGGGAATTAAAACAGTAGCCGTGTATTCCGATGCCGATAAAAATGCACTGTTTGTGTCACGTGCCGATGAAGCTATTTGCATAGGCGGCAATGCAGCCTCCGAAAGCTATTTGGTGCAGGATAAAATTATAGCAGCTGCTCGACAAACCGGTGCCGATGCTATACATCCGGGTTATGGTTTTCTTTCAGAGAATGCATCTTTCTCTAAACGATGTAAAGAAGAAGGTATAATTTTTATAGGCCCCTCGGCAGAGGTGATTACTAAACTGGGTTCTAAAATAGGGGCTAAAGAAATAGCAAAAAATGCAGGTGTGCCTACGGTGCCGGGTTATAACGGAGATGACCAAAGCGCCGGCCGGTTTAAGTACGAAGCCGAAGAGATTGGTTATCCGGTTCTGATAAAAGCCAGTGCCGGCGGTGGTGGTAAGGGAATGCGTATAGTAAACAGCGCTACTGAACTGGAAAGCGCAGTAGAAGCCGCCAGGCGTGAGGCCGAGAAAAGCTTTGGCGATGGCAGCCTGCTTATAGAAAAGTATTTTCCTAAGGCCAAGCATATAGAGTTTCAGATTTTTGGAGATACGCACGGCAACTATTTTCATTTAATGGACAGAGAATGCTCTATGCAGCGTCGCTACCAAAAGTTGATA
>DATGWP010000171.1:0-11510 GCA_035299425.1 Chitinophagales bacterium | reverse complement strand
AGTATGAATAAACTTTTGGTAATTACATTGTGCCTTCTATCGCTGCAGGTATTCAGTCAGGAGAAAAAGTATAAGGTGGGCGTAATCGCCTTCTACAACCTCGAAAACTTTTTCGATACCATCAACGACCCGGCTAAGAATGATGAGGACTTTACGCCAACTGGTGCTAATGCTTATACTTCTAAGGTGTACGAAGACAAAGTACGTAAGTTAACCGAGGTGCTTTCGCAAATAGGTACAGATGTTTCTCCCGATGGATTTTCTTTGTTGGGTGTAGCCGAGATAGAAAACACTAAAGTGCTCGAAGACCTTTGCGCTCAGCCGGAGTTTGCCAAACGTCATTTAAAGATTGTTCACTTCGACGGCCCTGACGACCGTAGTATAGACCCTGCCCTTATTTATAACCCCCGTTACTTTAAAGTATTGCACAGTGAGCCTTTGTTTGTGCGCATGGCAAACCCGGATGGCTCGCTGCACTATACCCGGGATGTGCTTTGGGTAAGTGGGTTATACGATGGCGAGCCTTTGCATGTATTCGTTAACCACTGGCCATCGCGGAGGGGGGGAGATGATGCAAGTGCACCGGCACGTGCCGCGGCTGCAGGAGTTGGGAAACGGGTGATAGATTCACTTATGAAAATAGACCCCAACACTAAGGTGGTTTTAATGGGTGATTTAAATGATGACCCAACCAGCCCTAGTGTAACTGAGGTGTTGGGGGCAAAAACTAAAATGGGTGATGTAAAAGATGGCGGACTGTATAACCCATGGAACGATTTTTTAAAGCGCGGTATTGGCACCCTGGCTTACCAGGATTCATGGAACCTGTTTGACCAGATAATCATTTCAAGTGCATTTTTGAAAAAAGAGCAGAGCGGATTCTTTTACCGGGGTGCGCACATCTTCAACCGTAATTTTATGGTAGCCAAAACAGGAAAATACAAAGGCTACCCTATGCGCACCTACGACGGTGCAATTTACAATGGTGGTTATAGCGACCACTTTCCTACTTACCTTATAATGCTGAAAGAAGTAAAGTAAAATTCCATTTAACAACTCTAAACAGTATACCGGTTACACTCTGTTTAATCACTACATTTGCAGGCTATTGTTAACTTACCATTGCTTTTTATTTAACACCGAACAGAAATTATGCAATTGATATATACTACATGCCGTGCTGTTTTATTTACTGCCGCTTTATTATTAAGTAATGTGGCCATGGCCCAGGAACCGGCCAGCCAGCCTACCAATATGATATTTGCGCAGATTAAAGCTTATAGTGTGGTAACAAGTTTTACTACTACTACTGCTGCCGGTTATTTGATGATAAAAAGCACACAGCCTATCACTTTTGTGCCTGTAGACGGCACTACTTACGAGAAAGGCCAGGGTGTAGCCGGTGCCAAGGTAATGTATGTAGGGCCTAATAACATACACAGCGTGCGCGAAATACTGGAAGGAACTACATATTACTTCAACGTATTTGCTTACAACGGTAGTGGCGCACAAATAAACTACAAACAGGATAATCCGCTTAGCGCTACTGTAACCAGCGCATCTATGAATGAAGATGGTTACTATTCTGTACTTGATCCATCCAGCGCTAATTTTGTAAATGATTTGCATACGCTTATTAATAACCACACCATGGTAGCTTATACATCGTACAAAAGCAATATCATTCCCGCTATTTTCGAGCGCGATACAACAGGAGGTAATGTGGTAATTAACTGTGAATACAGTAACGAAACAACTATTTACGCGGCACCGTTTGATTTTAACGCGCAGGCTTATAACCGCGAACATACACTGGCCAAAAGCTGGATGAAAACCGCTGCGCTGTATGGTGCCAACAGCCTTATAAATTATGCCGAGGGCTCTGATTATTACAACCTGCTGCTTACCCGCAGCACACCCAACAATATACGCAGCAACCACCCGCTGGGTGAGGTTGCCAACGCAACATCAACGTATGGCGAAAGCAAGTATGGCCCGGGCACCGGTGGTGTTTCGGTTTTCGAACCTAAAGATGACCGCAAAGGCGACGCAGCCCGTGCTATGATGTACGAAATGATTTGTTACGATGGTTTAGAAGGCGGCTGGGGGCTTACCGAGTTGCTGTCTGAAGCATCTGACCAGACACAAGCCATCTTAAAACAATGGAACCAACAGGACCCGCCCGATAAATTTGAGCGCACCAAGAACGAGTATATCGCCTCACTGCAGCACAATCGCAATCCCTTTATCGACCATCCCAACTGGGCTGATTGTATCGACTTTGATATGATTGCAAAGGCTGGTGTATGTGCCGGTCTGGGCATAAACGATGCTGTGCTGGATATTGCATGGAAGGTATATCCCAATCCATCATCTACAATAGTAAACGTAGATATTACAGGGCTGCAATCCGGTAACGCAGAGTTGCAGGTGTATGATGCCTATGGCAGGTTACTATCCTCTATGCCTTCGCAGGGTTGGCTAACTACCATTAATACTGCTACTCTGAAAAGTGGTAACTACATCCTCAAAGTATCAGCAGATGGCAAAGCCGCTTACAAGAAGTTTTTGGTGGTGAGGTGATCTAATTACAACTGAAACACCTACTGTAAAAGTTAGCACCTGCTAACATAGATATATGAAACTTGTTTGCCCTAAGTGTATAGGCCTGACAGATCAGAATGTGTATTCGGGCACTAGTATGTTGCGTTGCACAAATTGTAACAAAGTAAGTGCTACAAATACTTTTGAGGCTTATCCTTTTGCCGAACTTCTTTTTCAGGTGCCGGGAGGTTCTTCGGCAAAGGTTAAGCGGGATAATTCAGGAACCATAAAAATTAGCATTAAGCAAAAGGGTTCCAGGCCGGGCCGCAATTTTTTATTAGCTATGGCCATGTTGTTACCTATTGGGTTTATATTGTTTCTTATTTTAAAATTTAATGGAATACTTACGGATATTCCGGTGCCGCTTATTTTATATTCTCCCTTGTGGCTGTATTTTATGGTACTGGTAATAAATTTATTAGTAGAAAAACAGGTTATTACTATTGGTAAAACATTTATTACCATAAGTAAACAGAGATTTTTTCCTTCAGAAACAAATAAGTATGTTATTTCAAGTGTTAAAGAGATACGTTACAAACCTTATTTTCCAAGAACAGCAGGAGATAAGTTGTCGCACTTTGGAATAAGTGTTCCGGGGAAAAATGGAAGCGAAGATGACCGCCCGTTTCTGCCAGCTATAGTTGATTCTGACGAGCGCATCTATACTTATTTTTTTGAAGAAGCCAGCGATATAGAGCAGGTATGGATGATAGGTTTACTAAACTGGGTGTATAGAAGGACTGCTTAAAAACAATACATTTATAAATACAATGGGGAGTAAGTCAATTTTTGCAGGGGTGGTTTTATTGTCAACCATTTGCTTTGTTGCCTGCGAAAGCACTGCCCGTATCCTTACAAAAGATGGCCGGACAAACACCATGCGTCTTATTTCTACAAATGGCGTTAATCTTATAAAGCTGACCAATAACCTGTATGCAGGGCAGTGTGAGATTACTAATGGCGACTATAAAGTGTTTTTAAAAGCGATAGCCAGAGACCCACAACGACTTTGTGCCAATATGGTTGATACCTCTGTATGGGCAAAGTATAAGTATGCTGAGCCCCTGGTAAAACACTACTGGCAATGGAGCGAGTTTAATGATTACCCGGTGGTGGGTATTACCTGGCAGGCTGCTAATGATTATTGTCGGTGGCTTTCAGAGCAATCGGATGTGTATAGTTACCGGTTGCCAACAGAACAGGAATGGAAGCTGATGGTAGCTGAACCGAACGCGAAGGGAATGGACTTGCCATGCCCTGATGGGTATAGTGAGGAATATGGCGCGTTTTGCTTTAACTTCTGGGCTGTAGACAGCATGAACAACACAGCCTGCGATGGCGGCTACTTTACAGTAAGGGCTGATGCCTATTGGACTAACATTAATGGCTTTTTAAATCTGCATGGAAATGTAGCCGAAATGACTGGTGATAACAATGTGTGCAAAGGTGGTGGATGGTATGATAAATACGAAGATTGCAGTATGTATACCCAAAAGCAGTATACTTTACCAAGTGCAGAGGTAGGGTTTAGGGTAGTGGCGACAAAGAGGTTTTAATTGCTAATGCTGGTGCGGGTTGCTACGGCAACACCCTGAAAATATACCAGTTGCGCATGCGCATACACAGGTTCTCGCGTTGTTTATTGTTATCAGGCCCATTCAGTAAATCTACGGTATAGATTTCGCCTTTTTTCTTGATCTGGCCCATGTAACCCGTTAGGTTTTCAATTATAAGCGAGCCGTTAAGCGTATAGGCGGGTGTTTCTTCCATTGCAGGCAAGGTAGTTATTAAATCATGCAATTTGTAATAAGCAGGGCATTAACAACCGATTGTGCAGGCTTTAGCCTGCATTAAAAAGACATTCTGCCTATAAAAATAGCCTTTGGTTTTAACCTACGGGTTTAACGGGTTCCTATTATTAGTTAACAATCCGCTAACAATTCCATAGCCCGAAAATCAATATTTCTGATACTTTTACGCCTTCTAAAAATAAAGCACATGAAGAAGTTTTACTTATTGTTTTCGATGGCTGTTTTGGTAACAGCATCTGTATTTGCGCAACCTTGCAACAAGCTATTCTTTTCAGAGTATGTAGAAGGCGCTTCTAATAACAAAGCCCTGGAGATATATAACCCTACTTCGGCCCCGGTAAGTTTGTTTGGTTACAGGATTGCCCTGTTTCCTAACGGCGCTACGGCACCCAACGCTACTTTTAATTTAAATGCGGTTATTGCTGCAGGCGATGTATATGTAATTGTAAACAACCAGGCCGATTCAGCAACTTTTAAAACAAAGGCAGATACCGTAAGCGGTGTTACCAATTTTAACGGTGACGATGTAATAATGCTGCTATACGGCACAGATACTATAGACAAATTTGGTGTATATGGTGTTGACCCCGGAACTGCGTGGCAGGTGGATACAGTTTTGGATGCAACTGCAAACCATACCCTGATACGGAAAAGCAATGTTCAACAAGGCGTAAGCACATGGAATCCTTCTGAATGGCTTGTTTTATCGCAGGATAGCAATAAACTTGGTTTGCATACCGGCCCTACAGGACTTACACCATGTTCGGTAACCCCGCAGGACACATTGGCTAACTTTGCCCCAACCTCAGGCACTTTTACCGGTATTACAGGCAACTTTAATCTTACGGTACAACTTAGTTTACCGCACACCGATTCGTTGCATGTAGATGTTGCTCTGGTAACAGGCAATGCTGCTTTCTTAAATAACTATACCACACAAACCGTAGGTTTTGGTACAGGCGTTACACAACGCAACCTGGCCCTTACCATTACCAACACCGATAGCGCTACCCACACATTTACCTTTAAACTGGTTAATCCATCTAATGGCCTGTTAGTAGGTGGCGATTCAGTATTTACTTTAACTGTAGAAGCTCCTGCAGTTCAGCCTACCGATAGCTGCGCCACCCTGTTCTTCTCAGAATATGTAGAGGGTACTGCCAGCAACAAGGCGCTTGAAATTTACAACCCTACCGCAGCAGCTGTAGATTTGAAATTCTACCAGATACAGGTTTACTCTAACGGTGGAACTGCCCCAAGCAGCACCTTTAACTTAAGTGGTAGCATAGCTGCTGGTGATGTATATGTAATTGTTTACACCAATGCCGATACCCTAAAACCTTATGCCGATACTATCACTTCTAACGGTGTGGTTAACTTTAGCGGTAACGATGCAGTTGTGCTAATGCACGGCCCCGATACACTGGATATAATTGGTGTAATTGGCGATACTGTTAGCAACTGGACAGTAGCCGGTGGCAACACCCAAAACCATACACTGGTAAGAGGTTCTAATGTTAAGAAAGGTAACAACTACTGGACTGTAGCATCCGGCCAGTGGGTTTCATTACCTGTAGATAGCGTACAACTTGGCTCACACACAGGCCCGGTTAACCAGACTGCCTGCACACTTACATTCATTTCGGGTGTTACAGAGACTGTAAACAATATCAGCCGCATTTATCCTAACCCTAACAATGGCAACTTTACTATTGAATTGGAAAATAACCGTGGACCAGTTGAAGTAAGACTATTCGACCTTAGCGGCCGTATGGTTCACTTGACTAAAGAGAATGCTACTTTAATAAACATCAACCTAAACCAGCTTAACGCAGGTATGTATGTGGTAGAAGTGAAAGAAGGCAACAGCATCTCAAGAAGCAAAATCACTGTTCAGCAATAATCTGCTTTACGGTTTTTTAATTTACTACAAACCCCGTCTGCAAAGGCGGGGTTTTGTTTTGTATAAACGCCTATGGCTTTTTAGAAAGTTAGTGTCAACTTAACAGATTATCGGGGTTAGATCAAAACCCGAAGGGTTGGAATTTTTATAGAAAACAATCAGACAAAACAAATAAACCCCGAAGGGTTGGCATAGAAAACTACTGCTCTACCGGCTCCAACCTTGGCGCCAGCAAATGGATAATAAGCAAGCCTATAAGGTAAGCGCTGCCCGCAATTACAAACAGCGGCACGTAGCCAAACTTCACCCGTATAATTCCGGTGGATGCTGCAAAGGCAATACCACTGATAGCCCCAAACATGCTACCTATCCCTACCACGCTGCCTACCGACTGCTTAGGGAACATGTCAGATGCAAGTGTATACATATTCGCCGACCAGCCCTGGTGTGCCGCAGCGGCCAACGCTATAAGTGCTATAGCTACATAGATGTTGTGTGTAACCGATGCGAAAACAATAGGCGCCACACACAAAGCGCATAGCAGCATAGCTGTCTTTCGCGCTTTGTTTACACTCCAGCCTGCCTGTATTAACCGCGATGAAAGCCACCCAAAGAACACACTACCCGCGTCGCTCACCAAATAGATAACAAGAAAAGGTATGCCTATCTGCTTTAAATCAAGCTTCTGGTCCAGCGCCTCGCTGCTGTTAAAAAAGTCGGGCAGCCACGTCAGGTAAAAATACCAGATAGGGTCTGCCATGAATTTACCCGCTGCAAAGGCCCATGTTTGGCGGTGCTTAAACAACTGGCCCCAGGTAACTTTCTCTTGCCTAGTGTCTATGCCATCCTGCTGTATGTATTGTAACTCGGCCTTGGTTACGCTGCTATGCTCTTCGGGCTTACTATACATTATCCGCCAGAAGATAAGCACTACAAAGCCTAATAAGCCCGTAGCTATAAACGAAGTGCGCCATCCATAATGAATGGTAATGTAGGGCACCGCCAATGCCGTAAGTATAATACCAATATTAGCCCCGGCATTAAACACACCAGCTGCCAGTGAGCGTTCCTTTTTTGGGAACCACTCTGCTACGGTCTTTACTGCCGATGGAAAGTTTCCCGACTCGCCCAGGCCCAACATAAACCTTGTTAGGCTCAACCCTCTTACCGAACCTACAAACCCATTCAGCACACCGGCTAAACTCCATACTGAAAGAGCAATAGAAAACCCTGTCTTGGTACCTAACCGATCTATCACATAGCCTATGATAAGAAAGCCGAGCGCATAGGCTGTTTTAAAGGCTGCATCCACATAGCCCATCATCTCTTTAAATCTTGCTATGTCGGCATCGGTTAGAACGGCATCAGCAGGCAGGTCCAGCATCTCTTTACGGAAGAACTCATCTATCATGGTAAACGATAGCACGTTGCGGTCCACGTAGTTTATGGTAGTGGCAAAAAATAGCAGGGCGCAAATTCGCCAGCGGTAGTTACCGGCAGATTGTAGCAGGGTAGGGGCGTTAGCTGGCATATCTCAGGTGTAATATATAATTATTACTCATTAGAGGCTCTTAAAGTCCCCACTGGAGATTTAGGAGCTGTTTACTTCTTCTTGCGCCAGTCTATATAATGAAATACAACAAATCTGAGGCTATGCACTGTTTCATTTCCCTTAGGGGTAAATGAAAACACATTAAGATAACCCAATTGTAATTGGGTGGCATTGGTAAGGCTATAGCTTAACCCCGCAAACGCACGGTTCTGGTCAAAGGCCTTCACCTTGTCTGTTGAGTAGGCGTTTATAAACACTTCGTCATTCAACACCAATCCAAAACTACCCTGCTTAAACTCCTTTTTGTTGAACAGGATAATCAGCATCGCATTATACCTAAAGCGCTGGCGAAAAATATGGCCCTCTGCTAAAGTCTCGCCGGCAGTTTTACGCAAAAAACGTTCCTCTGCCCGTAGGTATTGCGATAACCGGATGCGGCCTTTCGTATAGTTATAAGCAACCTGCTGCCATGGCCTGTGTTCTGGTCTTACAAAAGCCTGATTGGTAAGCGATGGGAAGTGCAAAACCGCTGCATAGCCAGCTGTAATTCGCAAATCGGTATTTACAAAATACGTTGCACCCACTCTAAAAATTTCAGTGTGCAGGTTATTGGCAAACTCATTTTTGGTGCGGTGCTGAAACTCGGCCCAATAACCCCAGTGCTTATGCACACGTCCCTGGTGTACAAAGCCAAACCACAATTGCTTATCTACAGTAGCAAAACAAGTAATGGTAGTGGCAATAAGTACTAGCAGCAGCAAACTCTTTTTCATAAGCGCCGCAAATTATGAAGAATGGCTGAACTCAGGTTTAAAAAAAGTGAAATTAAGCCTGTTGTGGTTTGGAAGCACCGGTACTTTTCAGGCACTCCTCTATCGAAATACCAAACAAGTCCTGCAGGCTGAGTCCCATGGCCCGTGCTTGCTGTGGCACTATGCTCTCTTCGCTAAGGCCCGGTATGCTGTTTACCTCCAGCATATAATACTCGCCGTTTTTAATAATATAGTCTATGCGGCACATACCTTTAAAATCCAGCTTGCTGTATATAAACTCCGTGGTGTGTTGTATTTTCTTTGTCAGTTCCTCACCTATCTCGGCAGGAGTTACTTCCTGCGAGTTGCCTTCATATTTTGCCTTATAATCAAAAAACTCGCTCTTGGTCCGTATTTCTGTAATAGGCAGGGCAGTTACTTTTCCATTTATGGTCATTACCCCGCAGGTTACTTCGGTACCTTGTATAAATTCCTCTACCAGTACTTCATCATCGTATTTAAAGGCGTTGTCTATAGCGTTCTGCAAGTCTTCGGCCCTGCCCACCTTAGAGGCCCCATAGCTCGAGCCGTTCTTGTTTGGTTTTACAAACACAGGCAATGGTATGTTACTGTGTATGTTGCCGGTTTGCTCTCGGTAATACAACTCTGCTTTCGCTGTTTTTACACCCAGTGGGCCCAGGTACTCTTTGCAGCGCAGTTTATCAAAGGTGAGTGCAGCCTGCAAGACTCCACAGGCATTGTAAGGTATCTTCAGCATGTCAAAATAGCCCTGTAAGCGTCCATCTTCTGCCGGTGTGCCGTGCAGGGCTAAAAACACGGCATCAAATACAATTTTGTGTCCTTCTATGGTAAACGTAAAGTCGTTCTTATCTATATACAGCTTAGTAGGGTTATCGCGCTCTACCAGCCAGTTATTGCCCTCTATCACTACTTTAAAAACATTGTATTTCTCCTTGTTCAGGTGGCGGCATACCACATCGGCGCTTTTTAACGAAATACCTAATTCGCTCGCTTCGCCGCCAGTAACTACTGCAATGTTCTTTTTCATGGTGTTTAGCTGTTAAATGCTAACGCTAAGAAATTGTTTTATTCTATGGCCTTGCATTGTTTCTTTTCAACAAACTGAACAATTCTATTTTCGTGCATCTAAAAAAAGACAACTGCAACTAATGAATAAAAGGATAGAGAATTTGGTAGAGTTGGGTAAGCGCCTGGCAACCTCGCCCCAAACCGAAGATAAAGCCTACCGCGCCGAGGGTAAAAATCCCTGGTTTGTAAAGCAGTTTGTTGATAAAGCGATGGCTGCGGTAATGCACGAAATGCTCAACGAACAGAAGCTATTGCTGTGGGCCGGAAAGTATGAGTTAAAGGATACGGGTAAAACAATTGGGCTCATTTTTGCCGGTAATATACCGTTGGTGGGCATGCACGATTTTATATGCTCCTACCTCACCGGTTCTAAAATCAAGATTAAGCTGTCCTCTAAAGATGATGAGCTGTTTCCCTACATACTTAAAACGCTGGCCGAAATTGACCCTGAGGTAAACAGCACTATAGAGATAGTAGATACCCTTAAAAGCTACGATGCCGTAATTGCTACCGGCAGCGATAATACGCACCGATACTTTGAATACTACTTCCGCAACCACCCACGCATACTGCGCAAAAACCGTAACTCGGTAGCTATACTCAGCGGCAATGAAACCGATGCCGAACTGGAGCAACTGGCCGATGATGTTTTCCTTTACTTTGGCTTTGGCTGCCGCAATGTATCTAAACTGTATGTGCCGGTAGGTTACGATATCACTAAGCTTTTCCCCCGGTTCGAGGTGCGTTACAAGTGGCTGCACAACCACAATAAGTTTATGAACAACTACGATTATCAGCGTACCATACTCTTGCTGAATAAAACGCCCCACCTGGCCAATGAGTTTGTAATGCTGCTGGAGAACCCATCCATAGGCTCACCCATTGCTACCCTGTATTACAGCTTTTGGCACGATGAGGCGCTGCTTAAATCGCAGCTAAAACAGAATGCTGATAAAATACAGTGTATTGTAGCGGCCGAGCCGGCAAAGTGGGCCTTGCCCTCTGCAGTAGCCTTTGGCCAGTCGCAGCATCCTGAGCTGTGGGACTATGCAGATGGTATTGACACTATGGCCTTTTTGTTGGCACTTTAAATTCGCTTACTTTAGTGTGACTGGGGTAAGACTACTGGCTAATTAATTTCTAATAAAACAGGCTGATTAGCAAACGGTTATTGCTTTAAAATAATTTTGTTTCGCTAATATTATTTGTATTACTTTCGGTGCGCACAAAAAAAATAAAAAACAAAAAATGAAAAAATTTTACGGTGGACTGTTTGCTGTTTTACTTTTTTTCGCCGCCCAGGCACAAACGCCTTACCAAAGGGTTTACACTACCTTAAATACTAAATGCCAGAATAGCACTTGCCATAGTGCTACTGCTACCGATGCTTCGGCTGCTTTGAAATTTGATGGTAATTCGGATGCTGTTTACAGCGCTATTTTCAACGTATCATCTTCTTACACCGGCTCGGTAAACAAGCACGAGAAGCTGGTAAAGCCTCAGCACCCGTATTATAGTTTCCTGCTGCGTAAGGTAGCCGGTGCAACTTTTGACACTGACCTTGCCCTGGATGCCAACGAAGGAGAACTGATGAAAGATACCAGTGGCCAACCGTTGACCAACAAAGAAATTGAGTGGATGCGCCAGTGGATTATGTTTGGTGCCAAAAAGAGTTACAGTAACAACGATCCACAACCAGACTACCAGTTAGTATCCGACTATTATGATAATCCAACCATGCCCTTTTTGCCTAAACCAGCCCGCCCTGCCAATAGCGA
>DATGWP010000170.1:0-14360 GCA_035299425.1 Chitinophagales bacterium | reverse complement strand
TAGGTATACCGGTGGTCGCCCAAAATACCTACCAGGGTGTAGTTGTTGAGTATAAACCGGTAGGTGTCGGCTGCAGTGGTATATACCTGACCGTTTTGCTGAAAGGAATAAAGCCCACCGGCATTGGTATAATACACCATGGGTATGTTGGGTGTTAAAACCCTGTCGGGTATATGCTTTAAATCGTTTCGGCTAATGCATACAATAACGTGGTCGGGCTTTAACTGGCCACTGGCTATATATCTTTTAACTATGGCCCTGTACTGTGGCAAATCGGTACCGGCAATGCCGGCATTCATGGCCAGGTATTGGCTATCGGCATTTAGCAAACTTACATAGCACTTACCCGAATCGGCGTTCATACCATAGGTCCACGAGTCGCCAATAAAAAACAACACCTTTTTACCGGCACGGTGGGCCGAGTCTATTACCTGTTGTGTGAACTCATGCGCGCATCTGAAGCCATCGCTGTTTAAGGGAGCCACCTTAAATTCCGGTACTATCCCCTTGCAAAATGTATTAATACCAAAACTATCGCACTGCATTGCTTTCTGCTCTTGCAGTTGTGCGGGGGGTATTACATTTACCAGGGGGCAGCCGCTTTCGTAGGCTACTATAATGCATGGTGCGGCACCGGCTTTGCGCAGTGTAAACTCTATAATTATAAGCCCTGTAACAAGCAGGCCCACGCTTAGCCAGCGAATGGCTACCGGTGCTGTTTTAAAATGGATGAAAGCCCTGTAGCATAGCACCGGCAGCAATGCAACCAGCGCTATGCGTAGCGCTGATGAAAATATCCATGCAACCATAGATGAATTGAGTATAGCAGCAATTATAGGAAGGGTAAGCAAAGCAGATAGCATGGGCAAGTGCATAGACCAGTAGCTAAAATAGTAATATATGGTTATGGCCCCTCTTACTTAGCCAGTGCTTTGCGCACTATAGGGGCTACCTGTGTGCCCAGCAACTCTATAGCATGCATTACCTTAGCATGCGGCATGGTGCCTACGCTTATGTGCAGCAGGTAGCGCGTGTTTTTAAACAGCTCGTATTCGTATAGTATTTTATCGGCCACTTGCTGTGCGCTGCCTACCAACAGGGCACCTTCTTTACTGCGCATGGCTTCGTACTGTGCGCGGTTCATAGGGCCCCAGCCGCGCTCGCGGCCTATCTTGGTCATTACGTGTGCATAGCTTGGGTAAAATTCATCGGCGGCCTGTTGGGCATCATCGGCAATGTATCCGTGCGAGTGTATGCCTATCTGCAGTTGGTTTACATCGTGCCCGGCCCTGGCAGCGCTATCGCGGTATAGTTGCACCAGCGGTGCAAACCGGTGCGGCTCGCCGCCTATAATAGCTACGGCCAGCGGCAGGTTGAGCCTGCCGGCACGCATTACACTCTCGGGTGTGCCGCCCACGGCTATCCATATAGGTAGCTTAGGCTGGTGGGGGCGTGGGTATACGCCCAGGTTATCGATGGGTGCGCGGAACTTGCCTTTCCAGGTTACTTTTTCGCTTTCGTTAATCTTCATCAGCAGCTCCAGCTTTTCGGCAAAGAGGGTGTCGTAGTCTTTAAGGTCGTAACCAAACAAAGGGAACGACTCGATAAACGAACCACGGCCGGCCATTATCTCGGCGCGGCCACCGGATAGTAAATCTACAGTGGCAAAATCCTGGAACACGCGCACAGGGTCATCGCTGCTAAGCACAGTAACGGCACTGCTGAGTTTTATGCGCTGGGTTTTTTCTGCAGCGGCAGCCATAATTACGGCAGGAGAGGAGGCTATAAAATCGGACCGGTGGTGTTCGCCAATGGCAAATACATCGAGCCCTACCTGTTCGGCCAGGGCTACTTCTTCCATTAAGTCGCGCATGCGCTGGTGTGCGCTGATGGTTTTACCGGTAGCAGGGTCGGGTGTCAATTCTACAAAGGTGCTGATGCCAAGTTCCATGAGATGCAGTTTTTAGGAATGCTAAAATAGTATTGTAAGTATTAGCGTGTTGTACTAAAAGTATAGTGAGGTAGTAAGGCCGTATTACCTGCTTTATCGGTTGTTGCAGTTTTTCTGCAACAAGTGGTTAACCTATAAGCCCCAACGGGGCGCCATCTGTCAGCATCGGGTGAAGCCCGATGTAAATATCCGGTGTAGCGTTAAGGCCTGAAAGGCCGCAATATTTTTCGAACCAGCAAGATTACGCCCTTGCAGGGCTTTAGTTTAGTTTGTTCCGTACACAGGCCTTCGACCTGTGCTGATAGATGAAGGCCTTTCAGGCCATGCTTAAGTGTTCTGGCCTTCGTACGTTTAATCTTTAGAAAGTAGCTTGGATTAAAGGCCGCAACTTGTAAAGTATAATTCGTTTTAACAGCGGGTAATTATGGGCAATGCATTACTGGCATGGTTTACGCACCATAGCATTTACATTAGAAGCCTACTACCTCTTCAGCATACACCCCGCAGAACAATATAAGTAGCGCTCGTGCCATAGAGCTGCCCTTCCTTGCAGCGTTGTTATTTTTTACGATTTACAAACTCTGCATACATGATTCAAAAATTACTTCTTACATCTTTTACGGCTTTTGTTTTGGGTATATTGCCCAACATGGGCATAGCCCAGGCGCCCACTTTGGGCACTGCGGCCAACTTTGTTTTATTTTCTACCGATGGGGCTGTGAGTAATACCGGCCAATCGCACATTACGGGCAAGGTGGGCACCAATAATGGCAGCAGCACCGGTTTTGGCAATGTAGATGGCCGTATGCACGATGGCGATTTGGTAAGCGCGCAAGCCGCCGCCGATTTGCTGATTGCCTACAACCAGCTAAATGCGGCTATACCTACATTTAACCAGGCCCCGCAGTTGGGCAACGGGCAAATACTTACGGCCGGTGTGCATGCCATTGGCGGTGCGGCTACGCTTAACCTCAACCTTATATTAGATGGGCAGAACAATGCCAACGCTGTTTTTATTTTTAAAATACAGGGTTCGTTTTCTACCAATGCGGCGGCTAAAGTAAAGCTGATTAATGGTGCACAGGCGTGCAATGTGTTTTGGAAAGTAGAGGGCCGTATAAATATGGCCACCGGTACTACCATGCGCGGAACGCTGATAGCCAACAATGATGCTATTGAAATGAGCACCGGCGATACACTGGAGGGCCGTGCCCTTAGCACCACCGGCGCAGTTACGGTAGATGGCGTATTAGCTTACACTCCGCTGGGTTGCGGCACACCGGTGCTTACAGGGCCTATAGCCCCGGCACTGGGTACTACAGCCTGCTATGCTGTATTCTCATCCAGTGGTGCGGTTTCTAACTCGGGCACTACGTATATAACCGGTGATGTAGGAACCAATGTAGGCCTTACTACCGGGTTTGATAGTGCTTATGTAAATGGTACCATACACCCAATACCCGATACATCTACCGCGCGATGCGCTGCCGACCTGGCTGTAGTATACAACTACCTGAATGTATTGCCGCACGATATTGAGTTACTATACCCCGCGCAGTTTGGCAACGGGCTGGTGCTTACGCCACACACCTATCTAATGAATGCCGCCACGGTGTTTACCGATACGGTTTTTTTAAATGCGCAAGGCAACGCCGATGCGGTGTTTGTTATAAAAATTAACGGCGCTTTATCAACCGGTACCTATGCCACCGTGCAGCTGGTTAACGGCGCACAGGCCAAAAATGTATACTGGAAAATAGATGGTGCAGTAACTATCAATAACTATTCGGTGATTAACGGTACGCTGGTATGCAACAATGGTTCGCTGGGTGCTATAAACACCGGTGTGGTTATCAATGGCCGCGCACTTACCACCAACGGTGCCTTAACAGCCGCAGCTATTACGGTTACTATGCCGGCGGGTTGTGGTGTACTGCCAACAGATATTACCAACCCAGCCGCCGATGAAGGTGTACTGGCCGTATACCCTAACCCCTTTACCAGCGAGCTGAACATAACCATAACCAATGAACTGCTTACCGCCAAACCGCAACTGTATTTATATAATGCATACGGACAACGCGTAATGGAGGTGGCTATAGTTATGCAAAGTACCACCCTGTCTACCACCATGCTTAGCAGCGGCATCTACTTTTATAAAGTAATAGCGGGCAGTAAAGTAAGCAGCCAGGGCAGGCTGATAGCGCAGTAATGCAGGCCGGGGAACAGTTTACAGACTAAACAGGGTTTAAATTTTTCTATATACTATAAAACACAAAACAACATGACACCAGCAAAAAACTTAGGCATTTGGATGGACCACGCCAGCGCTCATATTACCGAGCTAACCACTCCGTTTGTTACCACGGTTATTCAGTCGGATTTTACACACCAGTCTAAAGGCGAAACAATGAGTAAAAGCGAAAATATAATGCATAACAAAGAGCAGCATCAAAACGCATCGTACTACAAAAAGATAGGCGCTGTAATTAAAGGGTACGACGAGGTGGTGCTGTTTGGCCCTACCACCGCTAAAAGCGAACTGGCTAACCTGCTGAAAGACGACCACCATTTTGAAAAAACAAACGTGGTAGTAAAGCATGCCGACAAAATGAGCACGCACGAGGAGCACACTTTTATAGCCGAGCATTATTCGCGTTAGGCGAATTGTATACACACTTCACATATTCATCACATCATAAAAATTAATACATGAAAAATACCACTTACTTTTTACTGGCCCTGCTGTTTGGCGGAGCCTTATGCCTCTCTTCTTGTGTATCTAAGGGCAAGTTTCTGGCATCGGAAGGCCGCGTGAAAAAGCTGCAGGGCGATAGCACCAATACGCATAACCTGCTGGACGAATGCAACGTATCGCTGCGCAATATGGGGCAGCAGCGCGATGCCCTGCAAAATGCCAACGCCGATGCACAAAACGATTTGCAAGACCTGGCCTTTAAATCTAAATTGACTATAGCCGAGCAGGCTAAACGGTTAAAAAATTTACAGGACCTGATACAATCGCAGAAGGATGTAATGAACCGGCTAAAGAAAACCATAGCCGATGCTTTGATAAACTTTAAAGCCGATGAGTTGAGCGTTTACATTAAAGACGGTAAGGTGTATGTATCGCTGCAGGAGAAACTGTTATTTAAATCGGGCAGTGCTGTAGTAGACCCCAAAGGCAAGCAGGCCCTGGGCACGCTGGCACAGGTGCTTAACAACACACCCGATATCAGCGTAATGATAGAAGGCCACACCGATAGCATTCCTATCCGGAAAGATAAGTTTGAAGATAACTGGTCACTGAGTGTATCGCGGGCTACATCTATAGTGCGCATACTTACCAAAGACTACAATTTTGCTTCTCACCGCATTATAGCCTCGGGCCGTGGCGAGTTTTACCCCGTGCGCAACAACGATACTGAAACAGGCCGTGCTGTTAACCGCCGTACCGAAATTATCCTGTCACCCGATTTGAACGAGCTTTACAACTTGTTGGGCCAGTAGGCAAATCAGTTTATTATAAACACAGAACCCATTGCTATTAGTAGCAATGGGTTTTATGATTATAGTTGGTGGCGGTACATAAAAAAACCGGGGCACATAATATGCCCCGGCCCTGCTGAGTTATGAATTAAAGGCTCGATTTGCATTCGAAACCCATAGCTTCTTTGGTATCTACAGCTAAGCCGTAAGCTGTTTCGCTGTTATAGTCGCTTTTGCAAATGCGTGTTTCAGGTTCAGAGTCTTTGGTACATACCTGGCACTTGCTGCAAGAAGATATGCTAAAAGATAAAGCCAATGCGGCTACAGATGCGAATACTAATTTTTTCATGATGATTGTTTTTTGTATCAAAGAATTATGACTCCACACTGGTTGCACATTTAGTGCCAAACTCTTAAGTAGGATTTGCCCCATGTTGGGGCATTTTTCTGTTGGCGCGATATATGATCTTGCCTGTGAGCATATTGCACATCACCTTAAAAACAAGAAAAAATGGGATCAGGATCAGGAAAAATAATAGCAGGCGTATTAGCGGGTGTAGCCGTAGGAGCTGCCATAGGTTTATTGTTTGCACCAGAGAAAGGAGCGGATACGCGCCGCAAGCTGGCTTACAAAAAAGATGAACTGGCCGATGACCTTGAAGAAAAATTTAATGCATTTATAGACGATGTAACCAGCAGGTTTGAGGCTATGAAAGGCAAAGCCAAAGATGTAGCCGGTGAAGTTACACAACAGGCACAGGATATAGCTGATGATGTAAAGCAGCAGGCGCAAAGCGTGGCTGACGACGCAGTTACAAATACTCCTTCGGTATAATTATGGAAGACGCACCCAATGCATTTGAGGAGCTGTATGCCCGTGGCGAAGCCTATACTAAAACAAGTATAGAGCTGGCCAAGCTGAAGGCGCTTGAAGCGGCCACACAGATAGTAACCACCATGATATGGCGGCTGAGTGTAATTGTTACCCTCTCGCTGTTTGCACTGGTGTTTAATATCGGTGTGGCGCTTTGGTTGGGCGAGGTGCTGGGTAAAAGCTACTATGGTTTTTTTATTGTGGCTGGTTTTTACCTGCTTACGGGTGTGGTGCTTCATTTCTTTTTGCGCAGCTGGATTAAAAAACCGGTAAGCGATTTAATTATAACCCAGGCACTGCAATAATTACCATGGATAAGATAGACAACGCAGAGCAGCTAAGGCAGGCTATAGAGGCCCTGGAGAAAAGCCAGCAGCAAGAAGCCAATGGTGTAAAAACCCAGATGCACGAAGTGTATGAAAGTGCAAGGCCTGTAAACCTTATTAAAAGCACATTAAAAGATATTGGAGAATCGGCAGAGATAAAAGACAGCCTGCTGCGCATACCGGTGGCACTGGTTAGTGGGTATGTAGCCAGGCAATTTACCAAAGGCCCGGTGAATACATCGGTAAGATCAGTGCTGGCACAGACCCTGATAGATACTGCAGTGGATACTGTAAAGAGAAACCCTGAGCTGTTTAATGCAGTGGCCAAAAGCGCCTTTAGTTTATTGATGAATACTATACGCAGTAATAGAAAAAGAGAGAAATAAATGGAAGAACCCGTGACACCGGCAGGCCCTGTAAAACTACCCCTGTATGTAAAACTATCGCTGGTAGCGGTTGGCTTATATGCCACGCTAAGCATGTTGTATATAGGCCGCGATATTATACTGCCGTTGCTGTTTGCGGTTATTATAGCCATGACCCTTAGCCCGGCTGTAAACTGGCTAACCACTAAGCGCATACCGCGGGCAATATCTATTGCCCTGGTGCTGTTGGCGGCTTTTACATTTTCAGCTTTGCTGGTATTGTTTCTATACTCGCAGTCGGTAAAGCTGGGCGATGCCTGGCCGGCGCTTAATGATAAATTTAAACTGCTTACCAGCCAGTGTACCCAATGGGCATCGGGCTGTTTTGGCCTGAGCGAGCGAAGCATAAATGCCTGGATAACCAAACAGCAGGCTGAGCTGATGCAACACAGCAACACCTATGTGGGTGTAACACTTACCGCCATGAGCACCATACTGGCCGGTGCTTTTTTAACACCGGTATATATTGTACTTATCCTGTTTTACCAGCAGCACCTTACTACGTTTGTGCATAAGGTATTTGGCCGCGGGCGCAAAGCCATAGTGGGCGATGTATTGACGCAAACCAAAGGTATTATTAAAGGCTACCTGGTGGGCTTGTTTACCGAGTTTGTAATTGTATCGGTGCTGAATGCCGGTGGCTTATTACTGCTGGGTATAGACTATGCCATACTATTGGGCGTAATAGGCGGCCTGCTGAATGTGATACCGTACCTGGGCGGGTTGATAGGTGTAGCATTGTTTATGTTGGTGGCCCTGCTTACCAAGGCACCGGTGTATATGCTGTATGTATTTTTGCTGTATGGCTTTATACAGTTTGTAGATAACAACTACATAGTACCTAAAATAGTAGGCTCGCAGGTAAAACTCAACGCGCTGGTATGTATTGTGGGTGTATTGTGTGGTGCGGCCCTGTGGGGCATACCGGGCATGTTCCTTTCTATACCGCTTATAGCCATCATCAAACTGGTGTTCGATAACGTAGACTCGTTAAAGCCACTGGCCTTCCTCTTCGGTAGCCCTGATAGTGAAGAAGATGATGAAACAGGGTTTAGCTTTAAAGGTTTATTGAGGAAGTTGTCTACTAAAAAGCAGCAGGGGTAAATCACGGGTTATTGCAGCGATATTTTTATAAAGCCATAATCGGATGTTCCGGCATCGCCACGCAATACAACCGAGGCACTATCCGGATTAGTTACCTCATTTACCTCCCAAAGCCAGGCAGGCATTGCCTTATGGTCAGATGAATATTCTTTTACAGCACCATCGGGTGAGATAAGGGTTATTATGAATTTTTTGGAGGCGTCTACACTACTGCGATCTATACTAACCAGGTGGTTTTTTAAAAGGTATGCTCCGCCTGTATATTTTGTATCGCCTGCGCCTCCTTTAAAGTTACATTCAAGTGTGTGGCTGAATTTAACTTTATCAAGCGCTTTGTTGGTGCCAAGGATAAGCTTATTGGTATACGTAGGGTATTCGTAAGTGGAATACAAACTATTGCCCGGTGAAACGTAAGTTGCCGAAGTTTTTTCGTGATATTCTACACGGCTTATTTTAATGTAATGCCCTTCATCATCTGCCTGCGGCAATACCTCCATAAAATAACTTACATCTGTAATTTTTTTATCGTTATCAGGTTTAAAGCCGGCAAACAAAGCAGCATCAAAAACCAGGTTTTTGTTGCCGGTTATCTGGCCTGTAGTTAAATCCAGTTCAGCACTGCTCATGCCTTTTAATCTATGTTGGGTAATGTCTTTATTTCCGTACAGGCTCAGCAGCACGGCTGTATTGCCTTGCATTGACAGCAGGTTATGAAATGCCTTTCCGTTATTGTTTTTATACTCAAACGGTTTGATGCCTTGCTGTGTAAACAAAAGGCCTTTGATGCCCACAGAATCGGGCAATAGGGCTACTAAAGTTTTGCCATCGTTGGTTATGCTGCACTTGTAAAGATTAAACCAATCATAAAGCCGCATTTTTTTTTCGCCCGCAGGTTGCGGGTAGGCATATTCTTTTTGCCAAAGTATATTCAGGTTTTCATCTGCTAAAACCACTGTTATTTCTTTGCCTTCATAATCAGAAGGACATATATAGGCCACTTTAGTGCGGTCTTCGCTTACCAAAACCGCATCCAATCCGCTGCCAATACCATCGCGCGCATAATCTTTCATATCCTTACTGGTGTGCGTAAGCAGGGCACGCCGGTCGGTTAAAGAGAGGTCGGGGTTCAGTTTGTAAAACACCACCGAACGGTCCCAGTTATTAAATTCAGTAAAAGTGGTATACAGGTTGTTCCTGGTTGCTATATCTTTTCTTACAAGCAGTGGTGCTTTAGCAGGTGCCATTTTTTTTAAATCCCTTTCTACTTCGGCTACCTTACGAAACGCAGCATCGAACTTGCTGCAAAGCTTTTTGCCACTGTTATTTCGCGTGATATAGTAGTTGCCGTTAAAGTAAACTGTTGGCATAACACCAAAACCACCCGTATGTGGCCCATATTCAAATTTTAAAGATTGTGCAAACGCTGCGTGCAGTAACATTACCGCTAACAAGCTCAGGATGTGGGATTTCATTCTACTGTAATTTAGGATGGGCAAATAAAATAAAATATTATTAATGTGTTAATGCATAGCCCGGTGAGTTTTTTTCTTACACAAGTGTAAAAGCAAAATCTGAATGCGGATTTTGTTCCGCATTTATCCTGCTTATCCAATAATCCTGCTGCCTTGCTGGTAAATCCTGATTCTTCACTGTATTTGTCTCTCAATTTTAATTTATGATTTTACCGTATGTGGTAATCTGATTACCGCTGGCGGTAATATGGCTAAACCTGATTTTTACAGGTCTGTTTTAGTCCTCATCTTTGCATCGCGAAACACAACAAATACCTAACGCATGCAACATAACCTCACCTTTATTTTAAGCGACGAAACTGTAAACAGCTACGGTTTCCGTGTGCTCACCCAGGGCATAGCGCTGGAGCAGTTTAAGAAGAACCCCGTAATGCTGTACAACCACGACGAGACAAAAGTGATTGGCAAATGGGATAACATACGTGTAGAAGGCACCGAGCTGAAAGCAGATGCGGTGTTTGATGAGCAGGATGAATTTGCCATGAGCATTAAGGCGAAAGTAGAGCAGGGCTTTATCAAGGGCGCATCACTGGGCTTCAACATCAGCGATAGCAGCGAAGAGGAAGAAGTGATGCTGAGCGGACAGACCCGCCCTACCGTAACCGGTGCGGTGGCGTTTGAAGCCAGCATAGTAGCCATGCCGGGCAATCTGAATGCCCTATATGATGCCACCGGCAAAAAACTGCAGATGGATGAAGATGCCCTGGTGCGGCTTAAGCTACTACCGGTTACACAAAAACAAACAACAGATATGAAACTAAGCACCAAAACCCTGCACCGGTTGAACCTGAAACCGGATAGCACCCTTGTGGATGTGGAAGCAGCAGTGGAGCGCCTGGCTAAAAAAGCCGACGACACCGAACGCGAGCTGAACACCATGAAAGAACAACAAAAGGTAGAATTGAAAACCCGTGCCGCGGCGCTGGTAGATGCCGCTATTAAAGCGCGCAAAATTACCGCTGCGGATAAAGAGGAGTATGTAACCCTGGCGGCTACCAACTACACCGCGGTAGAAAAAATGTTTGCCAAAATGAACGCGCCGCTGCTGCCGGGTGGCAACACCAGCGCACCGGTAGAGGGCGATACCACCTTTAAGCTAAAGAAGGAATACGAAGGCCTGAACCTGCGCGAACTGGAGAAGCGCGACAGCAAAACCGTTCTCCGCATGAAACGCGAAGCCCCCGAACTATACGCGCAAATGTTCGAAGCGCAATACCAGAAACGCCCCTAAATCCCCTAAAGGGGACTTTAACAGCCAACACCCTACTCATTTTGTCTTTTGCATTGTTCCCCCTTTAGGGGGCTAGGGGGTGGCTGCTCATTTTTCTCAATACTCATTACTAACTACTCAATACTAATTCTACCATGAAACCAAAACGCAGATTATCACTCACCGCATTGTTTATCAACCTGGCACTGGCAGCCTTTACCGGCGGCATATTTGCCATAGCTATGGGCCAGCCCGAACTCACCTTGTTATTTGCACCACTTATTTTTGCCATAGGCACCGGTCCTCAGTTGGTGGCCGGCTTTGCCAACCGCTATAAAAAGAACCACACACCACCGGTAGGTTTATTAATGGCGCTGCAAACCGAAGTATGGGCCGAGGATGTAGCCGAAAACATATATCCTAAAAACTCATTTATTAACCAAAGCCTGGACGACAGCATGTGGCTGAAGAACAAGACCGTTCACCTGCCGCAGGCCGGCACCAAGCCCAATGTAGAGGTTAACCGTACCAGCTTACCGGCCAGCATCACCCGCCGCGAAGATGGGGAACTTAACTACGAGGTAGAGGAGTTTACTACCGACCCTGTGCTGCTTACCAATAGCGAAGAGATAGAAGTAAGCTACGCCAAACGCGCCAGCGTATTGTTCGACCACATGGAGCAGATACGCACCACCGTAGCCGAAAAGCTGTTGACTATATGGGGTGCTACCGGTGGCACTAACGCTAACTTTGTGCGCACCAGCGGCGGCACTCGTGCTGCAGGTGCTACGGCACAAACCGGTAACCGCAAGGCATTGGCCAAAGCAGATTTGATTGCAGCCCGCACCATACTTACCAATATGGATATACCCGAAGATGGCCGGATACTGGTGATAGATGGCGTGCTATACGGCGACCTGCTGGGCCTGGATGATTTTAAAACGCTGGAGCAACTGGGTAGCAAAGTGATTACCGATGGCGCTATCGGCCGTATTATGGGCTTTGATGTTTTCCTTCGCTCATCGGTGTTGCGCTATAACAACGATAGCACACCGGTAATGAAAGCCTTTGGCACCGCTAAAGCAGCTACAGATAACCTGAGCGCCCTGGTGTTCCATAAAAACTTTGTGCGCAGTGCCTTTGGTAATACCGAGAATGGCGGCGTGCTGATTTTTGAAAGACAGAACGACCCTACCTTCTACGGCGATGTCTTCAGCGCACTGGTGCGCGCCGGCGGCAGCAAAAAATACAGCAACGAGCGCGGCATAGTTTCGATTATTGAAACTACGGTGTAAAAGCCCCCTTCTCTTAACTCCCCTTATTCTTCCTTCCACCACGCGAAAACCGCTTCGGCATATGGCCGGGGCGGCCAGTAGCACCTTGTTATCTTCTTAACATCAACTACCAATTACCAATGAAAAAACTACTCTCTGCGTGTTTACTCGCGCTTACTATTACTACCGCCATTGCACAGAACCAGGTGTTCTATGGTGGCAAAACAGCCCGCCTGCGCGTACCGGTGCTTACCACTAACCGCGATTACCTGTTCCCATCATTCGACCTGCAAAGCAAGAGCTACACCAACGATACATTAACTGTAACCATCAACGAGCTGGAAACCGAAGTACACCTGGATAGCATAGATGCTGCTACCTGGTTGCTGTTATCACCGGGCAGCCGTATGACACCCGGTGGCAAACTTTACCTGCACCTGTCTACCACCGGTGCGGCACAAACTGTAAGTGTGATACAGGGCGCCTATGCAATAGATGAGATAAAAGCCGGCAGTGTAGCCACTACGGTACAATATGTATTTGACGGAACTAAATATGTAAAACTAGGCCAAACATGGCCGCATGTAAGCAGCAGCATTACCCAAATGAGTAGCATTACTACCGGTGTAACCTGCAACGCCGATGCCGGGGTTATAACTACTGTAAGTGCCACTATACCTGCGGACGACAGCAGCGAACAGTTTACGCTTACCAATAGTTTTATCAAAAGCGACTCGAAGATATTGCTAACGGCAGGCACAGCCGGTAACGGTTTGCCCTACCCCACTATAGTTAGCCAAACCAACGGCAGCGCAGTAATAAAGCTAAGCAACATACACCGCCAGGCAGCACTGAACAACACGGTTAAAATTCATTTCTGGATTTTGAATAAATAACAGGTAATACGGAATGCGGAACCCGGAATGTGGAATTGAGCAGCCAATACAAAACACCATGCCAGTAAAGATGACAGATAACAACGGACCTTTTGGAATTATAATAAGCCTGATGCTGGCGCTTTACTCGGTAATGATGAACTGGTTTGAGTTTATAGGCCGCGCCGATAAACTGGTAATGGAACCGGTGTTGCATTTTACTCAATGGGTAGCGGCCCTTATGGCCATCACCGGTGTGTTGTATACCATCTCACCACGGTTTAAAAGGTGGTTGAATAGAATACTGGAGAACCAGGAACCTAGAGCCTAGATAACAGCCAATACTATGATAGAAGGAATACTGGAAGCGGTAACCGCCCTTGCCCTGCTTATAACAAAAGCCCTGCCCGATGATGAACTAAAGCGCGAACGCTTTAAGCTGCGGCATCCCCGGTATTACCAGCGCATCTATCAGCATATACTTAACACCGGTGCAAGGCAATTACGCCGCATGGGTGTAACCGGTGAAGATGCCAACGTGATAGCTGCCTACACCCGCGGTATTAAAATGGACAAAGACTTTGAAGTATTACTAACCCAAAAACTTACGCAATGAAAAGCAACAAAACAACCATAGTAGGGGCCATCTTTGCAGCATTGGTTGCCCTACAGCCTTTGCTGGAAGGCACCGGTTACCACCTGGATAAGCAAACTGCCACCAAACTCATCTTCGCCGCGCTGATAGCCATAATGGGCTACCTGGTAAAAGACCACGATGTAAGCGGTACTGCCAAAGCAGTTGCGCTGTTTATACTGTTCACGTTTACCCTCAGCTCGTGTAAGCTATACAACGAATTTACGCAGCACTGTAAAGTAACCGGCAGCGTGCGCCAGAATGCCAATGGCTTTAAAGCCTGCCTGGAGTGCGATAGCCTGGCAACGGTGATGAAGAATGTAGCCAGCACCAAGATGAAGGTGGCTAAACCTACCCCAAGAATCTTCAACGGCTTTGAATAATTCACTAGCTGTATTTATCTAACTATTAACTACTCAATACTAACATGAAACAACAACCAACCAAACGTGTGCTAAGCACCGAAGAAGTAACACTGATTAACGAACGCGCTGATGCAGTGTTTAAGGCGCACCCAACCGTAGAGCAGCTATACGCCTGCATAGATGGCCAACTGTTTTTTACCAAAGAGAAGAACGCGGCCGAAAATCATGCACGCAAGCTTAAACAAGCTGAGTTAATACTTGTAACAAAGTCCGAAGTCGGAAGTCCGAAGACGGAAGTAGA
>DATGWP010000169.1:0-21909 GCA_035299425.1 Chitinophagales bacterium | reverse complement strand
CATCGTGCCCGCGGCGGGCCAGCGCGCGGCCCTGCTCTTCGTTCATACCCTTAAACTCGGTAATATCGGCACCGGCCACAAACGCCTTAGGGCCCTTGCCGGTAATAATTACACCTTTAATTTCATCATTGGTATACACTTCATCTATCACTTCATCCAACTCTGAAATTACGGTTTTGTTCAGCGCATTCAGCTTGTCTTCGCGGTTGATAGTAATGGTTAAAATACCTTCGGAAAGGTCGGTGAGCAGGGTAGAAAATTCTTTCATAGATTTTTTTGTTGCGGGTGCAAATGTAGCGGAGGTAACGAAATGGCAAAATTGATTTTAATCAAGCACAGTTTGCCTGTAAAGGGCAGGGAAATCAACAACTCAGAAAAAAAAGTGGTATACCCCCCGACACTGTATGTGCCTGTTTTTAAACCCTTTATAAAACTGAGTGGTATACCCCCCCTGTAAATAAACCCGCGAAAAGGGCTGTTCTGCCATTTTTGTGTTGAAAGCTGTTGAACCTTTAAAACCTACCAGTTTTAAACCGGCTACTGCCGGCACAAAAACAGCCCCTGCACCCCAAATCCGGCAAATGCAAAACAATAAACAAAGAACAACACGCATAGTATTATAGCTAATATGTATACCCTGCTGCTAACCTACAAAGATACAGCACGCAACAACAAAGTGTCCACATTACTTATTAGACTATTGCACAATTGTTGTTGAAGAAATGAGCACAAAAAAATGCATACCTGTAAATAATGTAAATGGTTTATGAAATTATGTAAGGTTTCAATGCGCTAATGACCGACCTTTGCTAATGCCAAAATGAACAGGCCCAAGCATAACCATGGACACGACAAAACTTGAGAAAGAACCAACACCGGATGGTGAAATACCTAAAGGGGAAGCGCATATTGTAGTAGAGTTGATAGAGTATGAGCACGACGCTGTAGTAAGCAAATCGATAATGAAAAAAACGACCGGCTCTATCAATGCTATGTCGTTTAGCAGCGGAGAAGGGTTAAATGAAAAAACATCGCCCTTTGATACCTATGCCCAGATTATAGATGGCAGCGCACACATTGTAATAGCAGGGAAACTGAGCACGCTGCAAACCGGCGAGGGCATAATTATACCGGCACACCAGCCCAGCCACATAGAGCCTAACGGGCCTTTTAAAATGATACTTACGGTTATAAAAAGCGGCTACGAATAAATTAACACACCACTCTTGTTTTTTAATACATCTTCACTTATGAAGTATCCTTACCTTAATCACCTTTACAGGCTGTAATGAAATATTTCATTAAAAACATGGTGACCATTCGTTGCAAAATGGTAGTAAAATCCGAGTTGGAAAAACTGGGTATCAGATACACCGATATTGAATTAGGAGAAGTAGAGCTGAAAGAGCCGCTAACCGACCGCCAGTGTAAACGCCTGAAAGTAGGGCTGCGCAATGCCGGCCTGGAACTAATGGACGACAAGCGGGCCATGCTGATAGAAAAAATTAAAAATGTAATTATAGAAATGGTGCATTACAGCGATGAATTGCCCACTGTAAAGTTTTCGCAATACCTGAGCGAAAAGTTAAATTATGACTACACGTATTTAAGCAATACGTTTTCTGAAGTAAAAGGTATTACTATTGAGCATTACATTATAATGCACAAAATTGAAAAGGTGAAGGAGTTGATACTGTACGGAGAACTGAACCTGAGCGAAATTGCCTACAAGATGCATTATAGCAGCAGCGCGCATTTATCTAACCAGTTTAAAAAAGTGACCGGTCTTACGCCTTCTTTTTTCAAATCGCTTAAGCAGCAAAGGCGCGTAACACTGGATAGTTTGTAAACAAAAAGATATTTAAACCAATTGATGATGACTCCGGAAAAAGATGATACTGATTACAGTTCTTCTTTAGAACTAAAGAAAGCGAATGCCCATATTATTGTGGAGATAATAGAATATGTGCCTAATGCGGTATTGAGCAAAACCATTATACGCAAAACTACAGGCAATATTACTGCTATGTCGTTTGATGCCGGCGAAGAATTAGGTGAAAAAACCATTGCCTTTGACACATACGTGCAGATTATACACGGCTCGGCAGAAGTTACTATCGACAAAAAATTACATCATCTTGATTTAGGCTGCGGCATAATTATCCCCGCACATTCTCCACATCATTTTCAGGCCAACCAGCAGTTTAAAATGATATCTACTGTAATTAAGAGCAATTACGATTGCTAACACCGCCCGGTGTGAAGGCATGATAATCAGCCTGTTTTTATCAGCACGCAATTTCGCGCAATACATTATTTTTTGACAGATATGTATTCTATGCCAATCTGTAAATAATACAAGAAACTTTTAGAATTATGTAAAAGATTGAATGGGCGTATAACTATATTGCAGTCGAAAATTCACCCACAAATCCTACCCTATGCTCACCAAGAAAAACATCCTGCTGGTAGAGGACGACATAGACGACCAAAGTTTTTTTATCAACGCCATCAGCACCCTGGAGAATGTAGCACTACAGCACATATCTACCAATGGCATAGACGCCCTGGATACGCTTTTGCACTCTACCAGCCTACCCGACCTTATTTTTATGGATATAAATATGCCGCTGATGAACGGCCTGGAGTGCCTGGCAGAAATCATTAAAAACCCTTACCTTAAAAACATACCGGTAATCATGCTTTCTACATCTGTTCAGCAGGCAGCGCTAACCCGTGCCATGGGCGCTTGCGCATTTATACAAAAACCAATTAGTGAAGAGGTGCTACGCAACAAAATACAATACACTATAAACCTGGATTTTGGACGCAGCAACCATGACATAGCTCTTTTAAACTAGGCCGAGATAAGATTTTATCGCATACGTAAATAATACAAAAACCATATATAATAGTGCACAAAAAGAGAATAAAGATACCCCACCTTTGCAGTTACAAAATAATATAACCTATGGCCGGCCCGAAAAACATTTTACTGGTAGAGGATGACAGACACGACCAGTTCTTTTTTATAAAGGCCTTAAAGAATATTGAGAATGTGGTAATACAGGATATAGCCGAAGACGGAATTGCCGCCATAGCCAAGCTGGAAAGCCTGCCCGTATTGCCCGACCTTATTTTTATGGATATAAATATGCCCCGTATGAATGGACTGGAGTGCCTGGAAGAAATAAGCAAGCATGCTACCTATAGCCAGATACCGGTAGTGATGCTTAGTACCTCTACCGAAGAATTAGAGTTAACGCGTTCGCTGGGTGCTAAAGGTTTTATAAAAAAATCGGGTAACACCGACTTGTTGCAGCAAAACCTGCAAGGAATACTGGATAGCGCTTTTGCCGACAATAACAGCACAGCCAACAACAACTTTGAACCGGGTAGTGCAGGCGATATAATAGGTTAAAAGCCCGCATGCCGATGCTATATAAACTACTGTGCTATTTTAGTGCTGATGAAACCAGCCCCGGAGAAAAAAGAAATTGAAACCTTTTGCCCTACCAGCCGCAAACACTGGCGGCAATGGCTACAGAAGAACCACCTGACCAAACAGGCGGTGTGGCTTATCTGCTATAAAAAGAAAACCAATACCCCTACTATTACCTGGAGCGATGCCGTAGACGAGGCCCTGTGCTTTGGCTGGATAGACAGTGTGCGCAGGCCCATAGACGATGAAAAGTTTATGCAGTTTTTTGGCAAGCGCAAACCCAGCAGCACCTGGAGCAAAGTGAACAAAGAAAAGATTGAGCGGCTGATAGCCGATAAGCAAATGGCTAAGGCCGGGCTGGATGTGATTGCCGCTGCCAAAGCCAATGGCTCGTGGACTATACTTGATGAAGTGGAAGAACTGATAGTACCTGCCGACCTGGATAAAGCATTTAAGAGTAAGAAAGCCAAAGAATATTTCACAACCCTAAGCCGCAGTAACAAGCGCATGCTATTGCAATGGCTGGTGCTGGCCAAACAAGTGGAAACGCGCCAAAAGCGCATAGCAGAGATAGTTGCCAGTTGCGCACTGAGTGAAATGCCCAAGCAGTTTAGGGTGGTTAGGAAGAAACAGGCTGAATAAACAGACCGCTATAGTGTGGTACAATGCATATAGTTGCCACAAAAAAAAATCCCACCCACGTTGCCGCAGATGGGATAAACAAAACTCAATTCACACTGAGAGAGTTTTGCTGCAGTAGTTTACTGCCTGCTGAATTTTGTTACTGCCACTTTACCGGTGGTTGTTTTTAGACGCAGGTTGTATATGCCTTGCGCCAAAGGAGCTACATTTATACGGGTTATCTGGCCTTGCTTAAATTTCACCAACTGACCAACTACGCTGTATATCTCGGCTGTTTCAATTTCCTCCTCGCAGTTAATTACTAAAAATTCGTTGGCCGGGTTAGGGTATATCTGCACATCCATAGTTTGCGCTATATTGCCTATACCTACATTTGGATTAGCCAGGTCTACTTCAATTATCACCTCGCATCCGTTGCCATCCTCAACTTTCACGAAGTAAAAAGCATCTTCATCAAGGTCGGTAAAGCTTGCATTATTGTTGGCATCCAGGGTATCCATATAGCGATAGCCTTCATCGCCTTCCATATATACATAAACTATAGCAGGAGCAGCAACACCGGCAGCATTGATGGTAAAAGAGGTAGACGTAGCATTGGCAACTACCGCAGAGGTACTACATTCAATACGGTTAAGACGCATAGTAAATGGTTTATCGTAACCAGTAGTTGAATCTCTTACCGAACCGCATATAGCTACATCGCCGGCAGCATTGGCCGATATGGCTATAGCAGCAAAATCGTGGCTATAGCCGCTGCTGCCTAGCAACGGAAATCCGAAAACACCTAACTGCTGGCCTGTAGCTGAATAGTATATAATACCCACCTCATTGGTAGCACTATAGCTGTAGGAATAAAGCATAGCTACTTCTCCGGCTGGCAGCATAGCTATTTTGCTTACGCTGTACTGCGTTAATATACCATTGGTAGCCCAGGTACTGTCAAGGGTGCCGTTGGCGTTGAAGCGGTAAGTAAACACACTGGGGTCGTTTGTACCCGCAGGCTGTCCTCTATAAATAGCCATTAATTTACCATCGGGTAGTGCTACCAAATCCAAAAACGCATCGTCGCTAAGGTCGGTTACAGGTATGCGCAGTATACCGTTGTTAGCCCAGGTAGCATCTTTGGTAAAACCACCTGCACCAAACTTAATAATGAAAGCCGTAGTATCGGTTACGCCGGCAGTAAAGTAGTGGCTGTTGGGCACCGATGTTATCCTGTTAAAGTGAGGGGTAAAAGTAATACCGTCAACAGTGTAATCAACTACACCCGAGGCCTCCAGCCATGCATAATTATTCTGGTTGGCATTGCCATTATCTTTAAACGTAACTATTTCGCCGTTGCTACCTATTTGCACTATTAAGCTATCGTTGAGCTTAGTACCGCCGTATGAGTATACGTAAGGTGCCACTACCCCACCGCCATACGTTTGCGATGACCATGCCCCGCCGCTCCACACAAAGCCGCCCCAGCCCGAGCCTGAGCAATAAATTTTGTTGCCGGTTAAAAATGATATGTTATTAATGGCTACATCCTGCACGGCCCCATTGGTAGCTATACCATTGGTAGCAAAGCTGCTATCGCGCGTACCGTTTGCCTTGTTTTTTATAAGGGCAGCTATAGCCTCGGCATAGCCAACTATGTTTTGCTTTAAGGCTACATACTCAGTGCCATCATCATTTAAATGAATAGCCAGGTTACGGCCATTCTCGTTACCGGGAAGTATATTTTCGTTAAAGCGGTAACCCTTGCCGTTGTAATCCTTATCTAAACTGTAAACTGTTTGTGCATTTGCGCCCAGCGCTAAACCCAATGCTACCAGGGTTGTGTAAATTTTGTTCATTTTTTGGTTTTAAATTTTGTTCGGCGCAAATGTGAGGCGCCGGCGCGCCCAATTATTCCGGTAGCTTGTGAGTGGTAGTTTTGGGCTTGTGAACGGTAATGCTGGCGCTTTGCTTTGGTTTATTGCCTTCATATTATGTTATTCGCCTTGTAACAAGAACACCCACGATTTGAATAACACAGAGAATTACAGCAACGAAATTGCGGCGCTACATACCCGGGCCGAAAGTTTAATGGCTACCGAAAAAGCGAAAGCAAGTGTGGCGGCGCAGCAGGCATTTGAATTGACACAACAAACGGATGATACTGCCTTGCATGCAAAATCGCTGCTGCTGTTAGTGCGTGCCAACGAGCAGTTTGGAGATTATAATAAAGAAGGACTGGCCTACCTGGATATGCTGATAGAATACACCGGCACGCATAACCTGGTAAGGCAGCAGATTGCGGCTTATAACCTTAAAATTACGCACAGCCTATCCAGCAATATGGCTGAGGCTGAAAGGTACTGCAATTTATGCCGCGGGGCATTGGCCGCCTACCCTTACGAAAATGACGATATACAGATAGAGCAACTTACGTTTAACTACAACTATATACAGTTTTGTTTCAGGTCGCAAAAAAACATAGAGGAGTCGTTGCAGGTGGCTTACAATAGCCTGGAGCAGGCACAACAGTTGAAAAGCTATAACCTGCAGTGCCTTTTTTTACAATCTATAGCCATGATCAATTCCCAAATGGGTAACCACCAGCAAACCATTAACTACATGGAAGAGCTGATAAGCCTGGCTATAGAAAATAACGACCATGCCAACATAATAGGGGCGGGCGGGTATGTTGCATACGTATATTACACTGTGCAAAACATACCTAAGGCGGAAGAGAAATTTGAGCAGGCAGAACATTATGCCGGCATAGCCAAAAACATACATGCCCTGATAAATGTAACCCTGCGCAAAATAAGAATGTACCTGGAGATAGGCGACCTGGAGAAAGCAGCCAAATCGATACACGGTATAGAAAACGATATAGCTGCCTCTGCATCGGTGCGCTCGGCCAATGTGTTTAAATTTTTAAAGGCCGACTACCATGCCCGCTGCAAGGAGGCACTTCCGGCCTTACAACTGCTGGAAGCTTTATCTGCCGATGAGCTGTATATGAGCGATAAGAACGAGAGCATGCATACGTATCAAAAAATGCATGAACTGTACAGCAGCATAGGCCAGTTTGAAAAAGCCTATTATACCTTGAATAAGTTTTATGCCATAAGGGCCGATATGACCAACGAGGAGAGGGTTAAAAAGCTGACCGAGTTGCAAACACAGTACGATACGGAGCGTAAAGAAACCCAGCTAAAACAATTGCAGATAGATAACCTGAACAGCGAGTTGCGGTTACTTAAAAGCCAGATGAACCCGCACTTTCTTTTCAATGCTATAAGTTCGGTAAATAACCTGCTGCAGGCAGGGCAGAGCGATGAAGCGCAAAAATCGTTACAACAGCTGGCGGTGCTTACGCGCAGCACACTGGAGCAAAGCCGCGGCGAAGAAACACTGCTGGAAGATGAAATAGCCTACCTGCAAAGCTACCTGCACCTGGAGAAACAAGTGCTGGGCCACCATTTTGAATACAACATAACCGTAGCCGATACTATAGATGCCGAGTTTGAAAAAATACCATCTATGATTGTTCAGCCGCTGGTAGAGAACGCCCTGAAACATGGCTTGCGCACCAAGCAGGGCGATAAACAAGTGAGCATAGCATTTAACCTGGATGATACCGGCGATAACACAGTGCTAACGGTAACTATTACCGATAATGGCATTGGGCGCGCAGCGGCATCTGAGCTGAACAAGCACAGAAAAAAGCACCAGTCGTTTGCCACACAAGCTATAGCACAGCGCGTTAAGCTTATTAACAGCACTGCAGGCTACGAAAAGATACAGATTAAAATAAACGATTTGTATACCGGTAACGCTCCGGCTGGTACGCAAGCGGTGCTTACGGTTACCCGGTAAAGCGGTTAACGAATGCGTATGCCTTCCCAGGCTTTGGTAAACTCATCTTTTCGGTCGCGGGCTATGGGTACCTGGCGGTCGTTCTCCATTATTATCACACCACCATCTGACCTTACAAATGTTTTTACGGCTTTCAGGTTTATAAGATAGGTGCGGTGCGTGCGAAAAAAGCCCAGTTGTTGCACCAATATTTTTTCAAATGATTTAAGCGGTTTGGATACCAGAATAGTTTCGCCGGTTATAAGTTCAACCTCGGTATATACATTATCGGCTTTCATTACAGCAATGGTGTCAATCTCTACAAACCGCAAACCATCGGCCAGCGGCAGTGCTATTTTTTCAAACCGGTTGGTATTTACAATTTGCTTTAGCGCCATGTTGCGCTCGGTTTGGCGGTAGTTTTTGCGCAGGCGCACTTTATCTATGGCCTTGCTTAATAATTCAGCCTCTACCGGTTTTAGCAAATAGTCGATAGCGGAGAGCTGAAAGGCCTTAACAGCGTACTCGCTGTAGTTGGTTACAAATATGAGCTCGAAACTTATATCCTCTTCATTAAAAAAATCGAGGAGCTGCAGCCCGCTAAGTACAGGCATTTCAATATCGGAAAACACAATTTGCGGTTCGTGCTTGCGTATCAGTTTTATTGCATCAGCGATATTAGTGGCTTCACCTGCAACTTGCACATCGGGCGCTACATCCCGCAACAGGGTTTTTAGTGCAAGGGTGGCCTCGGGCGAATCATCAATTAACACAGCATACATCAGGCGCAATATAAAAGGTTTGCAGGTATTGCGAATGAATATGAGGTGTAAAAAGCTGTAAACAAAAATGCAGAGGGCCGGCAGATTCATGCCTTATGATTGCAAATACATTGTCATCTATACACCTTCCCTGGAGGTTTCTCTTCTGCTTTAAACATACTGCGAAACGAGAAAACTTGAGGATGTTCAATGATAAGCTCTAAATCTAATTTTTCAGCTATCAATCCGGCTATTTCAAAAGTCTCGTGCGCATAGTCAAAATGTTTGTCTACTGTCATAACGTGATACCTGCACAATTGTCCCATTACTTCGGTTATCAAGGTCAGGTAGTTAGCAATATAGTCTCTACTATCCCTTTCATTTGACACCTTAATACAAAGAACATCTTTGCGCATAACATCATGCTCATCGCGCACCCGTATGGTCTTAGCAGCATTATCTATTTCAATTACAACGGCTGGCTTCATATTAGATATCAGCTTCGCCACAATACTTAGCTCTGTAATAACTACCAATAATCCAACATAAAAAGAAAGGGCGAAAAGGGCAAAAAAAATTGATGTGCAAAAAATGCAGAAACAAACCCAAAATATTGCTGACGAAACCTGCTTGTAAAGCAGGTTTTCCTTAATTACAAGCTTGTAGTCAACTACAAAAACATCATATTCTTTTTCAAAAGGCCAGCGCATACGCTAAAAACTCCTATGCTCTTTCACCCAGCCTTTAATGTATTCGGCTATCTGGGCGGTAGGTGTGCCGGGGGGGAATAACTCACCGCAGCCAGAGGCGCGCAGGGTTTGCATATCATCATCGGGTATTATGCCGCCGCCGGTAAGCAGCACATCGTTCAGGCCTTTCTCTTTCATCAGCGCCAGTACCTTGGGGAACACCGTATTGTGCGCACCACTCAGTATGCTTATGCCTATGGCATCTACATCCTCCTGCAGGGCGGCGTTTACTACCATCTCAGGTGTTTGGCGCAAGCCGGTGTAAATTACCTCCATACCGGCATCTTTCAATGCACTGGCTATTACCTTGGCGCCGCGGTCGTGGCCATCTAATCCAACTTTGGCTACTAATATTCGTATTGGTCTTTTCATATTGCTACCTCAAAAATAAAAATGCGGAATGAAACTTTCGTTCATTCCGCATTTTAGCGCTTTATATATTATGACTAATAGTCGTCATCGAAACCACCACGGCCACCACCGCCACCAAAATCGTCGTCGTCATCTTCTCCAAAATCGTCAAAATCTTCAAAGTCTTCATCATCGTACTCATCTGCTTTAGATGCTTTACGGCCCTTGCCCGATGAGCGTTTTTCGATAATATCGTCAAACTCTTCCAGATCTTTCATAGATTTTAAATCGTCTACCGATGGCTCATCTTCCGACTCTTCGTCTTCCGATTTTTCATACTCATCTTCTACTTCTTCATCATCCTCATCATCGTCGTCATCGTCCGATTTTTTCTTCGAGCCTTTCTTAGGCTTGTCATCATCATCTTCCTCTTCTTCTTGTTTTTTGGCAGATTTTTTCAATTTCTTGTCATCATCCTCCTCGCTCTTTTTTTTGCGCGCCATGGTTTCGGTTTTTTCGGTTAAAGATTTTGTAAGGGTAAATTTAATACGAACAAATGTTGTAAGAAAAGTTTTTTCTAAAAAATATTTTTTCTAAAAATAAGGATATCTGCTTGGCAGATTAAAGCCTTTTGTTATTTCTTTTTTCAAAGCCAATGTTAACACAACCTACAACGAATCAAAATAATCGAACGATTTTTTTAAACGCGCTACAGATTTTTCTTTTCCCAGCAGCGCCATCATATCAAACACAGGTGGCCCCTGCATAGTACCAGCCAGTGCCAAACGCAGCACAGGCATTATTTCCCCAATTTTAATAGCGTTAGCGGCTGCATATTCTTTCACCGCTTTTTCTATTTCGGCAGCGCTGAACTCGCTTACTGAATTAACAACACCGGCTACTGCATCAAAACGTGCCCGGTTATCTTTACTGTATTTCTTCTTAATAGTTTCAAGGTCAAACACTTTTATGTCTTCGTAAAAGTAATAACCCATCTCCAGCAAATCGTTAATAAAGGTGGCGCGCTCCTTCATCAGGCGGCAAAACTCCTGCGCGTAGGCAGCATCGTACTCGTAGCCTTTGGCAATAATCCTGTCTTTAATAATAGCGGCAAGCTCGGCATCGGGCTTGGCTTTCAGGTACTGGTGGTTGAACCACTTAGCCTTTTCGTAATCGTAGCGGGCGCCGGCTTTGTGTACTTTATCCAGCGTAAACAGCTCAATCATTTCATCTATGCTTAGCACCTCGCGGTTATCGCCGGGGTTCCAACCCAGCAATACCAAAAAGTTCATAAACGCCTCAGGGAAGAAACCTTTTTCGCGGTAGCCTTCGCTTACGGTTGGCTGACCGGTCTCAGGGTCGGTGCTGTGCCAGTTGATAGCAAAAAACGGAAAGCCCAGTCGGTCTCCATCGCGTTTGCTCAGTTTGCCATTGCCATCTGGTTTTAGCAGCAGGGGCAGGTGGGCAAATTTAGGCATCACATCTTCTATACCCAGGGCACGGTAAAGCAACACGTGCAGCGGTGCGCTGCTAAGCCACTCTTCGCCACGTATCACGTGAGTTATCTGCATCATGTAATCATCGCTCACGTTGGCTAAGTGGTAGGTAGGCATGCCATCGCTCTTAAGCAATACGGCATCGCTTAGCTGTGCGGTGTTAAACACCACCCACTCGCGTATTTCATCGTAAAATTTCACCTCTTCGTTACGCGGCATTTTAAAGCGTATAACATACGGGTCGCCGGCGGCCAGGCGCTTCTCTACCTCATCCTGCGGCAGCGAGAGGGAGTTTTTCATATACTGGCGGGTGATAGAGTTATACGACGGGCTCGGGTTGCCTTGTGCAATCAAATCGGTACGCATCTTTTCTACCTCCTCCTCAGTGTCGAACGCATAATAAGCGTTGCCGCTGGCTATCAGCTTATCGGCATACTGGCGGTACAGGTGCTTGCGCTCGCTTTGGCGGTAGGGCGCATGAGGGCCATCGCCAAAACCTACACCTTCGTTAGGCTCTATACCGCACCACTTAAGCGCGCTGATGATAAATTCCTCGGCACCGGGCACAAAACGGTTCTGGTCGGTATCTTCTACACGTAGTATAAAATCGCCCCCCAGCTTTTTAGCCAGCAGGTAGTTATACAATGCCGTACGTATACCACCAGGGTGCAAAGGCCCCGTAGGCGACGGCGCAAAACGAACTCTTACTCTTCTTTCCATAATTGTATCTATTGGGGCGAAAATAAATATTTGAACCTAGCAGGCAAGTTAGTTATTAAGCGATAATTAAATTTGCAACGTTTATTGAACCACCTGATGCTTGATGCCCTGCTCTTTACCAAAACACCCTCGCTGCTCACTGCCGTATACCGCGAGTGCGTGTGGAAGGTAAACACCACAGCGCGCAACCTGTATTTAACGTTTGACGATGGCCCCATACGCGAGATTACTCCTTTTGTGCTGGATGAATTGAAGAAGTATAATGCGAAGGCCACCTTTTTTTGTATTGGTAAAAACATCAAAGCCAACCCGGCGATATTTGAGCGCATACTGGCCGAAGGGCACAGCATAGGCAACCACACCTACGACCACCTGAATGGATGGAACACGGGTGATAAGGAATACTTCGACAACATAGATAAGTGCCAACAAGTATTACGGGATTCACTTCCGGCTTCGGACATCGGACACCGGACTTTATTTCGTCCTCCCTACGGAAAGCTGAAGCCCTCTCAATATTCACTACTCAAATCTCAATACTCGCTTATAATGTGGGATGTGCTTAGTTTTGATTTTGACTTGACGATGGCAGAGCAGAAGGTGTTGGATAATGTTTTAAAAAATGCCGAAGCGGGTTCAATTATTGTAATGCACGATAGCCTGAAGGCAAAACCGAAAGTAGAATTTGCATTGCCTAAAATACTGGAACACTTTACTGAGAAAGGATTTAAGTTTGAAAAATTATGAGTTTGATAGATACACATTGCCACCTTTATTTACCTGAGTTTGAACAAGACCTACCGGCGCTACTACTGCGCGCACAGACTAACGGGCTGGATAAAATATTTCTACCGGCTATTGATAGCGAAACACATGAGCGCTTGATAGCCTTATCTGAACTGGAGCAAAACAAAGTAAAGATTTACGCCATGATGGGCCTGCACCCCTGCAGTGTGAAAGATGATTTTGAAACCGAACTAAAACTGGTAGAACAATACCTGGATAGCGGCAAGAAGTATTATGCCGTAGGAGAAATAGGCCTGGACTACCACTGGGACTTAACACACAAAGAGCAGCAACTGATTGCCTTTGAGCGACAGATACAAATGGCTATAGCACGCAACCTGCCCATTGCCATACACAGCCGCAAAAGCACGCAGGATTGTATTGATGTAGTAAGCAAGTATAAAGGCCAAATACGCGGCGTATTCCACTGCTTTGGCGGCACGGTAGAAGAGGCGAAACAAATCATAGACCTCGGATTTTATATGGGCATAGGTGGCGTGCTGACTTATAAAAACTCTGGGTTAAAGGAAGTGTTGCAACAATTAACGCTGGGCAACCTGGTGCTGGAAACCGACGCACCCTACTTAACACCGGTACCCCACCGAGGCAAACGCAACGAGCCTGCCTATACCAAACTGGTGTGCGATGCACTGGCGGAAGCGCTGACCAAAAGCGTAAAAGAAGTAGCGGAAACCACCACGCGCAATGCGAATGCGTTATTTCAGATGAAAGATTAAATTCGCACTCCATTTTAGAGAGGTGTCCGAGTGGTTGAAGGAGCACGCCTGGAAAGTGTGTAAACGTGAAAGCGTTTCGAGGGTTCGAATCCCTTCCTCTCTGCTGATGCAAAAATGCAATTTTATGCATTATTGCACAAAAGCCCGCCAGGATTGAGTTTCAGCGGGCTTTTATGTTTTATGCACCCACTTCAAAAGTGCATAAAAACGCACAAAAACGCACCTTAGCCGAGCGTTTTTAGAGCGTCGAAAAGTCTGCCCTTTTAGGATGCGATTTTATCTCCCATAATGCGACAGAATGCGCTTAAAATATGTGCTGTTAGGGTTAATGATACTGCAACGATAGTTGAATGATTTGAACATGTTTGCGGTGAGTGCTTATCATTTTCCTCTGTTGCATTTAGGTTAGTTAACAGAAAGAGCCGTAGTTTTCTACGGCTCTTTCTGTTGTATTTGTAATTGAACTAAACCTATTGCTTAACTACTTTATAACTGCGTAAGGTAGTTTCGTTTTTAAGGCTTACTACATAAATGCCTGCTGCTCGATGTGTAAAATCGATTACGTTCTCCTGAATCAGGTTGTTTCTTTCGTAAACTACCCGGCCCAACGCATCGGTTACAGTTATAGTCCAATCATTACTGGCAAGTAACTCCGAATTTAGCCTCACTTTAAACTGATTGGCGAATGGGTTTGGCATAATATCAATTGCAGTATTCCAGTCTATATCATTTATCCCTGTGTATTGCAGGTATACCGAATCGCCGGTGCTGCTGCAGCCGTTTACATCGGTAACTGAAACACTATACCAGCCGCTGTTGTTGGCGGTATACGTTTGTGCCACAGCACCCGAAACCGGCTGCGATGAAGCATACCACTGGTTGCCCGCCGGTGCGCTTGATGTAAGCACATTACCGCTTTGCGATATAACCGGTGCTGCCGGTAAACTGTTTACGGTTATTACCTTGCCCGCCGAAATTACGGTAGCCTGGTTAACACATGTTGCCGAAGAGGTCATTTCAACCTGTATAATATCACCATCGTTTAAAGTATTGCTGCTGTAAGTTACTGCGCCGCTGCCGGTATTGTTGCCGTTCAGTTTCCACTGGTAAGCTGGTGTGTTGCCACCGTTAACCGGTGAGGCGGTAAATACTACCGTGGTGCCGTAGCAAATAGTATCGGCCGGTATGCTTTCAATAATTACTTCAGCATTTACACTGCTGTTTACAACCATGGTAACCGGTGATGAAACCGCATTTGGAGTAGTAACACACTCCGCATTGCTGGTAAGTTCTACAGTTACTACATCGCTGTTGGTAAGCGCAGTGGTAGCAAATACATCTGAGTTGCCGCCGGCATTTGTTCCGTTAACCAGCCATTGATATACCGGCGTATTTCCCCCGTTAACCGGTGCTGCAGTAAACACAGTGTTCTGTCCCGAACATATAGTAGTGTTGGTGGTGCTAATTGTAACTGTAGGTGTAAGTACAGTGTTTACAGTTACGCTAAGCGGTGTTGATGTAACGGTAGTGCCATTGCTGCAACCTGCGTTGCTGGTTACTTCGCAGGTTACTACATCGCTGCCGGTTAGCGTGTTGCTGGTGTAAGTGTTGCTGTTGCTACCTACCAAAGTGCCATTCAGCAACCACTGGTAAGCCGGGCTGTTGCCTGCATTAACCGCATTAGCCGTAAACGTAACCATTGAACCCGCACAGATACTATCTGCCGATGCTGTCACGGTTACCGTTGGCTGCAGGCCGTTGGTAACTGTAAAAGTAATAGGTGTAGAAGTAGCCGTATTGGTGGTTGTGCAACCGGCATTGCTGGTAAGCACACAGGTTATCACATCGCCATTATTAAATGCCGAGGAAGTAAATACTGCACTGTTATTGCCTGCGGGTGTGCCGTTAACCAGCCATTGGTAAGCCGGTGTAGTTCCTCCGTTTGTAGCATTAGCCGTAACAGTAACCGTAGTGCCTGTGCATATGGTTGTTGCACTGGCGTTTATAGTAATTGCCGGTGTTACAGCGTTACCACTGCTAATGGTAATAGTGTTAGATAATGCAGTAGTAGCAGTGACACAAGCAGCATTGCTGTTTAGCTGGCAGCTAACCACATCGCCGTTGGCAAGTGTGTTGCTGGTAAATGTATTGGAGCCGGTGCTTACGCTATTACCATTAACCTGCCAAGCGTAAACCGGTGCATTACCGCCATTTATACTGGTGGCGGTAAAGGTTACGCTTTGGCCGCTGCAAATACTGGCAGCGCTTGCTGTAATACTAACACCTGGTGTTACCGGTGTGGTAATGTTAACCGTAACTGCATTTGAGCTTGCCGCCACAGGCTGCGCACAGGCTGCAGAACTTGTTACTTCACAATATATCACATCGCCGTTAGCAATGTTGTTGCTGCTGTAGGTGGTGCTGTTGCTGCCAGTGTTAACGTTGTTTAGTTTCCACTGGTAAGCAGGGTTGGCACCACCGTTGGTAGCTGTTGCCGTAAAGGTAACGCTGCTGCCCTGGCATACTGTTACCGCCGATGGGCTGATACTAACAGTTGGGATTACCGCTGGGGTAACCATTACAACAATACCATTGGATACAGCAGTAGCAGGCAATGCACAGGCAACTGAAGATGACATACGGCAGATAACGGTATCGCCGTTGTTTAAAGTAGAACTGATAAACTGGCTAGTGCTGCCACCTGCAATTATACCATTAACGGCCCACTGATAAACAGGCGCAATACCTGCATTGGTACCCGTTGCGCTGAATGTTACTGCGGTGCCCTGGCAGATACTTGTTGCAGTAGCTGCTATGCTGACATCAGCACTAACCGAAGGAGTTATTTGAACGCTTGCTTTGTTGGATGTAGCCACCAACGTACCCGAACATGAACTGGTTACAGTTACTATGCAGCTAACACTATCCGCAGCTGATATTGACGTAGTGGTATAGGTATTGCTATTGCTGCCAACGTTAGCGCCATTTAATTTCCATTGGTAAGCCTGCGAGCTGCCGCCGTTGCTAACGCTTACTGTAAAGGTAACAGGAGCACCGCTGCAAATTGTATTACTGCTGGCAGCAACAGTGGCTACAGGTGTAGCTGTGCTACCCGTAACGGTAATGGCATTAGATGTTGCTGTGTTTGCGCTGGCGCAACTTGCATTTGATGTAAGTACACAACTCACTACATCGTTGTTGCTTAGGCCAGAGGTAGTAAACACAGCACTGTTGGTGCCGGTGTTACTATTGTTTATTCTCCATTGATATACAGGTGTGGTGCCTTCATTAACGGCGGATGCCGTAAATGTAATTGGGCCACTGCAAATATTAGTACTGTTAGCACTTATGCTTATAGCCGGCGTAACTGAATTACTAACCGATAGGGTTACAGCATTTGAGGAAACAATAGAAGGCGACGCGCATGCCTGCGATGAAGTTAACTGGCAGGTTACTACATCCCCATTGGCTACATTTGTTAGGGTAAATGCAGACTGGTTGCTGCCGGCATTATTACCATTAACTTTCCATTGATATGCAGGGGTATTACCGCCATTAGTTGCTACTGCAGTAAAAGTTACAGGTGTGCCCGCGCACACGGCTGTATTGTTAGCTGAAATACTAATGGCAGGTGTACTATTGCTGTTAACGGTAACTGTAATGCCGTTTGATGTTGCACTTGACGGCACTGCACACGCCGCCGAGGAGGTCAGCTGACAGGTAACAACATCATTATTTGTCAGCGTGGTGCTGGCGAAGGTAGCGCTGTTCGTCCCTGCATTGTTGCCATTTACTTTCCATTGATAAACAGGTGTAGCGCCACTTCCCGTAGTATTAGCTGTAAAGGTTACTTGCGCACCGGTACAAATAGTAGTTGCAGAAGCAGTAATGTTTATAGCCGGGGTTATTGTTGCGCCCACTGTTACAGGTATAGCATTGGAAATTGCAGTAGCCGGCGATGCGCAAAGTGCCGACGATGTTAACGCACAGGTTACCACATCATTATTAACTAAAGCATTGGTAGTAAATGTAGCATTGTTGGTACCGGCGTTATTGCCGTTTATTTTCCATTGGTAAACAGGATTGGCTCCGCCATTGGATATAGTAGCGCTGAAAGTAACAGATGCGCCCGTACAAAGGTTGGCTGTAGCCGTACTTATAGTTATAGCAGGTGCTGCATTGGTGGTTACCGACATAGTTATAGCATTGCTGGTAACCGTAACCGGCTGGGCACAGGCGGCACTGCTGGTAAGTATACAGCTTACTATATCGTTATTTGCCAGTGCGGTAGTTGAATAGCTGGCACTGTTGGTTCCAACATTACTGCCATTTAATTTCCATTGGTAAACCGCACCGCTGCCGGCATTGGTAGCCGCCGCCGTAAACACCGCATTAGTACCACTGCATATGCTGTTTGCGTTGGTAGAGATGCTTATGGCAGGCAACACAACTGCCGCAACCGTTACAGTAATTTTGTTAGAAGTAGCCGTGTTAGGTATTGCACAGCCCGATGAGGAAGTAACTATACAATATACCGAATCGGAATTGGCAAGTGTTGAAGTAGTAAAAGTATTGCTGTTAGTTCCTGCATTTATATTATTCACCTTCCACTGGTAAACAGGGCTACTACCGGCATTGGTGGCCGAAGCCGTAAATGTAGTTGCTGCGCCGGCACAAATGCTGTTACTGCCAGTAATTGTTACGGCCGGTGCCACCGTAGGATTAACGGTAATAATTACCGGTGCCGATATGCCTGTAGTTGGTATGGCACATCCGCTTGATGATGTAAGAATTACACGTACCGTATCATTATTGTTAAGTGATGAACTGGTAAATGTATTGCTGTTGTTTCCTGAGTTAGTATTGTTTATACGCCATTGATAAGCCGGAGTAGCGCCACCATTAAGAGGTGTGGCGGTAAAGGTTACTGACCCGCCGGCGCAAATAGTGGTAGCGGATGCGTTTACTGTAACAGAAGGCGTTACTGAACCGGTAACCGACATGGCAATGCTGTTGCTGGTAGCCGTAACCGGAAGAGCACAGTTGGCGTTGCTGGTTAGCACACAGGTTACCACATCATTGTTGGCAAGGGTGGTTGTAGTAAATGTGGCACTGTTAGTGCCTGCATTATTCCCATTTATTCTCCACTGGTAGGCCGGTGTGGTACCTCCGTTAACCGGGCTTGCCGTAAAAGTTACACTACTGCCATTACATACGGTGGTTGTGGCTGTATTAATACTTACAGATGGTACAATGGATGGAGTTACAGTCATTAAAAGCGCGTTACTACTGGCGGTAGAATTATTTACGCAGGCTGCGTTACTGGTTAGTTCGCAGGTTACCACATCGTTATTATTAAGCAGCGATGTAGTAAAGGAAGTATTATTAGTGCCTGCATTGTTTCCATTTATCTTCCACTGGTACACGGGCGCATTGCCGCCATTAGCAGGCGTAGCTGTAAACGTAACAGCCTGCGAGGCACATACTGTGGTAGATGCGGTGGCTATAGTAACTGTTGGGCTTACCGATGGGAATACGGTAACTGTTACCAGGTTAGAGGTAGCAGGGTTGTTGGTAGCGCATGCTGCATTGCTGGTTACTACACAACTTATTACATCGTTGTTGGTAGCCGGGTTAAGTATATAATTTGCACTATTGCTTCCAACATTGTTTCCGTTTTTCTTCCATTGATAAACCGGGTTAGTACCACCGTTTGATGGTGTGGCGGTAAACAATATCTGGTTACCTGCGCAAACGGCTGCTGATGGCGATGCTGCTATTGTTACCCCCACAGTAGTAGTTGTGCCGTTAAGTACTGTAATTGTGGCTGTATCGCGCATAATGCAGGTGCCGTTACCTGATGAGGCCACATAGCTGGTTGTAACGGATGGTGTAGCAATAGGGTTAGCAATGTTAGCGTTGCTGAGTGTACCCGCCGGCGACCAGCTAAAGGTTCCGGTGCCACCGGTGGCCTGTAGTTGCACCTGGTTGCCCGTGCATATTACAGTATCTGGCCCTGCCACCACGCTGCGGCCGAAAATATTGAAGGCCGCATTGCTAAGATCGAAAATTGTATTGTTGGCGGATGAAGATACGCGAACCAAGGCAGTGGTTGTATTAATGTTTGGAACCACCCATTGATAAGTTCCGGCGGTAGTGGCGTAGTTAGACACTACCGGCAGCCAGCTTACACCACCATCAGTGGTATAGTCAATAGTATAGGCACCAAGTGGCGTGCCGCTTTCTGTCCAGCGGATGGTATAATATTGACAGCCTTGTATTGTGTCCTGCCCGTTAGGTGCCGTTATAGTAATTGGTGCTGCTGTTGAACTGATTGTGAAGGCAAGGTCGGATATATCTTCTTTACAAGAGTTTATGTTATCGCGTATGCGTATTAAGCAGTTGGTAGACGCAGTGTTTGGTACTGTCCAGTTGTAGGTATTGGTGGATGTGTTGTATCCTAATATGATGTTTGTCCAGCTTGTGCCGCCGTTGGTTGAATAGGCAAGGTCGTATAGGTTTGATATACCATCCGAACTCCAGATGATAGGGTAAGTGGTACCTACTTGCAACACACCGCCAAAGTTTGGCTGTATAATAGTTACGGCACGTTTAATAGTAAAGGTGGTATCACTCACGTCGGCAAGCGATACACTGCCGGTAGGGTATACACGCACACGTGCCTGGGTAGTAGGTATATTAGGTACACTCCAGCTATAAGTGCCGGTTGTGCCATTAAACGTTTGATTGTTTACCAGTGTAGTCCAGGTACTGCCGTTATTAATACTGTACTCAATAGTATAGGCTGTATATGCCGGAGTATGATCGAAGGTGATAGATGTTTGCGTACAGGCCCCCAGTTGGTCTAATCCATTTGGGGTAAATACTTTAACAGCTGGTTTAATAGTAAATACGTTATTGCTTACATCATTCAGGTTAACGTTTGATGTGTTGCTGGCTTTAACCAGGCAGGTAGTTGAATTGGCATTGGGCACCGTCCACGAATACGAACCGTTGTTGGTTGTAGAGGTGGTTATAACCTGCCATGATACCCCATTATCCAGCGAGTACTCCAATCTTACAGCGCTGTAGAAGCTAGCCGTGTTCCATAGGATATTGTAGTTAGTGGCTGACCAAATACTTTCGCCGCCATTAGGTGAATACAATACAGGCTGCGCCGGGGTAACCGTAAAGTTGGCATTGCTTACATCGTTGCGGCAGGTATTGGCATAATCGCTTACACGCACCAGGTAAGTAGCTGTAGGCACATTGGGTATGCTCGTCCAGTTATAGGTATTGCCGCTGATATTGGTAGCCAGCGTATTCCAGGTGCTGCCGTTATTGCTGCTATACTCTACATTGTAAGTGCCGCTGGCACCTGCTGTGTTGGTCCAGGTAATTACATAATTGCTCAGGGCAGGCAATACCTCACCCCCGTTAGGGGATGTAACAGTGATGGCGTTGTTAGGTTGTATGGTAAACACCGCATTGCTGGTATCAGCCGCAGCGGGGTAAGAAGAATTATAAACCCTTACCAGGCACTGTGTGCTGCTAATGTTGTTAGGCACTGTCCAGGCAATGGTAACGTTAGAGGATGAGGAGGATGAAGAACCCAGAAAACTCCAGTTAGCGCCGTTATCGGTGCTGTAGTATGCTACATAGCTGCCGCTTAAGCACGTAGTTTTAGTAAAGGTCAGGTTATTGGCATCGCAGCCTCGCAGTACTTCGCCACCGTTGGGTGAGGTAATAGTTACAGGGCGCACAATACTGAACACATTATTGCTTATATCATATAACGACAGATTAGCCGTGTTGCTGGCTTTAATCAGCATTTTACCGGTAATGGTCTGCGGCACTGTCCAGCTATACGAGCCACTGTTACTGGTGCCGTTCACAATCAGTTGCCAGGTTAAGCCGCTGTCCAAACTATAATCCAGCCGCACAGTGCTGTAGAAGGTAGCCGTATTCCAGCTAATATTCAGGTTACAATCCCAGTTATAGGCTTCACCGCCGTTAGGTGAATACAATACGGGCTGCGCCGGTGTAACCGTAAAGTTAGCATTGCTCACATCGTTGCGGCAGGTATTGGCATAATCGCTTACACGCACCAGGTAAGTAGCTGTAGGCACATTGGGTATGCTGGTCCAGTTATAGGTATTGCCGCTGATATTGGTAGCCAGCGTATTCCAGGTGCTGCCGTTATTGCTGCTGTATTCAACATTGTAAGTGCCGCTGGCACCTGCTGTATTGGTCCAGGTGATGGTGTAGTTACCTAAAGCCGGTAATACCTCTCCGCCGTTAGGTGCTGTAACCGTAACCACGTTGTTGGGTTGTATGGTAAACACCGCATTGCTGGTATCGGCCGCAGCGGGGTAAGAAGAATTATAAACC
>DATGWP010000168.1:0-7632 GCA_035299425.1 Chitinophagales bacterium | reverse complement strand
AAACGGGCCACCTTTCCATTTGTCTATTATGTCTGGCGTAGTGCGCCAGTAATTACCCCCTACTTTCTCACCCCATTTCCATGGGCTGAACAAACCCCAGTTGCAAATGCTGTAAACTATACTACGGCCGCTGCCCTTAAGCGCATCGCCCATTTTTGTATAGCGCTCAAGCGCCTGCTTTTTGCTCCACGGCACATAGCAGAAATCGTATTTCAACAAATCAATACCCCATTCGGCATATACTTTTGCATCTATCTCCTCATGCTGAAAGCCTCCAAAACATTTGCCACAGGTTTTATCGCCGGCATCAGAGTATATGCCCAGCTTCAGGCCCTTGGAGTGTACATAGTCACTCAGCCACTTAATACCATGCGGAAACTTTACAGGGTCCGCAACCGGTTTGCCGTCATCGGCGCGCGATACCGCGTGCCAAAAATCATCCATATTAATATACTGGTAACCCAAATCGCGCATACCGCTGCTTACCATAGCATCTGCGGTTTCTATCACCAGTTTTTCATCCAGCGTATTGGTAAACACGTTCCAGCTGTTCCAGCCCATAGGCGGGGTAAGGCACAGCTTATCGCCTATTTCAATTTTCAGCACCTGCTCTGTTTTGCCTTGGGCATTTTGGGCGGTAACAGTTACGGCATAGCTGCCTTTCTCTTTTACAAGGCCCGTAATTATACCTGTGGCCGGGTCTAGGCTCAATCCTTTGGGTAAATTGGTGGCCGTAAAGGTTATGGGCCTTTCGCCTGTAGCGGGCACGGTAAACAGAAACTCTGTTTTAGGCAGGTTGCCCGTAATTTTAGCGCCGTGAAAAACCGGGGGGCCTGCCACCAATGAGGGGGCCTGGGCATTAACCCGTAATAAACAAAGCGAAAGGGCTATAAAGGCAAGGTATTTCATAAAGAAATATATATGGGTGAAATATTGAGCAAAATAAACGTTTCATTTGTTGTTTTATATGCTTTAGGTAGAAATAGCTTGTAGACAATTATTGATTTTAGATTTTGCAGTATAAACCCATGTATGCCATGCGCCATTTTTATTACCTGTTGTTTTGTTTTTTATTATCTGCGGTTTCGCTTCAGGCACAAGTTAATAACCCTCCCCCATCGCGCATAACCATTAGCGGCACTATTAAGGATGGTAAAACGGGAGAGGAGTTGATAGGGGCCACTGTATTTGTAAAAGATACCGTGGGCATTGGGGCCGTAACCAATGGGTATGGTTTTTTCTCGCTTACCATTCCATCTTCTAAAAGCGAGCTAACCGTGCGCTACATAGGGTACGATGATTACGCCATAAAACTCGATTCGGTAAAAAACCAGAGTATAAATGTTTCGCTTAGCCCTGCTTCTAAGGTTTTGAAAGAGGTAGAGATAAAAGCCACTAAGGCGGATGAGAATATTACCAATGCACAAATGAGCGCCGTAAAGCTGGATGTAAAACAGCTGGAGAAGATACCGGTACTGTTTGGCGAAAAGGATTTATTAAAAACCATCCAACTGTTACCTGGTATACAGCCCGCATCCGAAGGTAACAGTGGTTTTTATGTGCGCGGCAGCAGCAACGACCAGAACCTGATACTGTTAGACGAAGCGCCGGTGTACAATGCATCGCACTTACTTGGTTTCTTCTCTGTGTTTAATAACGATGCTATAAAAGATGCTACTGTATATAAAGGCAACATGCCTGCCGAGTACGGAGGCCGCCTTGCCAGTGTGCTCGATATACGGATGAAGGATGGCAACAGCAAAGAGTATGTAATAGGCGGCGGTATCGGCCTTATATCTTCGCGGCTGAATATAGAAGGCCCCATAGTGCGCGATAAAGGTTCGTTTATTATTACAGCCCGCCGCACCTATGCCGATTTGTTTTTAAAGCTTTCGAAGAATGAAAACCTGCGCAAGAGCATTCTTTACTTTTACGATATAAATGCAAAAGCCAACTACCGCATCGGCCCGCGCGACCGTATATTTATATCCGGTTACTTCGGGCAGGATAAGTTTGGTTTTCAGGACCGGTTTAGCATAGTGTATGGCAACGCCACTGCCACTGCCCGCTGGAACCACATTTTCAGCGATAAGCTTTTCTCCAACACATCCTTTGTCTTTAATGATTTTAACTACACCATTGGTATTAACGTAGCCAGCATTGATGTGAAATCGGTTATCCGCGATTTTGCATTGAAAGAAGATCTTGATTTCTTTCTCAACTCAAAAAACAAACTGAAGTTTGGTTTTCTTACCACGTTCCACACCATAGTGCCGGGGCAGGTTATATCGCAGGATACCACACGCATTGGCAATATCTTCTTAACCAAAAACTACGGATGGGAAAACGCCGTGTATGCCCAGCACGAAGTTTCGCTGTGGAACAAGGTGACCATTAACTACGGTGTGCGCCTTTCTATCTTTAGCCAGGTGGGGCCATCTAAGTATTTCAGGTTTGCCGAGAACGGTGCTATAGATACCTTTCAGTTAAAGCTGGGGCAATTCAACAAAACGTATGTAAACCCCGAGCCGCGCGTTTCTATCAGCTACAATTTCTTTAAGAACATGAGCTTTAAGGCAGCCTACTCGCGCAATGCGCAGAACCTGCACCAGCTATCGGCCACTACCACATCGTTTGCCACCGACCGCTGGGTGATGACCAGCAACAACATTAAGCCCCAAATAGCCGACCAGGTAAGCGCCGGTTACTTTGTAAACTTCTACAAAGATATGTTCGAGCTATCGGTAGAAGGTTATTATAAATGGATGCAGAACCAGATAGATTATAAAAACGGCGCTACGCTACGTGCTAACGAAACTGTAGAAACAGAATTACTCTACGGGGTAGGCCGCGCGTATGGTGCCGAGTTTTTCTTTAAAAAACGCACCGGTAAGTTTACCGGTTGGGTTAGCTATACTTTATCGCGCTCAGAGCGTAAGTTCCCTACCGTAAACAACCAAACGTGGTTTCCATCGCGCTACGACCGCACACACGATTTAAGCGTGGTGCTGATGTATGATATTACCCCGCGCATCAACGTATCGGCTACCTGGATATACTACACGGGTGCAGCGGCTACCTTCCTTACCGGTAAATACTTTTTGGGCGGACAACCGGTACCGGCCTATGGCGATAGAAACCAGGACCGTTTCCCGGCCTACCACCGCCTGGATATAGGTGCCACGTTTGTGTTGAAGAAACGCAAAACGTGGGAGCATGATGTAAACATAAGCGTATACAATGTGTATGCCCGCAAAAATGCCTATACCATCGACTTTAAGATAGATAGCGACAATAACACTACATACTACGAAAAATCTTATTTGTTCCGTATAGTGCCGTCGGTTACTTACAATTTTAAATTCAGTGTTCAACCACCTAAGAAAAAAGCGAAATGAAAAATATAGTTAGAAGCATACTGATACTTGCATCGGCGCTGGCGCTTAACACAGCCTGCACCGAAAAGATAGACCTGAAGCTAAAGAACGCCGACCCGCAGGTAGTAATAGAGGGCAACCTGAGCGACCAGCCCGGGCCGCATTATGTGATAGTAACCAAATCGAAAAGGTTTGATGAAAACAACACTTTTGCCGGTGTGCCCGATGCACTGGTAGTTATAAGCGACGATGCCGGTAATACCGATACGCTTACCCAGCCATTAGTGGCCGGCTTATACCTGACCAATACTATGCAAGGCGTTGTAGGAAGAAGGTACCACCTGCAGGTTACGGTAGAGGGTGTTACGTACGAGTCGTATAGCACCATGCAGCCACCGGTAGATATTGATAGTGTGCTGGTGTATGAGGAAACAAATTTTCAGGGTGAAACAGAAACCGAAGCAGAGATTGTAGTACGCGACCCACTGGGCGTGCGCAATTGCTACCGCGTAGTATCGTACCGCCATGAAAGGCCGAGCACCGGTTTCAATGTGCAGAACGACCGCTTGTGGGATGGTAAGCTGCGCAACTTTAATGTGCCCGATGATGATGACCTGCTGGCCGGCGATACATTGCGGGTAGACTTGTGGAGCATAGATGAGCAGGCGCATACTTACTTCGACCAGTTTAACAGCAACCAGAACAACTTTGGTGCACCGGCTGCCCCTGCCAACCCCGACCCAGTGTTTACTCCATCCTGCCTGGGCTACTTTAGTGCGCAGTCGGTTACATCTAAAACTATAATAGTGCAGTAGGTTGTTAGGTTCCCCTCCTTCGCCGCTACCGCGGCGGCATCGTAAGGAGGGGTGGCGCGCCGAAGGCAAGACGGGGTGGTTTGTATGTCGGGGCGGTAAAGAGTTAACTTAAAACAAACTCTTCTTAATCCTTACAATTGGCCCCGGGCACTCATGCTGGTGACAACCTATACAACTGTTTACTACCGTATTAAAAGCCGCTACCCGTTGTGTAGAATCTTTAACCTGGTAATACTTATTCAGGTCGTCGTAAAAAGTATTGATAAACTCCTGGTGGCCCGTCACTAATTTTTTGGCAGGTGCTTTAGCTGTGCTTAGCTGTTTTATAGCCACCGGAAAAGCCAGTGCGGGTTTGTTCTGTTCTATTTGTTTTTTCTCCTTCTCTATATATGTCAGCATTTTCTTCATCAGCTTCTCCATGCTGTCGCCTTTATGCGATGCGAAAGAAGACCCTAAAATAAAACACAGCGCAAGGCCAAAGGCTATCCATACATTTTTCATACCTGCAATATATCTTTCCGGGGATTGCCAAACAAATTTTGGTAGGTAATGCTTAGTCCTGAAATAAAAAAATGTGCCCCGCCGGATTAACGGCAGGGCACTCGCGCACATCATATTTTTTCCTCTACACCAATTTTACTGCACCGCGCCCTACTACTTTTCCGCTTTGATAAACTTCTACTTTATATGTTCCCGGAGCCTGGATATAGCGTCCCCAATACATCGTTACTTTTCTGCTCTTCTGGTTCCAGGTTATATCTGTCTTCTTGGTATACTGCACCGGTTTTGCGTTTTCTGCACTGGTAATTACACCCGAGCCTTGCTCTGCTACCGCTATCGTTTCGCCGCGCGGGTTGATGATGCGGACATACAACGTAACTTTACCGGGGTCAAGCGCTTTGTTAGCACCGGTTTCAAAACTAATCTTCAAACTCTCAGCAGCTTTTACGCGGCTTGTTTCTACTTCGTTGCCCATCAGGTTTTTCTTAACAGCGGCTACTTCTACAGCTGGTATAGTTAAGTAAGATGCCTCATTTATCTTATGAGTAAGGCCTTCATTCTTTTCAGCAAGGGCGGTGCTGGTTTCTTTTTCGCAGCTCAGTTCAGTGCTTAGCACTTCTGTTTTAGCCACCAACTGTTGGTTTTCCTCTTTATAGTTTTCTACTTGTTTTTGCAACGAGGCAATTGAACTTTCGTAGCGCTCAATCATTGTTCTGGCTTTGCCCAGGTCAGCTTCTGTCAATTTGTTTTGGCTAAAGGCATCATCCAGGTTTTTCTTTTCCTGCTCAATCATAGCTTGCTTCTCTTCTATAATTTTATCCAGGTCGGCGTTTTGTCCTTTCAACTGGCCTATCTCTATACTGGCAGCATCCAGCGATGCTTTCATATCGTGGTAATCAGATTCAAGGCTGGTATAGCTATTTTCTACTTCCATCTTTTGAACCGATAGTTCATTCTTGTGGCGGTTTTCGGTTATTAAAAAGTAACCGGTTACACAGTTTATCAGCGCCAGTAATACAATAACGCCTGTAAATATTTTTCTCTGGCCGTTTGGTTGTTGCGTGGTTTCCATACTTTGTGATGTTTGATTGGTTAATTAAAAGTATAGCAGATGCTCATGTGCGTGCTTTGGTTACTACAAACACATTATTGTACCACATTAATAATCTCTACACTGCATGTGCATATAACTACCTCTGTAACAGTATAGAAAGAAAGTTAAAGGCGCTTAAAATGCACTAGTTGGCATTGGGGACTACTCGCCCCACCCTGCGGAAATAAGCACTGATTTGTTATCGCTAAAGAATAGCAGTACTCTATTATGTTCAGAGTTTAACTTTTGTATTCTCTGTGTTTCTCTATGTATTCCGTGCCTCCGTGGTTAATGTATTTCTCTGTATTTACTAAGCCTGTTGCACCGGATACTTCCATTCCTCAAAAGCAAACTGGCACTCCTCATTAATGCGCTTGCGGTATATGTTAGCCAGGTCGAGGTTATTTTTTTCATAGTGCCCTATCTCGGCTATGTATTTTTCAAACGCTGCCTTCTTGCTTTCAAAGCCCGGCAGGTTCGCTTCTTTATAAATGTACTCCAGCATCTTCAACGGCTCCTTATCCAGGTGCTCATAGCTTACTTCAGCAAAGCTGCCTTGTGGTATCAGGTGCTTCTCGGCCAAAAATTTCTTCATCATACGGATGTATACCAGGAAGATATTGTCAATCGCTTCCTTCTCATCTATATCCTGCAGTATATGCGCCTCCTGCAATTTGCGGCCAAGGTTACCTACCGATGGAAACAAATCATACGGATTGCGGTGAATGTGTATGAACTTTGCAGCGGGAAAAAGGCTGAGCAGATATTTTATCTGGCCGGTGCTGATAGGCCCTTTAAGCACCAGGCGCTTGCCATTGGCCAGGTAGGTAGCCTTCTTCAAAACGGTTAAGTAAGTATCGGTGCGCTTTTTTAATTCTTCGGGCGATATAGTTTCCAGCAGCAAATACTTTTCGAGATACTCTTTTGTCTTCTGCGGAAAACTCATGTGGTGCATAAACGAGTACGGGCACAAGTTGGCCATAGCTATCTCTTCTTCCTGTGGTGCATCCAGCGATGCCTCTACATTATCCATCGAGCGCTTTTTGGCAAGGCCCTTCGATAGCTCTGCCTTTATACCATCGTTACCCATAATAGAAAACGCCGCCGCCGTTGCCTGAAAGGTGCTTACAAAACCAAGGTCAGGGTCCTGGCTCAGTAAATTGTGCAAATAAGTGGTGCCACTACGATGATGGCCGACAATAAATACCGGAGATGGATGTATCTGTACCTTATCTATAACTGCTCCATAGCGTAACCGCTCGTACCAGCGCAACGAAATAGTGAGCACACTTATCCAAAGCAGGCCTGCCATCTTTCCCCAATATTTCGGAGCCACGCCACCATTCTGTTTTATTAAATGAAACCAGGTGCCAAGAGTTGCAAAGGCAAATGCATTATCCTGTTTGGGTGGCTTGTTGTTACTCATAATTGTGTGGGGTTACCGGTATGAAGTAAAGCGATTTTTGTGAGAGGGCAAATGTTTGTAATTTATAAATCCTTTTATGGCACATAGCTGCGGCTTCCGCAGTTATGTGCCATAAAATAAAACAGATGTCATTGCGAGGAGGCTCTGCGACGAAGCAAACGGAACAGAGTGTAGTTCACGAATTCCATAAACAAGTAGTTATAGCATGAGTAATCTTCCGCTTTGTGATTGAGAGACATACGCCATGAACTCCAGCCTGTCGCGCGATTGGCGGGATTGTGTCCTCCGTATTCTAAGGTTATGCAAGTGCTTTCTTGTTAAAAATCAAACAGCTAAAGCTGGCTGATATTCGGTCTGTTTCCTCACTACGGCAAAAAGCCTGGATACTATTTTATTCCTGACTACATTGAGAGTGCTCAT
>DATGWP010000167.1:0-100317 GCA_035299425.1 Chitinophagales bacterium | reverse complement strand
GTAGCCCTGGGGCTCGGCAGCTCGGCCATCATCGCCCGCCTGACCCGGGCCAGCCTGCTGCAGGTGGTGCGCGAGGACTATATCCGCACGGCACGCGCCAAAGGCTTACCCGATAACAAGGTTATCTGGAAACATGCTTTCCGCAATTCGTTGCTGCCTATCATCACCATTTTTGCTTCGTTTTTCCCGGCCCTTATTGGTGGTTCTATTATTCTCGAGTTCCTGTTTACCATACCGGGCCTGGGGCAAATAACCTATGCAGCGGTAATACAAAAAGATTACCCGATGATATTGACCAATACCATGTTTGCAGCAATACTTACGCTGGTAGGTTACCTTATTTCCGATGTTTTATATGCAGTAGTTGACCCAAGAATTTCATACTCGAAGAAGTAAAAGAAAATGGCAGCAGAAAATAAAAATAAAAAAAGTGAGCAAGGCTATTGGGCTTTTGTGTGGAAACAGTTCCGCCGCAAAAAGACCGCTGTTGTTTCGCTTTATATAGTTATTGTATTGGCTGTTATTGCAGTGTTAGCGCCTTTTCTGGCTAACGAAAAGCCGCTGGTGTGCAAGTACAAGGGCGAAACTTATTTCCCTGTACTAAAAGAGATAGCTGTAGGTTTTGGCATCGGGCAGTTTCAGCCGCAGTTTCAAAATGTGGACTGGAAAAACCTGCAATACGATATGGCGGTGTTTCCACCGGTGCCGTATTTGCCTATGAACCAGGATAACGACAACATCCACTCTAAGGGCCCGTTCGACGACCAGGTAGTGCCATCGGCAAGATGGAAACACTGGTTTGGTACCGATGAGCTTGGCCGCGATGTATTATCAGGTATGATACACGGCACCAAAATAGCCATGACGGTAGGTATTGTATCTATGCTTATAGCTTCGCTTATAGGTATCTTGCTGGGTTCATTAGCCGGTTTTTATGGCGATGAAAATTTCCAGGTTTCGCGCGTAAGGCTATGGGGCAATTTACTGTTCTTATTCTTCGCTTTCTTCTACGCATTTGGCGCTCGCTCGTATGATATTACCGATGCATTGGGCAAATCGCTGGGCGATGGGTTCTTTCAGCTATTCATCAGCCTTGCCATCTTTGTAGGGGTAATGGTAGTGGGCAACCTGCTGGTGATACCATTTAAAAAAGTGCCCGGCTTTGGCACGCAGGTAGCGGTGCCATTCGATTTGATTATTATGCGTGTAATAGAGGTGTTAAACTCTATACCAACCCTGTTCCTTATATTACTTATTATCTCAATTGTGCGCAAGCCTAACCTGTATGTTATCATGGGTATTATAGGCCTTACCGGCTGGACGGGCATCGCCCGCTTTATCCGTGCCGAGCTACTTAAGGTGCGCAACCTCGAGTATATAGAGGCGGCCAACTCATTAGGCTTTTCTAACGCACACATCTTGTTCCGCCACGCTATACCCAATGCGCTTTCACCGGTGCTTATATCTATCGCCTTTGGTATTGCAGGCGCTATACTTACCGAATCCACCTTGTCGTTCCTGGGCCTTGGCCCTGCCGATACAGTAACCTGGGGGCAGTTATTGTCATACGCCCGCCAGATACCGCAGGCATGGTGGCTGGCTATATTCCCGGGCTTCGCCATCTTCATCACCGTTACCACATTCAACCTGATTGGCGATGGGCTTACCGATGCCATGGACCCTCGGTTGAAGCAGTAATTATCACACTCTTTTTTGTGGACCTAAGTACCAATAGCTATATGCACTAAACCAGGGTATGTACAGATAATCATGTACATACCTTTTGGGCATAATCTATTTTGTGTCAGGTAGTTGTAAAAAAACCGTGTACACACCTTTGTACACTTTCTGTACATACCCTGCAACTTACCCGCAAATGAGATTTTACCTGATTTTGGTAATGATATATGTAGCTATGTTGCTGTGTAGAATACTTACAGGTGACGCTAACTCTGTTTATTTAAAGTTTCTGCTGGCTATATGGTTCAAATCATCTTATTGGAAAAATTTACAATTCTATGACAATTGATATTCGTGTTTTTTGAAATAGGAACTTACCTTTGATTTAAACCATAGCCACATGAAAAAGATATATACCCTTATAATTTTCTGTCTTATTCTAATGCAGAATGCTTCCTCTCAAGGGGTCGCAATCGCAGATATCGACAGCGCAGGCAATACGTTTACAGCGTTTGAATTAAAAAAATCCTTTACTGCTATAGATATAAATAATCAAATAGCTACCACCATTACAACCCAGCTTTTTATAAACAACACAAACGATACTACTGGCTTTAAATATGCCTTTCCCATGCGGGAAAGTGCAGCCGCAACGAAAATACGCTGGAACTATAACGGTTGGCAAACGGCTTCGCTAATTGCAGCACCTCAGGACTCGACGTTTAATGCCGATTCAGCGGTAACAATTTATACACCCGCCTTACTAGATACTTTTCTTGGGCATACGCCACTGTACTTTCCTGTAGACCTTTCAATTGCACCTGGCGACAGCATCATGATAGAGCTCACTTATGTAGAGTTGTTATCTTATAGAAATAATTATGTTTCCTTTTCATATCCCGGCAGATATAACCTAATACAGCCAACTATTGGCAGCGCGGAATTCAGTGTTTCTATTAATTCCTATAGAATTATAGATAGCATATTACCCCGTGGATACAATGTTGCAGTTTCAGCACCAGGCACTACCCAGGCATCATTCAGCAAAACCTTATTAAACACTCCTTTCGGCACAGCATTTTCATTCGAATATCTGTTGCACCCTGATAGCTTAGGTTTTTTCGGATTCAGTACTTTTTACCCGGATAGTATTGAAATGTGCGATACAATTAATGGCTTCTTCACTTTTATAGTTGAGCCAAATTCGGAAAGCGCAATAGATATTATAGGGAAGGATTTTGTTTTGATAATAGACCACTCAGGCAGCATGAGTGGGACCAAAATGGCCCAGGCAAACGAAGCCGCTGAATTTATTGTAAACAACCTTAACAACGGGGACAGATTTAATATTGTGCAGTTTGATGATGTTGCAGAATCATTGTCTCCGCAGTTTTTAAACTATACCATACAAAATAAAAATACCGCGCTCAATTATATAAATGGAATAAGTGCATCCGGATCAACAAATATTTCAGGTTCGTTTGATAAAGCCGTTCCTATGTATAGCGCCTCAGGATCAAGCCGTGCAAAAATCATTATTTTTTTCACTGATGGACAGCCTAGTGCCGGAATTACGAATTCAACACAATTAATAGCGCATGTTAAAAATTTGATTACTAACACAGCTCCGGATATTAACCTACATGTATTTGGTATAGGGAGCGATGTAAATACAAATTTACTTACCGAATTGGCTACCCAAAACAATGGCTCCGCAGCATTTTTAACTACCAGCAATGTAGCAACAGCTATCAGTAATTTTTACACTACAATACAAAATCCTGTTTTACTTAATACCACCATAACCTATAATCCCCCTGTGGTATTTCAAACATATCCTAATCCATTGCCAAACCTGTATAAGGGCCAGCAGTTAATAGTTACGGGAAGATATACTGCTCCCGGGCCTGTTACAGTAACAATGAACGGAACTGCATTTGGTAATCCTGTGAGTTATCAATATATGCTAAATCTTACCGATTCGTTGATTGAAGAGAATAGCTTTCTGCCTAAAATCTGGACGCAGGGTAAAATTGATTACCTGATGACTCAGTATTATTTGAATTTGAGCAACACGCAGATTGCCAATGATATACGGAAGGAGATTGCGGCCCTCAGCTTGTGCCGGGGTGTAGTAAGCCCGTTTACCAGTTTTTCGGGAGCTAATAATGGTACAGGAGGAACAGTAGGTATGGAAGAAATAGCAAATAATGAAGATGAAATAATGTTACTTGTTTATCCTAACCCTGCAAATAATGCATTCAAGGTTGTAATTCCGAAAGCGTATTTATCTACCGGTACGGCAAGTGTTTCTATCTGCTCTATTGATGGTCGATTTATTACGAAGATTGACGTTGCCTTAGGTCAAGATGGAGTTATAGATCTAAACACTGAGGCACTAATGTTGGAAACAGGCATTTATATCCTAACAGTTGAGGTATCCGGTAAGGCATTTAAAGCCAGGCTTTCGGTACTGTAACAAAGCAGTATAACGATACAAGGGCTCACTCGGCGTAGGGTGCCCATAAGTGTTCTAAACATTGTTATGTGGTGCGTGCATTTAGTTCCGTAGGTACGATGTATATGGTAACCCCGGGTTTCAACCCGGGGTTATTAATGGAGAAAAATATTGAGCCCCGTAGGGACCGACCGATATTATAGGATGTTTCGAACAGGTATATGCACTGCCTAAGCCCAGTGGGGGGCGTAGTTAGTATTGAGAGAATACAAGTAAGAAAGGTTATAGAACAGCCAGTAAATGCAAGTGGGCTACCGATAAAAATCGGGAGGAAACAAGCGGGCAATAAATGCCAAAGAGCAGTATTGACTAAAAACAAATTTTACTTAAACGGGGTAAAAATTTATTTCTCCTTGTAGCCGTCCATTTTTTTACCCAGTGGTCTGTAAAAAATTACTAAATCCTGATTGTCAAATATATATGAAGATAGGGGGTGGTCTGTTTTTTAAAAAGAGACCACCCCTTACATACTTCAAGCGCCTTTATAGTTGCCACATCATTTATAGGTTAAATTCGTAGCCTCGTTTTTAACAAACAGAATCGCCATTATGCCATATACCCGCTAAAAGCTAATTTAGCACCACATGAAAAGGCTTGCAGGTTTAGTGCTTCTATTAATAACCCTTGGTGCCAGCGCGCAGCTGGTAGAGGTATCTAACCCCAGCAAGATGCCTGCTAAGTCGGGCAAATTTAAGGTGATAGGCAAAAACAACGATGGCATAGTGGTGCGCCTGTATGGCATGGAGGATGTGATACATGTTTACGGCCAAGAGCTAAAGCTGGAGACAACCAAAACCATTGCCTTTAAAAACCAGGATGGACCGCTGCAGTATATTATGCTGAACAAAACCGGTGCGGTTATCTTTTACCTGGAACAGGATAAGAAACGCTCGCTGCTATACGCCCAGCCGGTAAACTCTAAGTTTGTAGAGATAGGCAAACCGGTGCTGATAGACTCGATAGTAGACCGGAAGGAGTTGGTGGCGGCTAACCTGCGCTTTAAGCAGTCGATAGACCAATCGTACCTGATGGTGTATTACCCTTATTTTAGCGGTGGGCGGATAGAGAGTATCCGTTTTTTGGGTGTAAGCCATACGCTGAATGTGCTGTATAACAAAACACAACCTATTAACCGCAGCGAACGCGAACTGGAGGACTCTAAAACACTGATAGATAACCAGGGTAATACTTTTTTGTTGCTGAAGCCCGAGAGTGAGGTAGCGGGTGCGCAATACGATGTATTCCGTTTTGACACGCACGGCGAACTGGCCAACTATAGCATAACTACCGAAAGGCGCTTGTTTAACGAGCCGGTGTTTGAGATAGATAACAAGAACGGAAACCTGGTAATGACGGCTTTTTATGATGGGGGCCGTGGCGAAGCTGAACCGGCGGCACATGGTTTTTTGTATGCCAGTTTTGACCCCGCCAATGGCACACCGGTGCGCACTAATTACACCCAATTTTCGAAAGAATTTATTGGCGAACTTACCGGCCGCGAAAATGTGACCAACCAAAGTCTGTACACCTTTAACATACGTCGCAGCATGTTGCGTAACGATGGGGGTGCCCTGATAGTAGCCGAGTCGTTTATTAAAGACTCGCGTGAGCAGGTAGTGCCTATAGGCATTCAGCCCGGCTACAACAGCTACCGTACGTCTGAAATTTTTCAATTTAACGATATCATCGCTTTCTCTATAACCCCTGATGGCAGAATGGAGTGGAGTTCGGTAATGCGTAAAAAGCAAGCCAGTGAAGATGACAATGGTACTTACTCTTCGTTTTTGCTAATGAATGAAAAGGAGAAACTACGGTTTATCTACCTGGATGATATCTCGGCCAGTGGTGTATTGAACGAGTATGTGCTGGGCAGTATGGGCCGCTACGACCGCACCACCCTATTAAACCAGGAAGAGAAAGACATTATGCTAATGCCTAAACTGGGCAAGCAGATATCGCCCAACGAGGTGGTGCTGCCCAGCTATAAAGGCAATGCGCTCCGATTGGTTAAAATTGCCTTTTAAAATTTGCTGCTTAAACCACCTAACCCCAAACTAATTTCTCTTGTTCTCTTTCTTTAAATCTAACAGCCCCGCAGTAGTAGCAGCATATATTATTTACCTGGTGGGGTTCAGGGTGTGCCTGTGGTTTGTGCCGGTAGATACCGCATTTGTGTTTGAACATAGTGAACCACTGAGTGCCCTGCTGTTTGCGCCGCTAAAAAACCTGGGGGCTAATTATACCGCTATAAGTGCCGTGCTGGCAGCAGTGCTTTGCTTTATACAGGCACTTATTATTAACGGTATTGTAAACGGCAACAAAATACTAGCTAAGAAAAACTATGTGGCCGGTGCATTGTTTCTTCTGTTTGCCTCGTTTTTTAAACAGGCATTATTGCTTACACCGGCATTGCTGGCGCTTACATTTGTAATACTGGCTACAGGCCGTTTGTTTGCTATAGCTAAAAAGGAGAAATCGTATGGCGATGTGTTTGATATTGGTTTTCTGGTAGCCATTGCTGGCTTGTTTTACTTCCCCTGCATGTTGCTGTTTTTGTTTGCCTACATAGGGCTGGCTATTGTGCGGCCCTTTAACTATCGGGAATGGACCATTTTACCCCTGGGCTTCTTTTCGCCTATACTGGTGGTTTTTACATTTTATTTCTGGAATGATAATGTGGCTATCCTGCTGCCCGACATGATGAATATGCACAATAGCGGCTGGCTGGTAATGCCTGTGCTTAGTCTTGCTGACAAAACTATGCTTGGCAGTATTGCTTTTTGCACAGTAGTCTGTTTAACATTATTACCAGCTTCGTTGTATAGTTCGCTAATACAGGTGCGCAAATTTGCCAATGCGCTGGTAGTGTTAATTGTGCTTACCCTGGCGGCCATACTGTTGCAGCAGTCAATTGACCTTAGCCACCTGGTGTTGCTGGCCCTTCCGCTGGGCATAATTTCGGCCATGGTGCTTATGCAAATAAAAAGAAACCTGGTATCGGAAGTAAGCCACTTAATTTTACTTTTGCTGGTGCTATTTGCGCAGTTTTTCGTGTATTTAAACCTGTTTTAATTCATCACCTAATCATAAAATTTTACCATGAAGTTTGGCATTGTTGTTTTCCCCGGTTCTAATTGCGACAGAGATATGTATCATGTAGTGAAAGAAGTAATGGGCTGCGAGGCGCGTTACATTTGGCACAAGGATACCGACCTGAGCGATTTTACCAATGATGATTGTATTATACTGCCCGGCGGTTTTAGCTATGGCGATTACCTGCGCACCGGTGCTATTGCCCGTTTTTCGCCGGTAATGGAATCGGTGATACAATTTGCCAACGGTGGCGGAAAGGTGTTAGGTGTGTGCAATGGTTTCCAGATTTTGTGCGAAAGTCACCTGTTGCCCGGCGCCTTGCTGCGTAACGAGAGCATGAAATACGAGTGCAAGAATGTATACCTGGCTACCCAAACAACCAAGGCCCTGCTAACCTGTAAGGTAGACGCTACCGAGCCGTTGAAAATTCCTATTGCCCATGGCGATGGAAGATACCACTGCGATAAAGAGACGCTTAAATCACTTTATGATAATGACCAGATACTGTTTAAGTATTGCGATGAAAACGGTGATATAACAGATGAGGCTAACCCTAACGGTTCCATAGATAATATAGCCGGTATATGCAACGCCGGTAAAAATGTATTTGGTATGATGCCACACCCTGAGCGTGCATCAGAGAAAGCATTATCTAACACCGATGGTAAAATTCTGTTTGAATCGCTGATAAGCAAGGTGCTGGAGATGACAGTGCTTTATTCGTAAAGATTGCTATTCTGCATTATACAACATCCGAAGTTTTTCCAACTTCGGATGTTTTGTTTTACGGCAGTTTTATATTTTTAAAGCATGACCACCACCCAGCGCAACACCCTGATAGAATCGTATGGTAACGCCTATTATTTATTGGTAGATGCCCTGAAGGAGTTTCCGCGCGAGATGTGGCAATGGAAGCCCGCGCCCGATAAATGGAGCATACACGAGGTGCTGCTGCATATAGCCGATAGTGAGGCTAACTCGTATGTGCGTTGCCGCCGTTTTATAGCCGAACCGGGTAGCGGAGTATATGGCTATGATGAGAACCTTTGGGCTAAAAACCTGGGCTACCACAACCAAAGTGTAGAAGATGCGCTGGAGCTGTTTAAATGGCTGCGCAAAGCGAGTTACGAGCTTATTAAAACAGTTGATGAAGCTACCTGGCAAACGGCAACCATCAACCATAGTGAAAACGGAGTAATGACCTTTGAAGACTGGCTAAAAACCTACGAAGGGCATGTGCCGATACATATCCGCCAGATGCAGCGTAACCTTAACGCCTGGAGGGCAGCAAGGGTATGAGAGATTTGGCCCTCAAACTATTTTTATATGCCCACATAGCGGCCGGTGGCACAGCATTGCTTAGCGGGCTGGTAGCTATACTTACGACCAAGGGCGGCAAGGTGCATAAGCGCAGCGGGCTTGTGTTTTTTTACTGTATGCTGCTTGTGGCGTTTAGTGCCTTTGTAATAGCTATTGCCAAGGGCAATGGCTTTTTGCTGGCTATAGCTATGTTCAGCTTTTACCTTAACTACTTTGGCTACCGGGCGCTTAAAAACCGCGATGCAAAATTTAAGTGGTTCGATTGGGCGGTGGTGTTATTCTCATCAGGCACCGCTTTGTATATGCTCTACACCCGGCAAATAGTGTTGGTAGCGTTTGGTACCTTACTGCTTTACCTGCTTTTTAATGCTATACGTCCGCAACTGATGGGAGAGGAGAAGATAAAGGAAGCGCGCCGCCGCAGGGTGCTGGCACACCTTGGCAATATGATGGGGAGCTACATAGCTACTGTAACCGCCTTTGTCGTAGTGAACATAAATTTTGTTAAGCCGGGCTGGATTGTCTGGCTGCTGCCAACCGCACTGGGCCTTCCTGTAATCATATATTACACCAGCGTTTGGAAGAAGAAACTGAAATTGGATTAGTGCTGGTGAACCGCATTGCACTTATATTAGTAAATACTTAAAAGCCACCTATGAAGAAGTCCTTCATCCCTTTGCTGCTTATAGTTGTGTTGCTGCCCCTGTGCATTACGGCACAGATACTACATCCTGTAAAGTGGGTGTGGAAAGCTGAGCCTGCGGGCAAAGATGAATACAAACTTGTGTTTACCGCGGCAATAGAGCCGGGATGGCATATTTATTCGCTACAACCGGCAGCAGATGGGTTTGTGCGCACCGGCATTACATTTTCGCCGAACCAGGCAACCGTATTAATTGGTAAAACTACCGAGCGCGGCGATAAAGTGCATGAGGCCTTTGACGAGAACATGGGTTTTGCTATGAAGCAGTTTGAAGGCACAATGGTATGCGAGCAGCTGGTTAAAGTAAAAGCTGATACAAAGCTTAAAGGTATGCTGGAGTGTATGGCCTGCAAAGAATCGTGCATACCGGCTGAGCTTATAGAATTTGAATTTGACTTAAAGGCAAACTCAGTAGCAGGTGCGCCCGCAGTTGATAACAATACACTTGTAGCTACACCAGCCCTGCCAGATAAAGCAGTTGCCTACAACTTGCCTGGTGCTAAAGTAGATAATGGCGATTCGATACGGACAAGTGTAGCCGTGCCGGTAATGCCAACGCCCGGTGACCGCTTTGGTAAAGCACAGGCCAACTGCGGAACCGTTTCAGAAACCGGTGAGCAGAGTATTTGGGCTATTGTAGTGTTGGGTTTTTTAGGCGGGTTGCTGGCGCTTATTACACCGTGTGTTTTTCCAATGATACCGCTTACTGTTTCGTTTTTCACCAAGCGCAGCGAGAATAAGACACGGGGCAAATACGAAGCGCTGTTTTACGGATTTAGCATTGTGCTTATTTATTTTTTAATAGCTGTTCCATTTCTGCTGTTCGATATATCGCCGGATACACTTAATGCTATAGCTACCGGTGTGTGGCTTAATGTTTTTTTCTTTGTAGTGTTTGTAATGTTTGCTTTCTCCTTCTTCGGTTTTTACGAAATACAGTTGCCAGGTTTTATTGCCAACAAGGCAGATAATGTATCAAATGTTGGCGGGCTTATTGGCATTTTTTTCATGGCACTTACACTGGCTATTGTATCATTCTCCTGCACCGGGCCTATCATCGGTTCGCTATTAGTAGGAGCATTGAGTTCGGCCAGTGGCAAGCTCAACCTGGTAGCAGGTATGACCTCGTTTGGCCTTGCACTGGCCCTGCCATTTGCCGTGTTTGCGTTGTTCCCTTCGTTAATGAAATCGTTGCCCAAATCGGGTGGCTGGTTAAACTCGGTTAAGGTAGTGTTGGGTTTTGTAGAATTGATATTTGCCATCAAATTTTTATCGAACGCCGATATGGTAGACCACTGGGGGCTGCTAAAGCGCGAAACATTTTTGGCGCTGTGGGCTATGCTGGGTGCCGGGCTGTTTGTATACCTTATAGGCCTGTTTAAATTTCCGCATGATAGTGCCGGCCCTAAAAAATTGACACCGGTGCGTGTTACCGCGGCTATGGCAGCGTTGATATTTACGCTCTATGCGGGTTATGGAATTTTTGGAAACGACCTTAAGTTTTTCAGTGGCTTTCCGCCGCCTAAGTTCTACTCCTACTTAAAGGGCAAAGCTGCTATAGAGCCTATTAAAAATGACTATGCTGCTGCATTGGCAAAGGCAAAAGCAGAAGGCAAACCACTGATGATAGACTTTACCGGCTGGGCCTGTGTAAGCTGCCGGAGAATGGAAGAAACCGTATGGCCTGAGTATGATGTACTTAGCCGCCTATCGGAAAAATACGTGATTGTATCGCTGTATGTAGATGACCGCCAGCCCTTGCCCGAAAGCGAACAGTATGTAAGCAAGGTAACCGGCAAAAAAATAAAAACGCTGGGTAACAAGTTCAGCGATATGCAGGCCAGTTATTTCCACTCCAATACGCAACCTTACTATGTACTTGTATCGCCCGATGAGAAACTGCTCACTAAACCTTGCGGCTATACGCCTAACAAAGAGGAATACATTTCTTTTCTCGATTGCGGGTTAAACGCTTATAAGCATGCTTCGCTTTAATTACGGGATATAAATTTTGTTAAGCCTCACACCAAGGGGAACTGCAACTATTGTCCCGCACGCGGCAGTAATCTTATATTACATCAGTGTTTGGAAGAAGAAACGGAAGCTGAATTAGTTTTTAGTGAAAGGTTATTCTTCTATTTTCGTCTGTAGTTAAAAGATACCCAATGAGGAAGTTGTTTGCCACCTTTTTACTTGCTGCCCTGCTGCTGCCCTTTGGTACCAAAGCTCAAATACTTACACCCGTAAAGTGGACATGGAACGCGGTGCCCTTAGCTAAGGGCGAATATAAGCTGGTATTTACTGCCAGGATAGATGCCAAGTGGCATACCTACGGTATAAACATACCCGATGGCGGTCCGGTAAAAACATCGGTTACGCTTGAGAAAAATCCCTTAGTAGAAGCGGTAGGCAAAACCAGCGAAAGAGGCGGCAAGGTGCACGAGGGCCATGACCCCATATTCGATATGCAGCTAAAGTATTTTGAAGAGGCAATGATATGCGAGCAGGTGGTTAAGATAAAAGGTGATACCAAATTAAAAGGCGTTCTTGAGTTTATGGCCTGCGACGATCACCAATGCCTGCCACCCGATGCTATAGACTTTGAGTTTGATTTGAAGATGGAGCAGGGTGCTATAAAGGGCAACGATGAGAAAACTCAAGGACTGGTAATACCGGTTACCGGTGCAGATAAACAAAAACTGGATTCAGCTATACAATCGGTAATAAGTAAAGAGTTGAAAGAAGATTCGATAGAGGCGGGTGTGGTAGCTGTAACAGCAAATGGCACTGATAACCGCTTTGGTGAAGCCCAGGCTAATTGCGGCGCTGCGGCAGAAGAAGACAAAAGCCTTTTTGCCATTATTGTATTAGGCTTTTTAGGTGGCCTGGTAGCTTTGGTTACCCCGTGTGTGTTTCCTATGATACCGCTTACGGTTTCATTTTTTACCAAACGCAGTGAGAGCAAAACCAAAGGAAAGTTTGAGGCTTTCTTTTATGCGTTTAGCATTGTGTTTATTTATTTCTTGCTGGCGGTACCGTTCTTGCTGTTTGATATTTCGCCAGATACGCTGAATGAAATATCGACCGGTGCGCCTCTCAACGTTTTCTTCTTTTTTATATTCTTAGTGTTTGCATTTTCATTCTTTGGTTTTTACGAAATACAGTTGCCCAGTTTTATTGCCAATAAGGCAGATAATGCCTCGAACGTAGGCGGGCTGATTGGCATTTTCTTTATGGCGCTTACATTGGCTATTGTGTCGTTCTCGTGCACCGGGCCTATCATCGGTTCGCTACTGGTGGGTGCTTTAAGCTCGGCCAGTGGCAAGCTAAACCTGGTAGCGGGTATGACATCTTTTGGCCTGGCCCTGGCGCTTCCGTTTGGCTTGTTTGCATTGTTCCCTAACATGATGAAATCGCTGCCAAAATCGGGTGGCTGGTTAAACTCGGTAAAGGTGGTGCTGGGTTTTGTAGAACTGATATTCGCTATCAAGTTTTTATCAAACGCCGACCTGGTAGCGCACTGGGGTATACTTAAGCGAGAAACCTTTTTGATGCTGTGGGCCATGCTGGGCTTTGCCATGTTTTTATACCTGATAGGCAAACTGAAATTTCCGCACGATTCGCCGGTGGGCAAACTATCACCGGTTAGGATTACATCTGCCGCACTAGCGCTAATATTTACGGTATATACATCGTACGGTATACTTGGTAATGACCTTAACCTGTTTAGCGGTTTTCCTCCGCCTAAGTTTTATTCATTAATGAAAACTGAGTCGGCGATAGAGCCTATTAAGAATGACTATGCTACCGCACTTGCTAAAGCTAAGGCCGAGGGTAAGCCTTTGATGATAGACTTTACCGGCTGGGCATGTGTAAACTGCCGTAAGATGGAAGAGAACGTATGGCCCGATGTAAAGGTGCTGGAGCGCCTGTCGGAAAAATATGTGATTGTATCGCTTTATGTAGATGATAAGCAACAGTTGCCCGAAAGCGAGCAATATGTTAGCCCGGTGACAGGAAAGAAAATTAAAACGCTGGGCAATAAATTCAGCGAGATGCAGACTAAATACTTTAAGGCTAATACGCAGCCTTATTATGTGCTGGTATCACCCGATGAAAAATTGTTGACCGTACCGCGCGGCTACACACCAGACTCAGAAGAATATGTTTCTTTTCTGGACTGCGGATTGAATGCGTATAAGCAGGTAAGCAAACAGACCTCGCTGTTACAGTAGGACAGAAGAAGGCAAGGTGATTTTAAAAGTAGTGCCTCCTGCCTGGTTGCTTTCAATAGCTATATGCCCGTTCAAGCTGTCTACAATTTTTTTACAAATGGTTAAGCCAACACCCGAGCCGGCATATTGTTTTTCCGTTTGCACCCGGTGGAAAATCTGAAATACTTTGTCGCGGCTGCTTTCAGGTATACCTATACCGTTGTCAGCTATAGTAATTTCAAGCTCTCCGTTTTTCATTACCGACTTTATGGTTACTATGGGCTGTGTGTTTTCGTTGTACTTAATACCGTTGCCTATTATGTTTTGCAGCAACTGCAGCATTTGCGTGCGGTCGGCTATCATTTCGGGCAGATCGTAACTAATAATGCGGGCATTTTTTTCTTTAATCAGTGTATCAAGGTTCAGTTTAATTTCTTCTACTACATTGGCCAGTTTCACTTTTTCAATTCGCGGGTTGGCGTCTACTTTTGCCAGGCGGAGTAAATCTACAATCAGTTGGTCCATTCTTTTGGCACCATCAATAGCATATCCTATAAATTCTTCCTGTTGCTCAGTCATGTGCCCGTTAAGGCTGCGCTTGGTAAGACCCATGTAAGAGGTAATCATGCGCAGTGGTTCACGCAAATCGTGCGAGGCTACATGAGCAAATTGCTTAAGCTCATTGTTCGATATCTCAAGCTTGTGAACGTATTTTTTAATCTCTTCGTTCTTTTCTTTAAGAATAGCAGCTTCTTTTTCCTGCATATCCGTTTCAAACTCTTTCTTGGCGCGTGTAAGGGCCAGTGTTTTCTCTATATCAAAAAAGTATTTCAGGCTTTCGGTATAACTATTCTGATATTCCCAGGCTTTTTTATAATCACCCGTTTCGGCCACAAATTTAGATAGCAGCTCATATACATGCGATAACTCGCGCTTATTCTCCAGCCGGTTAAAAAGATCTTCAGCTTCCAGTAATTCTTTAATGCCTTCATCTTTTTTGCCGCTGGCAAAAAGTGCATCGCCAAGGTTAGTTCTAACCATAGCGACTTCATAAAGCATATTTTTTTCGCTGTAGTAAACCAACGATTCGCTTAGATAGTCAAGCGCCTGCTGAAATTTTTTGATGCGCAGGTGCATAATGCCCAGGTTAGCCTTGGTTAATGCAATGCTGTAGGCATCGTTAGTTTGCAGGTCTATTTTAAGCGCTTTGAACAGTATTTCTATGGCTTTATCGTATTCCTCGCGGCGCTCGAAAAAGCCGGCGTACGATACATAGCTTTTGGATAGTTTAAAATAGCTTTCTATCTCCTCGAAAATAGAAATCGCTTTAAGAAAATACTCTTCGGTAGAAATGTTTAGCTGCGACTCGCCCAGCAACACCGAAAAGTTATAGTAAAAGGAACCAAGAAAACCTCTCTCGCGAAAACTGAGATTATCGCGGCTTTCCAGTTGTTTTAACCCTTTAAGATAACTCTCCTGGGCGGCAAATATTTCACCTTTTAGCTGGTAGGAGTTGCCGAGGGTCATATAAACTTTATACGAAACATCCTCAATGTCGCATGTTTGCTGAGCAGTTAACGCTTCATTACATAACTCAATAGATTTGTCGTAATTATTGGCTACCAGGCAGTGATAGAAGGCCTGTATGTATTTAGCATGGGCAAAATGCCTTGGGTTGCCGCTTTCTATGGCCAATGCCATAGCCTGCTCGGCCAATTGCAGAGCATCGGGATTACGCCGCTCAACCAGCTGTTCAGCTTGCTGAATCAGCTGCTCAATATTTACTGATGGCTCTACGGATAAACTCATACAATTTCGGTTCTACTTAGTGCAACGTAAATGGTTTGCAAAGGTTACAGTTTGTGTGGACAGATTGGTGGGGAGATGTCGTTTTTAACTACACTTCACAGGGTACTCGTGCATTTGTATTTCCCCTGCCACTCCTCCCTTGCCCCTTGCCCTTTTATCTTCACTACATGATTTACGACTTCCTCACACCACTCGATAAGGATAATTTGCTCGAAGGGCAGGAACTGCACCCCGGGCAATTAGGCAACTATGTTTTTATCTACGACGGAAAGGAGCCCGAAATAGGCTGGTACGATATTGCCATTATAGGTGTAGAAGAAGACCGTGGCTCGGTGGGCAATGTAGGTTCTGCAAAGTCCCCCAATGCTATCCGCCGCGAGTTTTATAAATTGTTTTTGCCACCTGTTGAAAAGGAGTTTCATGTAATAGACCTGGGCAACATTAAACCGGGCGATACTGTGCGCGATACTTACTTTGCGCTGGCATCGGTAGTGCTGGAGCTGCTGGTGCATAAGGTAGTGCCTATTATTATTGGAGGCAGCAATGACCTTGCCTTTGGCCAGTATATTGGTTACAAAGGGCTGCAAACGCTTATCAACGTAGTGAACTTAGATGAGCGACTGGATATGTTTGAGAAGCAGGATAAGAAGACAGATTCATCTTCGTATGTAATGGATATATTGACCCATACGCCTAATTACCTGTTCAACTACTCACACCTGGGGCACCAAACTTACCTGAACGACAGTAAGGCCATTGAGATGCTGGAGAGCCTGAACTTTGATTGTCATCGCCTGGGCCTTATACGCGCCAACCTGGAAGAGGTAGAGCCAATACTGCGCGATGCCGATATGCTGACTATAGATATATCTGCCATTCGTCAGGCCGATGCACCGGCCCATGCACAGGCATCGCCTAACGGGTTTACCGGCGAGGAGCTGTGCCAGATAACGCGCTATGCCGGCCTGAGTGACAAACTGACTTCGATAGGTTTTTACGAAATGAACCCGGGCTATGACAACAACCGGCAGACAGCGCAGCTAATAGCGCAGATGATGTGGTACTTTGTAGAGGGCTTCTATAGCCGTGTGGGCGATTATCCGCTTACGCTGGATGAGCACCTTAAATTTAATGTGCACCTGGAGGATAGCGACCATGAACTCATCTTCTGGCGCAGCAAAAAAACCGACCGCTGGTGGATGGAATTGCCTTATGGCGATAAAGAAAAATTTGCCCGTCATCAACTAGTGCCATGCTCTTTCCGTGATTATGAATTAGCCTGCGAGCAGGAGTTGCCCGATAGGTGGATGAAGGCTTATACTAAGTTGGTGTAACAGAAAAAGCCCCGGGAATTCCGGGGGCTTTTTCTATTTATTAAGAAGTGCCTTAAATTTTAAGGTTCTTCATAGTCGATTCTAACTCTGCTTGTGTCACCTCTTTGTAGTTTAACTTTGAAAAAGAACCTGAGGCAAAAGTTTTAGTATTTTCTATAGCCAATAAAATTTTGCCATTCACTTTACGGGTGCTTATTATCAGGGCTTCTTCATTAACCGGTACATTATTGAATACATAGTTGCTAAGGGTATTTGGCTCAGCAGTGTTTTTTTGACGGTAAACCGTAGTAAAAAATGACTTGTACTTTTTTAATATCATGCGCACATTAGCATCTTTATCGGCCTGTACCGAAAAGTTAGTAGTGGCTGCATTAAGAAACCTATCGCAATTTATCCACCCCAGGTTAGCCGATGTAAGCACAATTTTATCTGTTTCATAATCGGCGTTGGCATAATCCATATCACCAGTCCATGCCGATGTGCCGGAAATTGAAACTGTACTACCATAATAGCGGGCCGATGAAGAATCGAAGTACAACTGTATTTTTGATTCCCACTGTAATGGTTTAAAACGCTGTGGCAGACAGGCACGGATATATTTTTGCACCTCTCGGTCGCAGGCAGAGTTTTTATCTGTGTAGCTGGTTAATACAGATGTTATTCTGCCATCGGTGTTTACTGCAATATCTACCACAGCACCTTGTATGCAGCCATTGGTTATTATCTCTTTTTTCTCTTTAAGCACCAGGTTGTCCCAAAAGGCTGTCAACTGGCCAAACACATCGCCGGTTATGGTAGAGGTATAATAGTTATTTACCGTTTGAATGATATAGTTGGTAGTATCATATTGTACCTGCGTGGCGGCGGTGGCCTCGGAAGCAACCTGCTGTGCAGGTGCCGGAAGTTTCCAGTTCATTTCAAAATTACTACTGCGTTCGCCTTCAAATACTTTAAAGCCGGCGTTCTTATTATTGCGCGGAAACTTAAACTTAAGCGGCTGATTAGGCTCCACGCTTTGCCCGTTTGCCTCTGCAGTTATGTAAATCATACCGGCGCTTTCAATTGTTTTTCCATCGCTTTTGGTGCTCAGGTTAGCCGATAGGATAGAAGCTGTATTATAATATTCACTCACTTTCAGCAGTACCTTTTTATCGGCAAAGGCACCTGCCGGTATTTCAATCTTTGTTCCCTCCCGGCAGGTTACCGTATTGGATTTAGTGGCATCTACCTCGTAAAACTGCACGGGCGTTTTAATGCGCAGCATGGGGTCGCTTACCCAGTTTATTTCTACCCGGCGGTTAAGTTGTTTTTCTATTTCATCTTTATTGCCGGTTACCGGTTTCGATTCGCCGTAGCTTAGTGCTTCTGTTTTAATGCCAGGGTCTATCTGGTTAATTACTTCTTTAATAGCTTCTACACGGCGTTTAGATAAAGCAACATTGTAGCTTTCGCTTCCTTCAGCATCGGTGTGGCCTTGCAGCAACACCATATCCGCGGCCTTGAGCGCCTGTAGTTTCTGCAATTGGGCAGCGCTTACTACGGCTTTGTCCTTGTCAAAATAAATGGTCATGTTCTGCACCTGCGCACTGCGGGCTGAGGTAGCCAGCAGTATCAATGCAATGGCTAATAATTGAATTATACTTTTCATATAAATTGTTTGTGGTTAAAAATTAAATTCACAGGTAAATACCACGAACAGGAAAAAGGTAACCCTGCTTTACAAAAAATATTTTCAAAAGGTTACCATTTCCGGTTTTAGGTATTAACAGACAATGAGCACCCCATTAACCGAAGACCAAATAGTATCGCTGCTTAGAACTGACCACAGGTTGGCGTTTGGGCATTTGTACAGAGGCTATTTTCGCATGGTAGAGTACTTTGTGACGAAGAATTCGGGTAACGGCCACGATGCAGAGGATGTTTTTCAGGAAACTATGCTGGCTATGTTTGATAAAGCCAGGGATGAAGGGTTTGCGCTTACCTGCACGATAAAAACATTTGTGTATTCGGTAGCACGCAATATCTGGCTTAAAAAGCTGCGGGACAACCGGGTTAAGGTCAGCGTAAAAGATTTTGAGAACTATAACAACATACCGCTTGAAGAAGAAGCGCCGGAGAGCGATAAGCAAGACCAGGTAAAGACGGCGATAGAGCAATTAGGTGAGGGGTGCCGCAAAATACTGGTATTGTTTTATTACCAGAAAAAGAAGATGGAAGAAATAGCCGCTGAGCTGGGCTATACCAATGCCGATAACGCAAAAAATCAGAAGTATAAATGTTTGCAGCAATTAAAAAGTAAGCTGGGTAATGGATGACAACAACAGCATATTAATTGACAAGTATCTCAGCAATCAATTGACTGCTGAGGAACTATTGCAGTTTGAAAAGCGCATGCAGGACGATGCCGCTTTTAAAGCTGAGGTAGAACTGCATAAAGATGTTGTTGGAGGCATAAGTAATTATGGCAGAAATTTAATGCGCGCCGAAATAGCAGCTACGGGTATTGCGGCCAAGAGTAATCTGGACAATTACAAACCATCTAAAGGCGGGGGCAGTTGGGGATGGACCCTGCTTAAAGGGGTGATATTTTTGGCTGCATTGGGCGGAGTAGGTTTTCCTTTATTGGTGCATAACGATAAAATTGAGGTAGACCCACATATAAAATCGGAAATTGAACAGATGATTAAGAGTGAAGGAGGATTTTCAAACCCTTCCACAGCGCCATCGCAGCAGCAACCAACTATCAGGATGGAAACTATTTACCATACTATAAAAACCAAATCGGTTAAAGCCGGTGATACGGTTATAATTACCAGCGAAGAGGAGTATAAAGAATACCTGGAAAGGCAGGAAAAGGAAACCAAAGCTGCACCTGCTCAATAGAGCTGTTATATAACGTCCTATTTTACGCTAATGCAATTATTGAATTCTTTTACAATCTCACGTATATCTCCTGAACGGAAAGTTTTGTTTTCAATTTGTTGGACCAACGCAGGGCATTCGGCAAAAGCTTTAGCGCATTTTTTTATAAAACCAGGTGCAATATTGATTGTGCCTGAATTTGCGCCTCCATCAGAGAAGGCAATTTTAATGGGCGTGAATTTTTTCTTGTAAAGTATATAGTAATGGGCTTCCTGAAACGCACTGGCTACACTTAATGGCAATGTAGACTTTACCCTGTCGGCAACAAGCTTACAGGGCCCATCTACCAATACGCGATATAATATGCCATAGTTAGACAGGTAGTATTCATCATCCAACACCACATATTTTTTAAAACCATCGGCAAGGTTGTATACATACAGCTCTTTTAAGTCATTAGGTATAAATTGTTCTTCTTTCCCATCGGGGTGAGCAAAGAAGATTAGCATATCACTTATGTAACTGCTTAGCAATGTACTTTGGTCGTAACGGTGGTCTACTTTGCCATAAATAGTATCTCCTTCTGCTTTAACTATAAAGCAGCTATCCCAGGTAGCATGCTTCTTTGCAAGACGTTCTGCTTTGCTTAATTTCTTTTTACCGGTGGTGTCTTCGCTATTTTTGTTTTGAGCTTGGGTTGTCTTTATGTTAAAGACTATAAAAGAGAGTAAGATGAATAAGTGTAATGTAAAGTTCATATAGGACGCTAATATGTAAAATTATTTAATTGCGACACACCCGTTAAACCTGGCAAACAGCTTCATCTCTTTCTCAAATTCTGATTTGAATTTAGCAGTGGGCTTAAATCCTTTTTCGTAGTAAGCGCTTTTTACTATCAGGGTTTCATTCTGGCGGTCGGCTTTGCAGTCCATACGGCCTATAAAGTCATTACCGAATAGTACAGGCAGGCAGAAGTAGCCATACACACGTTTAGGTTCAGGCACATAGCACTCAATAGTATAGTCGTAGCCAAAGATGTTCTTCAGCCGGTTGCGCTGTATTACACTGTTATCAAAGGGCGAAAGTATTTTAACCTGCTTATTTGCTTTTTGTGTGAGGTTGTTCTCCATGTTCGCTTCGGTGCTGTAAAACACATCCTTCTCTATGCCTTTTACTTTTACCGGTATAATTTCCTTTCCCTCTATAAGTTCGTTAAGCGTTTTTGCTACCAATGCTTTAGTGTAGGGACGCAGATAGCCCATTTCGCTTTTGGCAGCTATGCCATTGGCACGAACGATTTTGCGGATAAGGTATTCGGCATATTCTCCTTCGGTAGGTGGCGTTGTATTTATACCGGCAGGCAATACACGCTCGGTAAGGTCATATACTTTCTGAAAACCTTTGCGGCTTGTTGCCATTAATTTGCCTTCCATATAAAGCTGCTCCAGTGCAATTTTGCTCTCTTTCCAGTTCCACCAACCGCCTTGTTTTTTCTTCTCTTCAAAATCTTTTGATTGCAACGGGCCTTCGGCTTTAATACGGTCATAAATAAATTTGGTGGCGCGCTTATTAAAATACCAGCCCAGCTTACGGGTAGCGTATAGGTTCTTTCTCATCAGGCTAAACCGGTAATCGCGCATGGGCAGGTAAGCTGCCGCATGGCTCCAGTATTCAAACACCTTTTTATCTTCCACTAATTCGTCTAAATATTTTCTGTGGTAATCGTTTACCCTGCTCCAGATGGTGTGGTGGTGTGCCCGCTCTACTACCGATATAGTATCTATCTGCACATAACCTAAATGCTCTATAGCGTTTAAGGCGCCCTCTTTCTTTTTGCCAAAAGAGTTATCGGCCAAGCCTTGACTGGTGAGAATGATGTTGCGGGCTTCTTTGTTGGTAAGGGTTAGCATACCTTGCAATTTAAACACAAATAATAAAGGCCCCTCCAAGCTTCTTAAATAATCTGTGCTAAAAAAAGAGAATCTTTTTTAGTTACTGCTCGGCAAAGCGCCTGTCCGTTACAAAGCCCGGATCGTTAAGCGTGTTAAGGAACATAATAATTTTAGCCTTCTCATCTGAAGTAAGTGGAATGCCTAAGGCTCCATTGTTGTTTAGAACTGTATCCAGTGTAGCCGATATCTTAACCTCACTGCTATAATGATCTAAAACCCCTTCAAGGGTCGAGATGCTGCCATCGTGCATAAAGGGCCTCGTATACTGCAGATTGCGAAGCGATGGGGTTTTAAATTTGCCAATGTCTTCGGCACGGTTTGTAATATGGGTGCGGCCACTATCAATCAAAAAGCTATTCTTAATTCCGTTATTGTGAAACTTCTGGTCGGTAAACAAATCGGTACTGTGGCAGCTGCTGCATTTTTTTTGAGCAAACAACTGATACCCTTCATTTTCCTCCGGTGTAAGAGTTACTCCATCTTCACCGCGTTTCCATTTGTCAAATTTAGAGTTTGCACTAACCAGCATATTCATAAACTGGCTTAAGGCTTGCAGAAGCCTGGGGCCGCTAACCTCTTCGGAACCAAATGCCGATTTAAACAGTGGAGGATAAGCCGGGTTATTCCGTATTTTATTAACCGCATCGGCAAACTCCAGGTCCATTTCTACGGGGTTTTCTATAGGTGCAATAGGCAGCATATCCAGTTGGTTAATGCCTCCATCCCACATAAACTCATCCAGCCAGGCCATATTCATCACCGGTGGAGCGTTGCGTATACCAAGTTTATTGTCTATGCCGTGGCTAACCGCATGCCCGTGATGTGTAAACGAAGAAAATGAAGAATGGCACGTCCCGCAGCTGGTAGAGTTATCGCGCGAAAGCGAAACATCATAAAACAATTTTCTGCCCAGTTCAAATCCCTGGGTTGTAACAGGGTTGTTGTTAAAATTGTACTTAGGCGCAGGAAAGTTGGATGGACTGGAAAAAGTTATTTCTTCCTTAGTGTTTCCCGTCTTGTTACATGAAGAAATAGTCACAAGGCCTACACAAAACAGGAGGAATAGCGTTTTCATTTTTGAAATAGCAACCGGGCGATTGTAAGCGCCCGGTTGTTTCAATATCTTATTCATGTACATGGTCAATGGTAAACATATCTACATAGTTATTGGCCATTTTTGTTCCAGAGCCCGGGGCCATGTGAAATACTGCACCATCAGTTGCAATAGAATAGACCTGGGGGCTTTTAAAAGCCTGAAGTATATCAGCAAAAATGTGTACTTCCGGATTTTCATTTTCGCGCACATGTATTGTTTGAGGAGCGCTCAGGGTAATGTTACGGATATTGTTGGCGCTTGGTGTAGAGTAGCCACCATAGCCGCCAACATGGAACATACACATATTACCCACTTCGGTGCTGGCAGGCGAAGTAGCATCTATTCTAAAGAATATATAGCCGCTGTTCCAGCTCCAGTACATGTCTGAACCAGCGCCGGCAGGGTCCAGTGCGCCGGTGCGTTGAGACACATCCATGGTGCTTCGTAAGCTATCTACACCCAGAATATATTTTATGCTGGTGTAGTTGCCAGCCGGGATATTTTGCAGGGTTACTTCAAGTGATGAATCTACTGATTCATCTATCAGAAAGTAGTTGCCTTCTTGCGGTACAGTATATTCAGAGCCGTCTTCTTTTACCAGAACGAAGTTGCTTACATAGTATTTCAGGTTCGATACGTTTATCGTTTCGCCCGACTCGATGGTTACGTCTGTATTCATAATAAAGTTGTCATTACCAACTCTGTTGTCAAAATGTAAGGTTAATGGCCCGTTACCGGTAAGTCCTGTATCTTCTTTTTTGCAAGACGATACCGAAGTGAAAAGGATAAACGCAATAGCTATATAAAAGAAATTCTTTTTCATGTTTTTGAATATTAAATAAGATTACGCTATACGCGCATAATGCCGCATAGCAATTAGGATAATGATATGATAACCCGGAAAAGAGAGGCGAAGCCTCTTCAAAAAAATATTGGCTAAGCAGTTGGTGGCTTAAGCAGGCTTCCGGTACAATCGGTAGGCGGTTTGTTTTCCTGGTGGGGAGTATATATTATGGCAGAAAAAGCCGGGTAATACTTAGCAGGTGCCGTTTTGGTAGTACAAGAAATTATCTCGTCTTTTTCTTTCAAAATGTTTCTCGATTGTTTCTGCTCGCCTTCTTCGGCTTTTTTCAATTGCTTGCTTAAGTAGCAGTGTCCTTTGCAATGGGCCATAGGGTTATTGCGGTTTTCGCAAAGCTGCTGGCTTATATATGCTTTGTTGGCCTGATAATGCAACACTACGCCTACGCTGATAAGCGTTTGCGATATAATGGTTACAACCAAAAAAACAGACAGTAGTTTTTTCAAAGCACTGCAAGTTTACGCCTTGAGAAGGAAAGCGCCAAATGATTTTGAGCAGCAGTCAAATGCTCTCCGTACTTGTTTTAATTTTTCAAAATTTTCTCCAGCTCATTTTTGCGTGAGCCTTTTATAAGTAGGAGTGTATTTTCAAATGCCTGCTGCTTAAACCAATGCTTCACCTCATCAGTGGTTTCAAACCAAAGCAGGTTACTTGCAGATAAGTGCTTTACCATTTCAAACCCTTTGCCTACAAACACCCGCTTTATATTCTGCCATGCCGAGGTATTAGCTGCAGCAAATATTTTTTCGTGCTCCTGTGCAGCGTATTCGCCAAGCTCCATCATTTGCCCTATAATGGCTATGCCCTTTTTAGTGTTATCGCCAGCAATGTACTTTTCAAAATTCTTTAAGGCCTCTATCATGCTGCTTGGGTTGGCATTATATGCATCAAGAATAATTGTATTGCTGCCCCACTCAATTTTTTGCGACCGGTTATTGGTTGGCGTATAAGTTTCAATGGCGTTTTTTATAGCAGGCAGCGGCACCTCAAAATATTTACCTATGCATATAGCGCTCATTACATTTTCGAAGTTGTAATCGCCTAGCAGGTTGGTGGAAATATCCAAGCCTTCGGTGGAAATCGTAAGAAACTCTGTGCCCGCCTTTATTATACCGCTGCTAAATACATCAGAAGAAGAGCCATATGTAATAGTTGAACCTTTTTCGAAACTGGCTCTGGATGCCAGCCCAGCCCAAATAAGTGCCAGTATTTCATTATTGCGGTTAATGAAAACCTTGCCTTTGCGTGCTGCAATATCCCGATATAACTCTGTTTTGCCTTTTACCACGCCCTCAAAGCCTCCAAAACCCTCCAGGTGTGCCTTGCCTACATTGGTTATTAGTCCATAGTCGGGTTTTACATATTCGCAATAGCCCGCTATTTCGCCTTGGTGGTTCGCGCCCATTTCTATCACAGCCATCTCCACATCATCCTTTATGCTCAACAGTGTAAGCGGTATACCTATGTGGTTATTCAGGTTGCCTTTGGTAGCATAGGTGCGGTATTTTTTAGCCAACACAGCAGCTACAAGTTCTTTGGTGGTTGTTTTGCCGTTGCTACCGGTTATGGCTATTACCGGGCAGTTTAGTTGTTGCCTGTGGTAGCCGGATAGTTGCTGCAAGGTTGTAAGCACATCATCAACCAGTATCAGCCTGTCGCCGTATTCGGTTTGCCAATGCGGGTTTATTAATTCATCTATCACTACGCAAGCAGCACCTTTGTTTAGCGCTTCGGCGGCAAACTCATTCGCATTAAATTTTTCACCCTTCAGGGCAAAAAAGATATTGCCCTGGCCAATGTTACGGGTATCGGTGGTTACACCCGTAGAGGCTAAATACTTTTGATATAGCTGTTCAACTTGCATGGGCTGAAAATAAAAAGTCCCCCGCGTTGGCGGAGGACTTTTTATTATTTACTGCTAACAGCGAACTGTCAACTGAATTATCCTTTCATTTTACGTTTACCTTTTTCTTTAGGGAAGTTGTTTCCTCCCTTACCGCCCTTCATGGTTTTACCCGATGGAGAACCTACGCGGTCCATAGCGCAACGGAAACCTAAATCATCGGTAGCCAAAGCCTGGTCTAAGTAACGGCGGGTTCCTGGTGAAAGGAAGTATGCACGGTCTTTCCAGCTACCACCTTTGTATACACGAGAATCTTCGTTAATCAGTGAAGATTGGCCGAATTTGTAATCTACGTTAGAAACCTCATCACCGTCTATGTTATTTCTAACATCGCCACGGCGATAGTTACGGCGGTTAGCGCTTTCTTCCTGTGTAACATCGCGGTATTGAACTTTACCCAAAGAGTCTTTTTCAACCGGTTTGCCATCGGCATCAAGTACCTTGGTCTTAAACTGGTTACCACGGAAGGTACGGAAGTCGTTAGCATCCTGCGAAGTCATAGGACGGTAAACATCCAATACCCACTCGTTTACGTTACCGCTCATGTTATACAAGCCGAAATCGTTTGGCCAGAAAGACTTAACCGGTGCAGTAATATCTGCGTTATCGTTCAGGCGGCCAGAGATACCCATGTTATCACCACGTCCTCTCTTAAAGTTAGCCAGGAACTCACCTTGCCATTGTCCTGATTTAGGATAACGGGTAGAAGTACCATTCCATGGATAGATACGACGGTCTGTAATACGCTCTTCGCTACCGGCTGGTTGGTTACCAATAAGGCCCAGGGCTGCATATTCCCATTCAGCTTCTGTTGGTAAGCGGTATTTAGGCAACATGATACCATCTTCTAAGCGCACATGGCGAGTACCTGTTCCTTGCGGGTTCAAATCTTTCATAGGGCGTTTACCGGCAGCACCTTCATACTGGCCTACCAGGTAAGCTTCTGTATTGAAGTTATCGCTACCCACTTGCGATGGGTTTTCAGCTAATACACCTTTTTCAATAAGTATTCTTTCGTTTACACGATCAGAACGCCATGAAGCAAAGTCGTTAGCCTGTAACCAGTTAACACCTACCACCGGGTAGAAATCGTAAGCCGGGTGACGGAAGTAGTACTCTACGTAAGGCTCGTTGTAAGCTAATTCATCTCTCCATACCAAAGTATCTGGCAAAGCTTTCTTAACCACATCCGGAAAATCTGTTCCGAAAACGCGGTTCATCCAGTAAAGGTATTCGCGGTAGTGTACGTTGGCAACCTCTGTTTCGTCCATGTAGTACGATGATACAGTAGCGCGGCGTGCAATGTTGTGATATTCGAACATTACATCCTGTTCGGTATTACCCATTACAAAAGTACCACCCTGAACGTAAACCAGACCAGGGCCTGTTTCCTGCTCTCTGTTTTTTACTACTTCGAAACCTCCGTTCTTGGAGTCGTTGTAGTTCCATCCGGTTACCGACGACTTTTCTTTACCGCAAGATGCTATCAACAGCGGCAAAGCGAGAAGCGGATACAATTTACTTAGCTTCATGTTGTTTATTTAATTTTAAAAGGGTTTCAAATTTAAAGGTTGCTAAATTATAATTTTCAATCAAAGCCCAAAAAAAAGCAGTAATAAATTTTCAATCGGTATTTAACAAGTTCATACCTGTTTAAATTTACCGGTTGGCCGCTTATTTCAGAATATCCGGGCAGTCAATGTACCCTGAATTCTTACGTGAATTAAGAGAGTTGTCTTCGCCCGTCCAGTTAAACGTAAAGGAGAGCTCATGTGTTCCGCCTGTTTTGTTCATCAGCTTCGAAATAGTGTAATCGTAGCTGTATCCCACCCTGAATTTCCCTTTACGAAAGCCCAAATGGCCAATTACGGCATCTGAATTATACACCACGTTGCGATAGGCCAGCCCAAAATACATAAAACTAACTCCTGCAAGGAACGTTGCCTGGGTCTGAAAAGCCATGCCCTGGTTCACAAATAAAACGTTAGGCGATACCCAGATATTGTATCGCGCGGAGGCGCGGTGCTTTACATTGAGGTTGCTGCCCAGATGTACCGCAAAGCGCATAGGCACGCGGGCGTCTACCCCCTGGGCAAACGACTCTTTGTGCATCAGCAGGTTATTGGCCGCAAACCCTATGTAAAACTTCTCCATAAAAAACAACAGGCCGGCCCCAAATTCCCCCGTATTCAGCGAAGTTACGCCCGGCGCAGGCTCGCTGGTAGGATTGCGAACGCTTATGTTGTTATAAAAACCCGTGTAGGGGTTTATCATGTCTGTCCACAGCAGTTCGTTCCACTTAATGCGGCTATGTATATAAGTGCCCTGAACGCCAATGCGCAAGGCCATTTTGCGGTTAAATTTTATTTGCTGGGCGTAGGTAAGGCTCACTTTATAGGTACCGTACAGGTTATTCATCACCTGGTCGCCCACAAAGTGCAGGCCTATGCCACCGCGTATTTTATCAATAAACATATCGGCGCCCGCCATGTAGGTAGTGTAACCGCCGTTGAACCCATCGCCCAGGCCACTCCATTGGTTACGGTAGTTTATCATAGCCCGCGGGCCGTAAGATACCCCCGCCATGGCCGGGTTTAGGTGCAGCGGGGCGGTGAAATACTGGCTCATTTCTACATCTTGCGAAAAAAGTTCACAAAAAGGAAGCAGCGCAAGTAATATAAAGGCTGTATATTTATGTTTGGCGTTCAAAATTCGAATCTTTGCAAAATAAAACACAAATGGCTGCGTTTTATTGCGCTATTTATAGTTTTTAAGAGCGTCAAAAATAATGATTGAATCGGCTTATCCCTTTTTTATGAATAAAATTTCAGGTAATTGTAAATTCTCAGCACTGGCAATGGTGCTATTGTGGGTAGCAAATGTTAATGCCCAAAGCTACGATCGCACACTGGAGTGGTTGCCCAAAACAAAGACCTTTTCAACTATAGATGGTAAAACTATAATACAGCCTACTTTCACTAAGGCTGCCCATAGCGACCAACTGGGATTGCTGCCTGTATATAGCGAGCTAATCCCCTTATCGGTTAGTGGCGATGTTAGTGTTCAGTTAGTAAACCCGGTATACGCTGTATCGGGCCAGTTAGATAATGCGAGCCTTGCCTTTATTAAAGATGCTATAGAACCTAAAGCAGATTTGAGCCTATTGCGCAAACAGCCTTATGCCAGTGTTTCTTTTTTGCCATTTAGAAAAAACACCTCGACAGGTGTGGTAGAGAGATTAGAATCGTTTACACTGCGCTTAACCGTTACCGCCAAACCCCAGCATCGCGGGCTAAATGCTTATGCTACCACATCGCGACTCGCCAGTGGCAATTTCTATAAAATAGCCGTAACTGCAGAGGGTATGTATAAGGTTGATTACAATTTTGTAAAGAACATATTGAAAGTAGAGCCCACCAGCTTTAACCTGAACACCCTGGCTATATATGGCAATGGTGGCGGCATGGTACCTGAGTTAAACTCAGTAGCCCGCCCCGATGACCTGATAGAGAACCCCACTATGGTGGTAGATAACAACGGCAACAATAAAATGGACGATGGCGACTATCTGTTGTTTTACGGACAAATGCCCGATGCCTGGAAATTTAATGCTACCACGCAGGTGTTTACCCACGAAAAGAACCTATACACCGACCAGACCTATTATTTTTTAACCACCGATGCCGGAACCGGTAAAAGAGTTACACCGGCATATTCTGATGCCAGCCCTAATAAAACAATAACGGATTTTGATGAGCATGCCTACCACGAAAGCGATGAAGTGAACCTGATAGCTACGGGCAAGCGTTGGCTGGGCAACAAAATGAGCAGCTTTGATAACAGCAAAGATTTTTCGCTTAACTTTCCTAACCTTATTACATCGGTACCGGTAAAATTTACTTCACGCGTGGCCGCAGCTACCACGTATGGCTCTAACACTGCTGTGCGCATAAATGGCCAAACTGTGTTTACCCATTCGGTAGGGGGCATACCCAGCAGCAGCTACCCGCAGGCATCTATACCCGGTCAGCTTACTGCCAACTACAATGCCAACTCCAGCCAGCTAAATATCAATTATACCTTTAACCCAAATGCAGACCCCGCCGGAACAGCAGCGTGTTATGTAGATTGGTTTGAGCTTTTCCTTAAGCGCAGCCTAACCATGGCCGGCGATGCCATGCCATTTCGTAGTGTGGCATCTATTGGCGCAGGCAGCGTTTCTACTTTTCAGTTGAACAACGCCGGCGGAAACACTAAAGTGTGGAACATTACCAGCCTGGACAATATACAGGAGATGCAGGGTACGCTTAATGGCTCTCAGTTTTCTTTCACCACCACCACCAGCGAGCTTAAAGAGTTTATAGCCTTTAATATGGGGGCTTCGTTTGCCAACCCAACTCTTGTAGGCAAAATAGAGAATCAGAACCTACACGCCCTGGGCCAGGCAGACATGCTGATAATAACAGCCGATGAGTTTGTTAATCCGAGCAACGAGCTGGCGCAGTTTCACCGCACCATGGACAATCTGTCGGTAGATGTGGTTAAAATAAGCCAGATATTCAACGAGTTTGGCAGCGGCAAACCCGATATATCGGCCATGCGCGATTTTGTAAAAATGTTTTACGACCGCGCTAATGGCGATACGGCATTAATGCCACGTTACCTTTTGCTAATGGGCGATGGTACTTACGACCCTAAGAACCGTGTGCCTAATAATAACAATTATGTTTCTACATACCAGAGTATTGAATCGGACAGCCCTACCGAAAGCTATACATCTGATGATTTTTTTGGCTTGCTGGATAGTAACGAAGGTGGCGACATAACCGGTGGCGGGCAATTGCTGGATATTGGCATAGGCCGCCTTACCGCCGGCAGCGAAACCGATGCCTGGGATATGGTAAACAAGATAAAAAACTACAAAAGGCCGGTACAGGATGCCACTTGTGTGCAGATAAATAATAACGCCAGCTGGCGCAATATCATCTCGTTTATTGGCGATGATGAAGATTACAACGTGCACCTGGGCAGCAGCGATATATTGGCAGAGCAAACCCGCTTGCGCCAACCTGCTTACAACTACGAAAAAATATACCTGGATGCCTACAAGCAAACGCCTACACCGGCAGGCGACAGGTACCCTGATGTAAATACAGCCATACTTAACCGCTTAAACGCCGGTTGCCTTATTATGAACTGGGTGGGCCACGGCGGCGAAACCAACTGGGCGCACGAGCGTATTTTTAATATGGCCGATATAGTGCCGCTGGAGAATAAAGAGAAGCTGCCTATGTTTATTACCGCCACCTGCGATTTTAGCCGGTTCGATTTACCTATCCGCACAGCCGGAGAGTGGCTGGTGGTTAATGGTAAAGGCGGCGCTATAGCCTCGCTCACCACCGTGCGTTTGGTTTATTCATCGGGCAATGCAGCGCTTAACGATGCCGCCTTCGATTACATGTTTGATGATTACGAAGGCCGCTACCCGCGCCTGGGCGAAATAATAATGCTGACCAAAAACGCCACTGTAAATCAGGGTTCTAATACCCGTAAATTTACCCTGCTTGGCGACCCGGCCCTTACGCTTAACTACCCGCGCTACGATGTGGTAACCACAGCTGTAAACAACAACCCTGTAATAAGCGCCGATACCATAAAAGCGCTGGAAGAAGTTACAATACGCGGCGAAGTGCGCGATGATAACGGAAACAAAATGACTTCATTTACCGGTACGGTTTATCCTATGGTATACGATAAAATATCAACCGTTACCACGCTTAAAAATGACCCCGGAAGCAATATTGTAAACTTCCTGCAATACAAAAATGTATTGTTTAAAGGCAAGGCCAGTGTTACCAATGGCGATTTTAGTTTCACCTTTTTAGTGCCTAAAGATATAGACTACCAATACGGCAAAGGCCGCATCAGCTACTATGCCGATAACAGCAGCTATGTAGATGCGCACGGCTACACCAATGAAATTATTATAGGCGGCTCGGCCGACTCTTTCCGGGTAGATAATGCCGGCCCCGAGATGAGTATTTACATGAACGATGAGAAGTTTGTGTATGGCGGCACTACCAATACCGACCCTATGCTACTGGTTAAGCTAATGGACCAAAGCGGTATAAATACGGTAGGTAATGGCATAGGCCACGACCTTACGGCTATATTGGATGATAATACGCAAAACCGGGTTGTACTGAACGATTACTACGAAAGTGCCCTTGATAATTATAAGCAAGGCGAGGTAAAATATCCTTATAGCAAACTGAAAGAGGGCCGCCATACGTTAAAGGTAAAAGCCTGGGATATTCATAATAACTCATCCGAGGAATTTACTGAGTTTATAGTGGCTAACAATGCCAAACTGGCGTTGTCGCACGTATACAATTACCCCAATCCGTTTACTACTCATACCCAGTTTATGTTTGAGCATAACCGTTGCTGCGATGATTTAAGTATCAGCGTGCAGATATTCTCGGTAAGCGGTAAACTGGTAAAAAGTATAGTGCAGCAGGTGCAAAGCCAGGGCTACAGGGTAGATAATATTGAATGGGATGGGCTTGATGATTATGGCGATGCCATTGGTAAGGGGGTATATGTATACAAACTGGCTGTACGCGATGGCGAGGGCAATACCGCCCATAAATACGAAAAACTGGTTGTTTTGCGCTAAATCCGCCGTTAATTGCACATATCCTAATATAACAGGCAAGTGGGTAAATGTAAGACTGTAGCTTGTAACCCTTTGGGCAGAATCCCGTAAAACAAACGCCAGCCTTCTGTATATCAAAAAATTATGTAGGTTTGGCACCCATTTGTAAAATACAAGCAAACAAAACTATAGCAACACTTTTACCTTTAATTTAATTTCAATAATTTTCCGGCATGAATTATTTGTTGCGTACTAAAAGTGTTTTTGCTTTTTTGGGGGCTATTATCCTTTCGGCACAGTTTGCCAACGGGCAATCAGTAAACTATAAAGATAACGCCAGAATAAACACGGTAACTACTGCTGTTCCGTTTTTGCGTATTAATCCCGATGCACGTGCCGGAGGTATGGGCGATGTAGGTTTGGCTACGCCGGTATATGGCAATGGCGATACCAAGGATGATTACCAGAGCCCGGATGTAAATGCTATATATGTAAACCCCGCTAAGCTGGCTTTTATCGATAAAGATTTTGGTTTTTCAGTTGGCTTTAGCCCATGGCTAAAAGCACTTGTAAATGATATTTACCTGGCTAACCTGGCCGGTTACTATAAAATAAAGAAACAGCAAACCATAGCTATTTCACTGCGTTATTTCTCGTTGGGTAACATCACCTTTACTGATTACAATGGCCAGGAGCTTCAAACTTTCCGCCCGCAGGAGTTTGCAATAGATGCACACTATGCGCGCCGTTTGGGTCCTTATTTTTCAGTAGCCGCCTCACTTCGGTTTATTTATTCTAACCTGGCTGGCGGCGCCAGTGTAGATGGTAGCCTTGTAAGGCCGGGCTTAGCTGGTGCAGGCGATATCTCGGCATTTTTCAGAAAGAAGTTTAATGAGAATGCGGCGCACAAAATGGAGCACGAATTATCGGTAGGTCTTAATATTTCTAATATCGGCAGCAAAATTTCTTATACCAGCAGTACAGTAAAAGATTTTATACCTACCAACCTGGGTCTTGGGGTGGGTTATACGTTCAATATAGATAAGCACCACTCTGTGGGGGTATATGCGGATGTAAATAAACTAATGGTGCCAACAGCAGATACTATTGATGCTAATCCACGTGATGGTGTTTACGATTTCAGAAAGAAAAGCTCAATCGGCGGTATGTTCACTTCATTTAATGACGCTCCGGGAGTAATTGACCCTGCTACCGGCCAGCGTGTTAAGGGTAGTCGCTCTGCCGAAGAGTTTGCTGAGGTAACCTGGGGTATTGGTGCGGAGTATCTTTACAATAAGCAATTCGGTGTGCGCTTCGGCTATTTCTACGAAAATCCTAAGAAGGGTAACCGCCAGTTTTTAACTGCCGGTCTTACTGTGAAATACAGCGTAGTGGGCCTTAACTTCTCATACCTTATCCCTACCACTATTCAACGTAACCCGTTGGATAACACCCTTCGCTTTACCCTATTGTTCGATTTTGCCAAGGGAGGCGGAAAAGCTTCTTCAAGCGAAACCGGCATCTCTTTGGTAGACGATACCCCTAAAAAGAAGAAAGAAAAGAAAGTAAAAGAGGGCGATGCTCCTGTAGAGAATGCACCTGTAGAAAAGAAAATTGATACAGAACCTAAATAGGTTAAGCATTTTAAATCGGATATATCAAAAAAGCCACGCATTGCGTGGCTTTTTTGATTAAAGGGCTGTCTTTAAATTCTTTTGAAAATATAACAGCTGATTATTGCCAGCGAATAAAATTTTGTAACTCAAAAATTTACATTTGCATCCTCTTTATGAGTGATTCAATAAAACACGAGTGCGGCATAGCTCTCATCCGACTGCTCAAACCAATAGAATACTATGTTGAAAAATACAGAACTGTAGCGTACGGCCTTAACAAGCTGTACCTGCTTATGGAAAAGCAACATAACAGAGGGCAGGATGGCGCAGGTGCCGCAGTAATTAAACTCGACCCCCATCCAGGCAGCCATTTTATTAACCGGGTGCGTAGCACCACCAACCAGGCTATTGTTGATGTGTTTAGCCAGATTTTTGACACCTTTCCCAAGGACCGGAAACCGCTGGATAATCCTGAAGCAGAAGCAGATTGGTATAAGCGCAATAGCCCTTTTATAGGCGAACTATTGTTGGGGCATTTGCGCTATGGTACCTATGGCCGCAACAGCGATAGCTACTGCCATCCGTTTATACGCGAAAACAACTGGATGACCCGTAACCTTGTGTTGGCGGGCAACTTTAATATGACCAACGTGCAGGAGCAGTTTGATATGCTTATTACATTGGGCCAGCACCCGCGCGAGCGCAGCGACACTATTACGGTAATGGAAAAAATCGGCCACTTTCTCGACGATGAAGTACAGAAGATTTTTGACAAGTATAAAGATCAGGGTTATGGCAATAGCCAGATTACCGATTTTATAGTAAAAGAGTTGAGTGTGCGCCGTATACTATCGCGCTCTGCCAAAGATTTTGATGGCGGCTATGCTATGGCGGGTATGTTTGGCCATGGCGATGCATTTGTGCTGCGCGACCCCAACGGCATACGCCCTGCATATTATTACTATGACGATGAAGTAGTAGTAGTGGCTTCAGAGCGACCGGCTATACAAACCACCTTTAATGTTCCTTTTGAGAAAATACACGAAGTACAGCCCGGCCACGCATTGGTTATTAAAAAAGACGGCCGAGTAAAGCATGACCTGGTACGCGACCCAGGCGAGAAAAAATCGTGCAGTTTTGAGCGTATTTATTTTAGCCGTGGTACCGATAAGGAAATTTACAGCGAGCGTAAAAAACTTGGTGAACAGCTAAGCAAAACCATATTAGATACCATTAACGGTGATTTTGAAAACACCGTGTTCTCATTTATACCTAACACGGCCGAAGTAGCATTTTATGGCTTAATGGAAGGTATGGAAGAGCATTTGAAACAACATAAGCAAAAGAGGATTTTAGAGGAAAAGAACATGACGCCTGAGCAACTTGATAAGTTGCTGGCCCTGCACCCGCGGGTAGAGAAGATTGCTGTAAAAGACGTAAAGGCCCGCACATTTATTACCGACGATACAAGCCGCGATGAAATGGTAAGCCATGTGTATGATATTACGTATGGTTCGATAAACGCACATACTGATACACTGGTGGTTATTGATGATTCTATTGTACGGGGGACCACTTTACAAAAGAGCATACTTGCCATATTAGACCGGCTTAACCCGAAGAAGATAATTATTGTTTCATCGGCTCCTCAAATACGCTACCCGGATTGCTATGGTATAGACATGAGCCGCATGTATGACTTTATCGCTTTCCGAGCACTGATAGATTTGCTGAAAGACAGGAACCTGTCAGATAAGCTTACAGAAGTGTATGATAAGTGCAAGGCCGATGATTTGAAACCAGCAGCCGATTGTAAAAACCATGTAAAGGAGTTGTATGGCTTGTTTACCGCCGACGAGATTTCTGCAAAAATTTCGGAGATAGTAAGGCCTAAACACATATTTGCTGATGTACAGGTTATCTATCAAACCATAGAAGATTTACATACAGCTTGTCCACACAACCTTGGCGATTGGTATTTTACAGGTAACTATCCTACTCCCGGTGGTAATAAGGTGGCTAACCGTGCATTCATAAATTACATGGAAGGTAAGACAGCCAGGGCTTATTAAGAGCAGATTAACCCTTGGTTGTCTCATAATTTCTTTAAAATTATCGAATGCATATTATTCGTCTTTTTTTCCTGCATTCACAAAATTTAATTTAATTTGCCGACCTACGGGGATTTGACGGTGTGCCGGCATTCCGGCGTGTTTGTCATTCTTGTAAATTGTAGATGGGAATTAATTAACGTTTTGACTATGGGAAAATTTACAAAACTACTCCTGGTATTTGTGTTTTTGAATGCAGCTATGGCTACGCATGCTCAAAACAATTCGTCATCCAAAAAGAAGGAGCCTGCTAAAACTACAGCATCCAAACCTGCTAAGGAGAAGGATGCCAAGAAAGCAGACAAGGAGACTTCTAAAAATAAATCTACTAAAGATAGCAAGTCTAAAGATAAGGATAGCAAAAGCGATGCAAAGGATAAGAGTGTGAAAGGCGGAAGCGCTGAAAAAACTGCAAATATAGACGCTAAAAATGATACTGTAAAAGGTAAAGACAGTCAAAACCAACTTCAGTTTTTGAAGCCGGATATGGAGTCGAAGAATTTTAATTTCTACCGTCGCAAAGAAATTTCTACACCATTGCAACCGCGGTATGATTTAGATTCAGCTGCTTTTCAAAAAGGCAAACAAAAAACCAAGCAACAGCAGTCATATTTAGCGCGCCAGTACGCTTTTCCGGCCAGGCCTAAAGATCAATGGGAGATAGGTGTTAACTTTGGTGTAGCCTTATTGAGTGGTGACGTTAAACCATTTGTAAGTATAAAGGGCTTAACACAAAACATTGGAGCCGGATTTACTATACGCAAAGCATTAGGTTACACTATTTCATTACGTGGCGGTTACAATTTTATGATGATGACCGGAAGAAACTGGGAGCCGGATGCTAACCTGGCTTTTAACCGCGCTTTGCACGGCGAATATGACACGCGTGTAAACTACTGGAATAACCCTAACCTGGTAGCTGCCAGCACCGAGAAGAATCTGAACATGAATAAGGTATTTTTTTACAACTACCGAACTTATGTCCACGAGGCGCACTTTGGCGCAGTGCTTAACCTGGGCAATGTTCGTTTTCATAAAGAAAGAAACATCTGTAATTTTTACGTAGTAGCAGGAGTTGACGGCTTTTTATTCAGAACAAAAATGGATGCTCTGGATGCTAATGGTAATGTGTACGATTTTTCATCCGTGCATGATTTATACGTTAACCCGGCAAACAATAATCCTAATGGCCCGGTAGTAAATGAGCGTTTGGATAGAAGAAAGCAATCTTTAAAGTTGCTCAACGGTATTTTGGATGGCAAGTACGAATCGAATGCGGAGCACGAAAACAACGCTACAGGTTTTAAACAATGGCAGTTTATACCGGCAGGTACTGTGGGTATAGGTGTTCAGTTTCACGTAGCTAAATTCATGAGCATAGGTCTTGAAGAGCGTATGATATTTACCGGCAGCGATTTGCTGGATGGTTACCGTTGGCAGCAGGATGAGCACTCGGGCTTTACCCGCAGTAACGATAATATCTCTTACACAGCCATTACACTTAATTTCCACGTGGGCAAAAACAGAACAGAGCCGATGTATTGGCTTAACCCAATGTATCACACCTATCGTAAATTGGGTGAGGTAGATCCTAAGGGCGTGGCCGACGATATATTGAAGGATGATGACGGCGATGGTGTAATCAATGCATTGGATAAAGAACCTAATACCAAGAAAGATTGCCCGGTTGATACACACGGTGTAGCGCTGGATAGCGATAAGGATGGCATAATAGATTGTTTGGATAAAGAACCATTCTCTCCACCGGGATTCCCTATCGACTCGAATGGTGCGGCTATTATTCCACCTAACCCATGCTGCGATACAACCGGCTTTGGTAACGGCGAAGGCTTGGATGGAACCGATGGTACAGATGGCACTAACGGTGTAGGTGGTGCTGGTGCTACTGGCGGAAAACGCCGCGGTGCAGGCGGTGGTAACTACGATTGCAGCAAAATAGAATTGCCAAGCGTAATATTTGATGCTGATAAATACTATATAGACCCTCAATACTATGGCAATCTGCACCAGATTGCGGAGCGCATGCAAATGTGCCCTGATATGAAGGTAGTGGTTACCGGTTACGATGAATCTAAGAACGACCAGAAATTTAACGAGCAGTTGGCCTGGAACCGTGCCAACGCCGCCGTAGATTACATGGTGGAAAAGTACGGTATAAGCCGCGACAGGTTTATTGTGAAATACCAGGGCGGTAAAAAGGCAGCCGAGGGTACGCCTTACGAGAAGAAGATGAAGAACAAGGTTGAGTTCCGATATGCTAACGATGGCGAAGGCGGCGATAGCAACCCACCTGCCCCACACCCGGGCTTAAAGGCAGGCTCTAATAAATAGTAACACCACTTAAACTAAGCATAAGCCCCGCTGGAAACAGCGGGGCTTTTTTGTCATCCTATGTTTGCTTTTGGATAGTATGGACTGATGGTTTTAATTACACCAGCAATTCCCCATTGGCATCGGTAGTAAGCACCTCGCTCATGTGGTTAAGAAAAGGGCGCATTTTTTTAAACGTATCGTTTACCATGCTTATAAAACCCGGGCTAAGCACATCTTCATCAGTAAATGTATGCACTAGTCTGAACTGTTTGTAGCGCAGTAAATCTATAGCCGGGTGGTCTTTTGCATAGCCACGTGGGGCGCTGCTTAGCTGTGCTCCGTTTAAGACACCAAATGTTTGTTGAAGTGTTTTGCTATTAAGCAGTTTGCGCCATGCATCGTGGTTGGTGTCTATATCTTCTCGTATGCGTTTCATATCCTCAGCATTAGGCCCCCAAAACCCACCCGATATAAATGACCGGCCCGGCTCTATATGGAAGTAATAGCTGCCGCGCAGTAGTTTAGTAGCGCGCATAAACCCGCCACCCCAGTGGGTGTTATAAGGTGTTTTATCTTTGCTAAAGCGTATATCGCGGTATATACGGTGCAGGCTTTGCCGGCCCGATGGCGTTTCAATCTTATCGTGTTTTTCCATTTGCAGTAACAGGGCATGGGCAAATGCAATCATGTTTTCGTGCGCAGTGGTATAGTTGTTTTTATGCGCAGCAAACCATTCGCGGTTGTTGTTCTTGCTAAGGGATTGTAAAAAACGTAGCGTTTCCTTTTTTATAACAACTGATGCCATATGTTTTTTTAATGGTTATGTGCCGGTGCTAAATATGTATAGCAAGCAGTGCCGGATTTGTGCCCGGGCTAGTTTTGCTGCTCTATCATGCGGTTATAAGTCTTTATAAATATAGCCCCCAGATTTTTATGCGGCGGTATGTAATCAAGAAAACGTTCGTATGCTTTAGGATTGCTTTTGACGCTTACTTCCAAATCATCCCACAGCTTTTGCCACTCTACATCCTCTCCTTTATTTATATAGCCTGCCATTAGCTTCAGCATGGGATTGTTTACAAACATAGTACCTATCTGCTTGCTGGATATAATGCTGGCCTCCGACGATTTTTCGATAATGGTCGAAATGCTATGATAACCGCCGCACGAGCCTAGTACAAAAATCTGCGTTTCATCTTTTATCTTATCAATTGTTTTAGGAGCGTAGTAGCTATGGCCGCGGTGTACGAGCACGTTCGGCTCATAAAAATTATCGGCAAACACTTTTTCTACCTCGGCCTGGCCCTCATATTCATCTTTAGGTTTGTTGGCGTAAATATTTACGGCCATGCCCTTTTTCGATTTTATAATAATGTATTTACCCGAGTCTATTACAGCCCAGTTGGAGTCGGTAAATGTTTTGCGGAAGGCGGCAAAAGATGCTTCCCCATCTTCATCATCATAAAAATATATCTGCCAGCGGTTTATGCTGTCGTGTGCAAATAGCTTTTCGTTTTTAATACGGTCGAATGCGGGTAAAGCATATTGTTTAGAAACCGACGAAAACCAACTCGAACTGTTTACATTTTTATCTACAAACAGATTAGAGAAGAGGCCATATAATGCCATGCCACGGTGGTCATGCTTTGCATTCAGGCGTACATATTCGTATTTAATAGTGCCCCGCAGTATACGCAATACCAGTGAGTCGGTAATGCTGCCAAAAGCGTCGGCCACCTCCACCGCCTGCGAAAGATCGTTGTACTGTTCAAGCCCGGTAGCAAACTTTACCATCAGCATTTGCTGGTGCAGCTGGCTCATAGTGCCTAAAAATTCGCCCAGTTTGCCAAAGCCGGCACACATTTTAATAAACGTCCGGAACTTATTATCGCCAACACTTTTCAAAAAATCGAAGCCGCTTTGATCGCCCATCTTTACCATCATGCGGTTAAACAAACCGTTGAAGGTGGAGGTAAAAATTTCCTCCTCGCTGTACACCATCAGGGTATACATCTCCTGGGCGCTAAAATCTTCTATGCTTGCAAACCGAACCTCATCTTTTTCGTTATGCAGGTCGTTTATTACGCGCACAAATTTAAGGGCATATATCTGTAATTCGTCTTCTAACGAACGCGCTGCCAGCGGGTTTTTACGGGCCCTTATGGTTAGCATAGCACGCAGGTATTTTTGCGGGTTGTTGCCTGTAGCGTCGGCTTTTTCTATAGTAGTATAGCCGTGGACAATATCATCTATCAGGGTAAAGGCATTCGACTTTCGGCTGTACTTGTCTTTTATCCGCAGTATAACTTTTACGGCAGTATCGTTACTGGTAAGCAAAGCCTTATAAATTTCATCTTTGGGGTTAAAGTAGCGTTTAACTTTTACCGGGTCAATCTTAGTAGCCTCTTCTAATACATGCAAAGCATAAGGCTTGGATGAATATAACTCAAAGCTGCTAAACACAAGATCGGGCCGGTATTGTGCCGCAAATACCAGGAATGAATCGGCACAGCTTTCATTTTTAAAAATACCCAGCGTATTGAACGACATCCGGATATTTGATTGCAGGTAATTATTCAGTTTGTTTTGGTGTATGGCATTTAGCTCGCCTTGCATAAATCTGAAAATAGCATCAAAACGTTTTACATTAAAAATGGTACGGCTGTTAATGCGGCGCATTTGCAAATACACAGTCTCGCGTATAGGCTTTCTGCGTGCTTCTTCAAATTTAGGGTGCTCAACCAGCCTCTGAATAGAATCTATCATTTTAAAATAAACCCTACCTGCATAGGCTGTAAGGGCGCTGTCGCCTAAATCAACTTTACCATCACGTACATCGTCAAACAGGTCAATTTTATCCTGGTAATCATCTATGTAGTAATCAGCTTTCTTAATGTTGCTAACGGTAGAATCTTTTGGCGATGCGTAAACTGCTGTGGCAAACCAAAGCAGCAACACCGGCAATAGCAGCAATCTGCTGGCGGTATTCAAAGCCTTAAGCGCCAGGTTAATAGTCATCTGTGGGTTCAACTTCTTCATTTACACACCAAGTATTTTATAGTACGCTCTTATAAATATTGCGCCCAGGTTTTTGTTAGGGGGTATGTAATCACCAAAATACTGGTTGCTGCTAAGCTTATCGCGCATTTTATCCCAAAAGTCATTCCACACTATATCCTTACCATTGCGAATGTTCTCATTCAGCGAGTAAATCATAGCGTCGTTAACTGTTTTTGTGCCAATTTGTTTGGTAGAAATAATATGCGCTTCAGGAGCATTTTCCAACGCAATAGGTAGTTTGTAAAAGCCGCCGCACGAGCCTACAAATATTAGCCGGGCCGATGAAGGTACTTTTTCAAGAGTAGATTCTGTATGAAAGCTGTGGCCCCGGTGTACAATAACCGTGGGAGTATAGTTCTTCTCTTTAAAGTAGGCATCTATAGCGCTTATGCCGTTTTCTTCAAATTCGGGTTTATTGGCAAATATTTCTACCAGCTTGCCTTGTTGCGAATAAATGCGCACATAACTATTGCGGTCTTCTACCACCCAGGCACTTTGATTTTTATAGGTATTTATAAAGTTAATATAAGAGCTGCGCCCATCATCGTCATTATAAAAATACATCTGCTCTATACAGGTGCCGCTATTATTAAACAAGGCCGTAGATGCCAGTGAAGCTACCGGGGATATTTTAAACTGCCTTGAAACCGTTTTATACCAACTCGTTTCTGTTTTGGCATTGCCCGATATCATGCTGGACAGTACGCCGTAAATAGATATGCCTACCTGGTTGCTATCGCGCCTTACGCGGTCGTACTCGCTTTTAATATTTGATTGAAGTAAGGTGAGCAGTTGGTTGTCATTAATGTTGGATAATGATTCGGCGATTAGAATTATACCCGATAAATTATCCTGTTGTTTTTCCAGGTTAGAGGTGTAAGCCAGGAATAAATCATTTTTTGCCTGTGGTGAGAATTTGGCGAGAAAATCTTTTATGGTGCCAAAGTTGGAGCACAGCGAAATAAAATCGCGGAATTGGTTATGGTTAACCGAGCGCAAAAAATCATCTCCATCGTTGTTGGGCAGCTTTTGCATAAACCGGTTAAACAAACCATTAAAAGTAGATGTAAATACTTCATCCCTTCCGTAGAGCATAAGGAAATACAATTCGGCGCTGCCAAAACCTTCTACTGAATAAAAGGGTTGCGTGCCACCGGTAGCAATCTTATCATTTATCTCGCGTATAAAGCGCAAGCTGTAATCGCGCATTTCCCGGTTTATGCTATAGCCACCTACGTAGTCTGACCGCGAAATGATTTTGGCCATAGCGCTAAACAACTTGTTGGGGTCATTGCTGATGTAAATTGCTTCCTGGGGAGACATGCCGTTTTTTACAATTTCATCCAGCAACAAAAGAGGCTTGCTGTGATAACCTAGTTGAGGATTTATTTCAAGTATCTTTTTAACCAGCGTGTTTTTGCTGTATTGCAGTATATAGTTTACGGGGTGGGTGTTGTTATACAAATATCGCTTTACCGATAAGGGTGCATTAATGGCACACAGTTCCAGAATCTTAAGGCTGAAACGTTTGTGCTTATAGCTGTCTATTTTTTTAAAAAGCTCGTCGGGCTCTTTCTGCGCAGCATAGGTTAATATCTCTTCGCAATAATCCTTCTCTATAAATGAAGGGAAATTATGAAGTGTATTTAATATGTTTTTCTTCAGCGCAATAATGGTTCGTGTACGGTCGTCCAGTATGATATTTACCGGCTCCGGCGCAGGCTCTGGTTCGGGAACAGGAACAGCCACAATATCCGCCGACTCCTCCGCCGATGTAACAGCCACCGGTGCAGCCGGCGAACTGCCCGATACAGCCTGTATTTTTTTAGGCTCCACCCATTCTTTCATTTTTTCGGGCCGTGCAATAGGGGTATCATCATCGGTAGTATCGGGCGAAACGGGCTTTGATGGTGGAACTTTTGCCATTTCATTAATTGCCCGGTCTTCGGGCTCATTATTGGTAAGAGGGTTATCTTTAGCAAAAGTGCGGAATGGGGGAAATAGGTTTTCTTTTTCTTCAAGCGATGATAGGGCCAGCAAGTAATCTTTCTTTTCATCATCTACCAATCCCAGTATTTTATCCAGCATCATGTTCTTATCACAATGGATGATAAGGTCTTTCAGTTTTTGTTTGTCCAGCGAGGTTATCATTACGCTGCTGATAGGTATATCGGTAGATTTTTTCTTTAAAATATCCAGCAATACCTGAAAGTTTTTGGCTGTGGTTTCTTTATAGCCATAGCTAAGCAGCACAAACATTTCTTCGGGGCTGCGGTTTTTAAACGATTCAAACGAGTAAGCGGCATTCAGCGCATCCTGGTTTATTTTACGCATAGCATCTACACTGTAGGTATTCAAATATCTGTAGATGGAGAACGTAACGTTGCTTTCGTACTGCATCGACATCTGCACCAGCATACGAAACAATTGGTCGGGCTTGTTGCCAATAGAGTCGGCTGTCTCTACACTCATATTACCGCTCACAATTTTATCAAGCAGCAGGTACGCCCGCGATTTTTGGCCAAAGCGGGCATAAATTTCAAACGATTTACGCACAAATAAATCTTTGCTTTGGCGTAGCAGGTTATTTACAGGGCCGGGGCTGGTATAATAGCGCTTTGCCGATTCGGGAGAAAGCTTGGTGGCTTTCTCTAGCATGCGCAAAGCAAAACGCCGATCATCAAACTCCTCAGTGTATCGAAAAATGTCGTCAGGATGATCTTTTAGGTAATCTGTCAAAAAGTCTTCGGCAATTGTATCGCTCGGTATAAGGCGTACTGCCTTTATCGAAAAGGCAGAGTACCGTTTTATATTCCGCTGCAGCTCATCCTGTTGGTCCCACTCTATCATAAGGGGGTAATAGCTAAGTACAGCCAGGTAAGTACCCGACTTGAGATAGCTATCGGAGTAATAGCGGTTGATATTGGAAAGAAATACCTGTAGCCGGGTAAGGTAAAGGTTGCGCCTGGCAGCTATTACATTTTGTTCTTGTATAAATTGGGTCAGGCTATCTACCAGCACAAAAAGGCGACTGTCGGCACTGCGGTAATCATTTGCAATACGGCTTTTTTCAAAATTTATACGCTGTAGCAGGATGTTTTTTTCAGATTCATACAGGTCAGTTGCAGAATCACCCTCCCAATGGGCGGAAGCTCTGGCACCAGCACTTGCCAGCAATACCATGCACAGAAGCGATATTTTTCTAAACCACAGCAATTTTATATTCGGTAGATTTGACTATACTTAAGGTAGTAAATATTATACGTAACAATTTCAAAAAGGTATTTTGAACCCTAAAACATTTAACATGAGAGCTATAGCTGTCCTTTTTTCTGCCTGTTTGTTAACATTAGCGCTCAGTAGCTGCCATTTGAAGGAAAAACGTGCCAAAGAGTACCGTGATACCATCTTGCAAAAGGTGCAGGCTGTGATAGACAACTCGCTGGAATATGGTGATGCGTTGCAGAGTTACGAAAAAAACCGCGCCTTGCAGTCGCAACAGAAGTATTTAACCATGGTTAACGAAACTCTGGTCAAAATAGAGGAGATGAAAGATTTTGAAGGCGATACCACCTTACAAGTATACTCCAAAGAGCTATTAACCTTTTACAAAAAGACACTTGAAAAAGAACACGGCCCTTTTTTGCAGTCGGTTAAATCTGACGCTTTTTCTGACGAAGAAAGAATAGTTGCAGATTCTCTAACCGGCAAGTTTGCTATGGATGAAAACCTTTACTGGGAGCGGTTTAACTGGGCAGAAAGAAAGTTCTACAAAGAAGAAGATATAGCGCTGGTAGAGAAGTAGACCAGAAAGCTGTGATTAGGCATCAAATTTATACCCAATACCCTTGATGGTTTTAAAGTAGTCGTCACCTATTTTTTCGCGGAGCTTACGTATGTGTACATCAATGGTTCTGTCGCCTACAATAGTATCGTTGCCCCACACTTTGCTTAATATCTCTTCACGCTTAAAAACACGGCCTGGTTTGCTTATAAGCAGGTTTAGCAGTTCAAACTCTTTGCGTGGCAGCGAAATTTCATTGCCATCTTTTATAACCAGGTAGCGCTCGCGGTCAATTTCTATATTACCTACTACCAGTTTGCCAGCCGTTTCGTTGGTTTCCAGCCTGCGCAAAAGGGCTTTTATGCGGCTGATAAATACGCGTGGTTTAATAGGTTTAGTTATATAATCATCGGCACCCACTTCAAAACCTGCTATCTGCGAATAGTCTTCATCGCGTGCTGTAAGAAAAGTGATAATGGTGTTTTTAAACTCCGGTAGGTTACGCAATTCGCGGCAGGTTTCTATACCGTCCATTTTGGGCATCATCAGGTCCAGTATTATCAGGTGTGGGTTCATTTTCTTGGCCATTTGTATAGCCTCTATCCCGTTACTGGCAGTGTATACCCAAAAACCTTCCTTCTCAAGGTTATATTTCATAAAATCCAACACATCGGTTTCATCATCTACCAGTAAAACTTTAAAATCATTTACGTCCATTTTGCCATTTTTTATTTAATGCGAAGGTAGCTTCCCAATGTTAAGCCAAGGTTAACACATTTTTAATATAGCAGTAGAAACAGGTAGTTATCTGTGTTATTCAAAGTTTCCTTCGCATTTGGGCTTAATACTTACTTTTATGGTAACCAATACCCATATGCCATGCTAAAATCTACCTGCCTCGTATTTGCCATACAATTACTTGCTTTTGTATTGCCTGCACAAAATATTGAAGACCTGGCAGCTTATGAAAAGAGCATGATGCCCGGAACACAACTCACGTACGATGTAAACTCAGGTGGCAAAAAATACCAGTTGATAGCTACGCTAAAAAAGGCGGGAGAAGAAATCTCTTTTTTCTGGAAAACCACCGAGAACACACCGCAGTCTGGTACTGTAAGTGTTACCAATGCTGCCGTAACCAAAGCAGATGCACTTAACAATTATTTTACCGGTGGCGATACTAAGCTGGATAAAGAAACAGCCCTGTTTCTAAGCCAAAAAATGTTCAACGATATATCGGCTACCTCTGCAGCCAACATAAAGGTAAATGGTGCCAGCGATACCACTACCGCGCTTAGCAACACCATAGGCGAGTTTAATTTTAATCTGAACGGTAACCTGGTAGCCATACCGGGATGGGAACTGCAGGGTGGCAGCGATATTAAATATACCGTGCAGGTGCTGGAATCTTTTAAGTTTCCGCTTATCTATCTTTTAGATATCGGCTGGACTATGCAACTGGCAGAGGTGAAGATGCCTTAGTTGTATACTACTATACACAAGCACATTTAAGCGTTGATTAGTAGCCTATAGCATTCACTTCTTTTCAGTTTATTGTAGCTGAATATATTGCCCATGCTTACGCTGTTTAAGGATATTTATTACTCATTCCCCGTACAGTTGTTGTTGCTGTCCTTTAAGCGGCACCAGTTTTTGCTTTTTTTCTGGCTACTCATGTTTGCCATTATAGTAGGCAAATTTGGCGCGGGGATAGGCACTCACTCGGTACTACTCGATCCCGAATATTTAGGTAATGTAGGTTACCTTAGTTTTGCTGTAGTGGGTATAGGCTTTGGTGCTATGTTTATTACCTGGAATGTGGTGATGTATATTCTTAACTCGCACCGGTTCCCTTTTATGGCCAGCCTGCAGTACCCCCTGGGTATGTTTGTGCTAAACAATGCCCTTATACCGGGCATCTTTATTATTACTTACATAGTATCTGTTATTATCTTCAGGGTACAGTACGAGTTCGAAACTCCGTGGCAAATTGTTTTTGAAATTTTAGGCTTTACTGCAGGCTTCATACTGGTAATATTAATCACCGCGGTTTACTTCAATTTTACCAATAAAAACACCGGCAGCATAATACAGGAGAATAAAGAACGGGTTCGGCGCAAAAGGGCTGTGCGGCGGGTGCAGTTTAGTGATACGCTTCAGCGTGAAGAGCTTAATAAGGTAGAATTTTACCTTACCAATAAATTCAACATACGCCATACCCGCACGGTAGACCATTACGACCCTAAGCTACACCAATTGGTTTTCCGCCGCCATCACTGGAATGCCTTTATGGCTTTTTTGGTTACCATGACCTTGTTGGTAAGCATGGGTTTTTTTCTTGAGAATCCCTTTTTTCAGTTTCCTATTGCCGCCACTGGTTTCCTTTTTGTTAGTTTGCTCATGTCGCTGTTTGGCATGTTTCTGTACTGGACCGGTGGCTGGGGCTCGGCGGCTATCATTGTGTTTTTACTGGTAGCCAACTACCTTACCCAGTACGATGTATTTGGTTTTCAAAGCCGGGCTTACGGACTTAACTATAGCACGCGTGCGCGCTACAACCTCGAAACTTTCCGCGAGTTATCGTCCGATTCGCTCATAGCGCAGGATAAGGAATATTTTAAGCCCATACTCGAAAACTGGCTGCACAAAAACACCGACCCGCGCAATCCATTTAAGAAACCTAAAATGTACTTTGTAAATGTGAGTGGGGGCGGTTTGCGGGCGGCTATGTACTCTATGGTAACGCTGCAGTTTTGCGATAGCCTGGCTAAAGGCAACCTGTTAGACAAAACATTTTTAATAAGCGGTGCATCGGGCGGCATGTTTGCCACTACCTATTTGCGCGAGTTGTTTTTGCAAAAGAAAAACGGCTTTCCTATCAATCTATCTGACCCGCAATACACTGAAAATGTATCAAAGGATGTGCTGAACCCCATTGCGCTTTCTATTATCAGCAACGATGTGCTTATACCGTTTCATAAGTTTAAACTAAACGATAAAAAGTACAGCGTAGACCGTGGCTATGTGTTTGAGAAATTCTACTGCCGCAACCTGCAGTTCCCATTCGAAAAAACAATTGGCGATTACCGGCAGGATGAATACAGTGCCAAAATTCCTTTGCTTATTTTTCACACTACCATTATGAACGATTCGCGTCGCTATTATATAAGTCCGCAGCCGGTATCATTCTTAATGCGCCCGCATGGCAAAAAGGCACTGGATAACCGCCTGGAGATAGATGCGATAGATTTTGGCCGTTTCTTTAAAAAGCAAGCCAGCGATAGCTTATTGGTTACTTCTGCCATGCGCATGAACGCCACTTTCCCTTTTTTCTTCCCCAATTCGGTGCTACCCAGCGAACCCTCAACCTATGTAATGGATGGCGGTGCATTGGATAACTTTGGTATTGAAACTACACTTCGGTTTTTAAACACCTTTGGCGACTGGATAGACAAAAACACGAGCGGTGTAGTTATTATACAAATACGCGATTCAGAAAAATTTGAAGAGCCCGCAGCCTCCGAGAAGAAAACCGTGTTTGCCCGCATTACCGACCCGCTGGGTACCGTGTACACCAATATGGAAAACATGCAGGATTTTCTTACCGATTACCGGTTGGATGAAATGAGCGAAGAACTGCGCGGCAAACTGCAATTTGTATTGTTTGAATACACCAGTGAAAAAGTAGAAAACAAAGCCGCTATGAGCCTGCACCTGACCACCCGCGATAAAAGCGACATCATGCGCTCGATGAAACGACCTAACAACGTAAAGTCCTTCAATAAGCTGCAGGAGCTTTTTGCTGAGTAATGAACGTATAAGTTCCGTTGCCGGTAATAAAACAGCCTGTCGATGATTAATTGACAGGCTGTTTTATTATGTATTTCTAAATAGCTATTTCGGATTTGTATTCGCCGGGGACGCTTGTGCCGGTGGAGCTACTTCTTTAACCGGTTCAATGTAGGTGCCTTTTAGGGTAGGGTCAACAGTTTTCTTTTGTTGTTTTGCCAGGGCTTCCTCGGCAGGGTTACCTACCTGTACAGGTAAAGTCTTATTCTTTTTAGAGATGTTTGTATACCATGCATTGATATCCGCTTTTTGCATGGGCTTTTCAACTGTCGAAGCATAGTCTGGAAATTCAATTACTGTTTTGCCCATAGCTATGTAATCAAAATCAACAGGTTTTTCCGAACTGGAAACTACTTTAAACCCTTTCGCCGATTTCTCAACTACCGAAATAGTTACACCTGCCTGCGAGGAACTGATAGTAACAGTTGGAGTTTTGCCATTCAACTGGTGGGTAAATTCATCTGAAAAATTAATCCAGGTTTCTTTAGCATTGGCCGATGCAGTACCAAAATCTGAAATATTTTTGGTTACAGACTTTGCTGTTTTTAGCTCTTCAAAATTTACATCCAGCGCCTCTGCTAATATTTCTGTTCGCTTTGTAAGCGCTTTTGTAGCAGATACTAATAAACCAAACATAGCGCCGTATTGGTAGTTTTCGCCTGTTTCGTCAACAATGTTCTGTGGAAGGCTTTCTACCGAAAAGCCCATCCATGAAGGAACTTGGAAATTCGGGTCTGGTTTTTCTCCGGCCTCATGCAAACGGTTATCTGCAAAATTGCCATTCATCTGCTCCCAAACTGATTTATTCCATTTGTAAGTAATGGATTGGATTTTATTTAAATCAGTAAGACTTTTGTCAATTTCTGCGCCGGTTAATTCGTGAACATCTGTCTTGTGCTTTAAACTTGAAGTGCCAAAGCCATTGTAAGCATACATGGTCCACCACCGCTGGTTGCTAAAACCAACGTATCCCCAAACATCATTCTCGCTTGTCAATGCATGGTCTTGCGTGGCACTTTGCATATCAGTACGTGCAGTTTCTGTGTTATCGCCGCCATCTGTATCAAAATACAATTTTTTTTGATTGTAATTTCTTATCCATGTGGCATCGGCCATATACCATCCACCCTGGTAAGTATTGTTATACCAGCCGGTAGCACCGTAAGTTCTGTGCCAGCCTCCGTCATTATCTATTACTGTTTGGTCGTCTACATTAAAGCCTCCATCAGCTCTTATTAAATAAGGGCTATACGTACCATTTCCAAAGCTATTCTGCTGGTTCAACCTTAGCCAGCTGTCTCCGGCATCAATGGCATACTTGTCGTTTCCTAACAGGTAAGTGCCAAAGCGCAAATTGCCGTTAGTCCACATACCATTACCTAAAGCAGTATAAGTAACTCCATTCATCATAAGAAGCAGCTGGTGGTTTAAACCTGCTTTAGCCTGTGCGTTGTTACCTGCCCCACCGTAATCGGGATTATATGAAAAGGCAAGTCCATACAAATTGCCCGGACTGGCTCCGTTAGAGGGTAAGCGGTATGAACCACCCATTGACCATACGTTTTGATATTTGGTAGGATCGTAAAGACCTACCAAGCCCATACCCGTATATTGGTCAGATACTATGTCGCCAACTGCACTAATATTTCTTGCATTCATGTTAAGATTAGTAGTGGCGGTATGGTTACCCAGGTTATCGGCATAGCTTCCAATATTAGCAGTAGTAATCAGCTTAACCCACGAGTTCCATGTGCTGGTACCTTGCACATAATTGCGGATTGCCAGTTCAGGAGTTCCGCTATTATAATTTCCGCTTATCTGGTAAGCGCCGTAGCGGTCGTAACCCGACATGGTCAAAGTAGTAGCCCAGCTGCCGAATAAACCATGCGATGCATGCATGTTTACAGAGCTAAGGCTGGCAGGCTCGCATAAACTGGCAGCAGTAGTAGCATCGCTAATATTTATGTTATAAGGGTAAGGCGATTTTAAATAGGTAGCGTAACCGGTAGTGTTTTGGTTAAGGGTTGGTACATCTGCAGCTTGAATGCCCGATGATACGTAATTGGTTCCGTTACCTCGTAAATACGTACCACTGGCAGCGCCACTATTAACCTGGTAACCGGTAAGCGCATTTACAATACCAGCCGAAGCACCCACACCGCCCGAGGCAATACCCCCATCGGCTCTGAAAAAGCCCGGAGTATATATCCCGCTGGCATAGGCACCAGCCTGGTTTAACCGTAACCAGCTATCGTTACCATCAATAGCTTCTTTACCGTTTACACGGAACCAGCGGCTGCCCGCATTAATGGTATTTACCCCGTCATCGGTTATCTTACTATCACCAATAGTAGTGGATGTTATAAATTTTGAAACGGTATTTGCTGTGCCGGTACCTGCCGAATAACTGCCCGGTGTAAAGTTACCCGAGTGCCACGATTGGCGAATTTTAGGTGTAAGGGCAACTTCTTTAGTAACACCGCCCGGTTTGGCTACATGCGTAATGGAAACCAGCCGGTTGTGTTTAACACCGTTGTAGCTATCGTTAATAAACACGCTATAACCATTCCAGTATGCCTGGTAAGGGAACCAGAAACATAATTTGCCACCATAATTAAAAGCGGATAATCCTGTAATGCCGGTTCCGTTCGAAATACCGCCTACGTTAATAAGCGAATCGTAATAAATATAACCCTGAATCTTTATGTCTATAGGCACAATTTGACCGTACGAGTTACCTTCTATTTCAAACAACCAGGGGTCTCCATTGGCTACAGAGTAATCAATATCTGATTGTATAAGTGTTCCGTTTGGAAAATCCCTGCCAGACTGTTGAAATTGAATTTCAGAGAGATGTCTGTCATCTACACGGTCGGCGTTAAGGTTGGGGGCCATTGTGGCAGAACTAACAGCCACGGGAGCAGTGCCGGTTGCTACAGTTGAAATGAGCTGGTTATTGGTGCGAATAGCTCCTGTAACATCCAGTTTTGTGCCTGGTGAGGCTGTGCCTATACCCACATTACCACCGTTATTATAAATATTGCTGCTGTTAAGCACCCATGTGGTGCCGTTCCAGTAAGTTGTATTGCCTGCTGCAGTACCCGCGCTTAACGAACCTGCCGGGCCTTGCGCACCGGTTGGTCCAACGCTACCCTGCGCTCCTGTTGCACCTGCGGTGCCTTGTGCACCTGTAGGGCCTGCAATGCCTTGTGCGCCGGTTGGTCCTTGAGCGCCGGTTGCGCCAGCAGTACCCTGAGCACCCGTAGGACCTGCACTACCCTGTGGCCCTGTAGCGCCCACACTGCCTTGCGCGCCGGTTACCCCTTGTGCTCCGGTTTGGCCCGAAGCCGAAACACCTGAGCCTGCTGCACCTACAGTACCTGTACTGCCACCACCCAAATAGGTAAGCACCACGGTGGTGCTGTTTGTAATACTGTTTACTATGTAATAACCACCGCTGCCACCCACAAACACTGCCTGGCCGGTTGTCATCCAGCTGGTGTTTGCCACGCTTACCGATACGTTGTTTCCCAATACAGGCTGGGTATAACCTGTAGTAGTTGTCGTATACGCATTTTTACCATCGGCACCACTGGCGCCAACCGGGCCTGCATTACCCTGTGGGCCCGTAGCTCCGGCAGAACCGGTAGCCCCTGTAGCCCCGGTAGGGCCTACTGCATCACTTCTGCCTGTAAGTCGCCAGGCTCCATTTATGTAATTTAAAGTAATAGTTGCCCCCGCCGATAAGTTAAACCCGCCAAATGTGGCAACATCATTATCATCGTTAAAAATAATAAGGTATTGTCCTTCCTTTGGTGTGGCCATGCTAAGGGCGTTACCTTGTGTACCCGCTACGCCTGTCAGGCGGAACACCGAGGTATTATCGGGAATAACATAAGCCGCCTGCGCTGGTGCCGAAACCGGCGTAGAACTAATTGCCCCTGCTACCTGCAATTTGGTTTGAGGGTTATTGGTACCTATACCTACGTTCTGAGAAAAGGCCGGAACGCTGAATATCAATAACGTTAAAGATAAGAGTAGATTATTTTTCATTACCGGGGGATTTATGAACTAAGGAATACTCAAATATAGGCCATTATTGGCATACAGGTGTGCTACAATTGTATAATATAAGCTACCTTCTTCAAATTGTCAAATATGTTCCTTGTAATGCTGCGTAATGTCCGGTTATCATGTACCGGCAGGTTTCAACCAGCAGCTATAAGCCTGCGGTGATAATTTATCTGTCCCAAATGATAGCTCAGGTGCATAAGCAGGTGTAGCAGCATTTGTTCGGTAGTTACCACCCTATCCTGCATGCGCAGGGGGAAATCTTTAGCAAAGTCATCGGCAGTTAATGTGCCAAGGGTGGTTTTTACTATACCGGTTACGGCATCAATATCAGCCAGCAGTTTATCGCGCGGTATATCCTTGGCAGCAAACTCAACCTCGCGCGTGCGCACATAGCCGGTGTTGCCCAGGGTGGCACCTATAAAGTGATTAAGGTTACCTATCAGGTGCAGGCACAGGTTGCCTGCACTGTTGCTAATGTCTTTTTTCACAACCCATAGGTCGCCTTCGTTTTTATACAGGTTTAATTCTTCTTTAAGTTTTAGCAGGTCGCGTTCAAAAAAATAGGCTAAGGTTTGGCTATGCATGGCAGATATGATTTTAGGGGTATAAAAGTAATAGTAATTGAGTATCTGCAAGGCTTCGTTATACCATTGTAAAGATTATTTTTGGCGCCATCTAACAAGTTAAAACAATGGCAATAAAATCGTTGATTACAGGAGGGGCAGGTTTCATTGGTGCCCATGTTACGAATGAACTGGTGGCTTTAGGGCACGATGTAGTAGTACTGGATGATTTAAGCGGTGGGTTCGAAGAGAACGTAAACCCCAAAGCAACATTCGTCAAGGGGTCTATTATGGACCATGTGCTGTTAGAGAAACTATTCGAAGAGCATAAGTTTGAATATGTATACCACCTGGCGGCCTATGCTGCCGAAGGCCTTAGCCACTTTATTAAACGGTTTAACTACAACAATAACCTGATAGGTAGCGTTAACCTGATTAACCTGGCTATTAAGTTTAAAGTAAAGTGCTTTGTGTTCACTTCATCTATAGCTGTATACGGTGCAGGTAAGCCGCCTTTGCGAGAAGATATGGTACCGGTACCCGAAGACCCGTACGGCATTGCCAAGTATGCAGTAGAAATGGACCTGAAAGTATCGCACGAGATGTTCGGGTTGAACTATGTGATTTTCCGTCCGCACAATGTATATGGCGAGTACCAAAACCTGGGCGACCGCTACCGCAATGTGGTAGGTATATTTATGAACCAGTTGATGCAGGGTAAGCAATTATCGGTATTTGGCGATGGTATGCAAACACGCGCCTTTAGTTATATAGGCGACATAGCCCCGCACATTGCCAACTGTGTAAACATACCGGCTGCTTATAACCAGGTAATTAACGTAGGTGCCGATAAAGATTATACCGTAAAAGAACTTGCGCACACAGTAATGGAAGCCATGAACCTGAAGAGCGAGCTGCGCTATCTGCCGGCACGCAACGAGGTAACCCATGCCTATAGCGACCATAGCAAGGCCAAGGCTATTTTTGGCGATTCGGCAAATACAACCCTGCTGGAAGGCTTAACAAAAATGGAAGCCTGGGCAAAGAAGGCCGGCATTCAGAAGAGCTCGAAATTTGAGAACATTGAGTTGACTGAAAAGCTGCCATCGTTCTGGTTAGAAGATTAATTATAGATACGCCATGCCGGCGTTTCTTAAGATAGACCACTACACATTGAAAAAAGTATTATACATAGCTATGCACCGCCGCGACCGCTCACCGTCGCAGCGTTTTCGCTTCGAGCAGTATCTCGAGTTTTTGAAACAGAACGGATACGATTACGACTTCTCTTTTCTGATAACACCCGAAGACGATAAGATTTTCTATTCGCCGGGTAACCTGTTTAAAAAAGGCACCATATTTTTAAAGTGCTTTATGAAGCGCCTGGGCGATGCGATGAAAGCCAACCAGTACGACATCATCTTTATACAGCGCGAGGCCTTTATGACCGGCACTACTTTTTTCGAAAAGCATTTTGCGCGCAGTAAAGCCAAAGTAATTTTCGATTTCGATGATTCTATCTGGATGCAGAATGTATCGGATGCCAATAAAAAGTTCAGCTTTTTAAAAGATGCCTCTAAAACATCTTCTATCATAGGGCTTAGCGATATGATTTTTGCAGGTAATCAATATCTGGCCGATTATGCAAAGCCATTCAATAGCAACATACGCATAGTGCCTACTACTATCGATACCGATGAGTATCAGCGTATGGAGCAACCGGGAGATGGCCGCGTCTGTATTGGCTGGAGCGGAAGTATTACCACCATACAGCATTTTAAGTTTGCCGTGCCTGCCCTGCTAAAAATTAAAAAGAAATACGGCGACCGCATTAAGATAAAAGTGATAGGCGATGCCAACTACAAAAATGATGAGCTGGACGTAATAAGCCTGAACTGGAATAAGCAGGACGAACTGCGCGAACTCTCTTCTTTCGATATTGGTATTATGCCTCTGCCCGATGATGAATGGGCCAAGGGCAAGTGCGGGTTAAAAGGCCTGCAATACATGGCGCTGGAGATTCCAACCATTATGTCGCCGGTGGGGGTTAATAGCCAGATAATTCAAAGCGGTGTAAATGGCTTTTTAGCTACCACTGATGATGAGTATGTAAATGCTATATCTACCCTGGTAGATAATGAAATACTGCGCAAAAAAATGGGTGCCGAGGGCCGTAGAACGGTGGTAGAGCAGTACTCGGTTAAAGCACTACAGCAAAAATACCTGCAGTATTATAACGAGTTAACCAGCACCACTAAATAATTATTTCTTTTCAAGCAACTGCTCAATGGTTTTGGGGAACCATTCATGTTCCAACTGTTGCACCTTGGCAGCTATGGTTTCGGCATTGTCGGTAGTGCCTACTGCTACCGCTTTTTGCAGTATGGCTTTGCCTTCATCATATCTTTCATTTACATAGTGTATAGTTATGCCTGTTTCAGTGTCGTTAGCTGTCAACACTGCCTCATGCACCTTTTTACCATACATACCCTTACCACCATGCTTAGGCAGCAGTGCCGGATGAATGTTTATAATGCGGTTTTCGAATTTCTTGATGAGAAAAGCAGGTATTAGCTGAAGATACCCTGCTAGCACTATCAGGTCTATATTTAGGGCGCCCAGTAGCTTATTCATATTCTCCTCATTACCCATAAAGTTTTTGCTTACAATGGCCGATATGATTTTATGCTGATGGGCGATTTTTATTACTCCGGCATCGGGGTTGTTGGTTACTACCAGTGCAACTTTAATGGTGGGGTGATTTTTAAAATATTCGATAATGGCCTGTGCGTTGCTTCCTTTTCCGCTGGCAAAAATTGCTATATGCTGCATGCCTGTAAAAATAAAAAGAGGCGCTGCATGCAGCGCCTCTTTTTCAACAGCAGATTGGTGTTATTGTACTATGTATTAATGCACTACCAGTTTGCGCACCAGTTTGTCGTCATTATGCTTAATACGGATAAAATATTCCGATGCCCGTAGCATTTTTACAGGCAGCGCAAAATCTGTTCGGCCTACTGGCAGGTTAAGCTCGGTTATCTCCTGCACTGGCTGTCCTAAGATATCCATTATTTCAATAGTAACTTTGCCGGCTTTTGGCAATATAATACCAAGATAGGCATCGCCCCGTGCCGGGTTAGGAGATGGGCCGATTAATTGTATAACATCGGTAAGCGATGTGCACTCCCTGTTATTATCCAGGCGGGTTTCTGTTTCGCCATGGTTTACACTGGTGGCTTCTACACATACATAAGTATTGGCGCTGCCGGCCGCTACTACAAAATTTGCCTCAAATTTATACTGCTTGGCCTGGCCAGACTGGAATATAGTATCCCATTCCTCGCTTATAACCCCGCCACTGCCTATAGTGGCATACAGCCGTGCATTGGTTATCAGGCGCGTGCCCACATTGCTTAAATCGGCATATACCGAAACAAGAACAGTTCCATCCTGCAATGGAGCTTCATCGGTGTATACCCTATCAACAGATATATCCAAATCGGTAACGACTACAGTTATACTTTTGGTTATAGTATCCGAGCAACCAACTTCGTTTATTGCCACGAGCTGTATAGGGAAAGTATCGTTGGTAGTATAGGTGTGGGTAGGGTTGGTGGTATTATCTGTAACACCATCGCCAAAATTCCAGGTGTAGTTATCGGCATTCTGGCTGGTATTGGTAAAGGTAGCCAGCAAAGGGGCATCGCCATATAGCGGCACAAATGTAAAGTTAGCTACAGGTATGGGTGACACATATACTATACCGCTTGCAGAATCTTTACATCCGTTTTGCGAAACAATCTGTAGTTTAATAGGGTAAGTACCTGTATCGCCAAAATAGTGCTGCGGTTCAAACCCCGTATAATTATTGCCCGCGATATTCCAGTTCCAGGTATTGTTTTGTTCTGTAACTACCGAATTGTTTACGGGTGTATAGTATTGGTCTTCGCATATCAGGCCATTGCCAATGGCAGCATCGGGTTTAGGGTATACGGTTACTGTCTTGGTAATAGCATCTACACAGCCAATGGCGTTTTGTATCTGTAATGTTACAGGGTACGAGCCCGCTACATCATATTTATTCCGGATGTTCTTTTGTGTGAAGAAGCGGCCATCGCCCGTGTTCCATAGCCACGACACCAACGAGAACGATGGTGTTAAATCGGTAAACGCAACCGTATCGCCCAGGCATAACCGGTTAAATGCAAAATCGGCCACAAGCTCGGCAAATACTTCTACCGAATCTTTTTTGATGCTCACGCAGCCATTATCGTTGCTGGTGCGTAAGGTAACCTCGTATTTGCCTTGCGCAGGGAAAGCAAACGTAGGATTAGGCACTATCGAGGAATCGAGACCGCCAAAATTCCATTTCCATGTTTGAAGTAATGCAGGCAGGGCTGTAGAACTAAGATCATAAAACTGTGTTTCGGCTGTAGCGCACGATACGCGTGATTGGAACAGGCTTACCGGCTTAAGGTAGGCTGGCAACTGTTTGGTAAGGCTGTTTACACAACCCGAGTCGGTAGTAGCAGTAAGCGAAACTGTATATGTGCCGGGGGTAGCGTAGACATGAGTTGGGTTTTGCAGGTTGCTGGTATCGCCATCGCCAAAGTTCCACTGCCAATAGCTGATAGGCACCCCTGGCGGAATGCTTGAGTCTATAAACTGTATAGTATCGGTAGCGCACAGTACAGGGTTGCTGAAATAAATAGAAGGTGCAATACCACGGATTAATACACCAATGGTATCGTAGTTTACACACTGGTTGGCATTTACTGCAACAACCGAATAGTTGCCTGGTGTGCTTATAGCCGTCTCGCGAATTGTATCGCCGGTAGACCATACAATAGAAAGTAGTGAATCGGTATGCAGAAAATTCAACCGGTTACCAGCACAGAAAGAGGTATCGGCACCGAGTGTATAATCGGGGAAAGTATCTACCGTAACCACCACTGCACTCGATTGCAACTGGCAGGTAGAGTTGGCATTATCTGCAATAGTAACAGAATAGGTGCCACCTGTTTTTATAGCTATGCTTGGTGTTGACTCGCCGTTAGACCAATCGAATGTAAAGCCATTGGCCGGGTAGCCGGTGTTCCATACCAGCGAATCGCCGGAACAAAGAAACGCTACCGGAGGCAACTGGTTAAAGAAAATCTGTGGCCTTACATTAATGGTATCATAAGATTTGTAACCAAATATATCAGTACCTTCTACCCAATATTTGCCTACGCTGGTTACTGTTTTAGTGGTAGAGGTGCTATCTCCATCAAACCATTTAAGCTTGACAAAAAAGCCGGGCCCCGGGGTTAATGTTGTATTTACGCAAAAGCTTGGAAAAATTGTATCGGGACCCATGTTAACCGGGTTTGCATATTTGTAGCGTAGGTATTGCTCGGCTAATACTCTTGAGGTAGTATCAAGAGTATTGTCATAAACTATAACCTCGGCTAAGTTGCCTTTATAAGAGAAGAATTGACCAATACCGGTTGCTGTTCGGCCTAAAGTACCTAACAGGAAATTCGATTTTGCGTTCGACCCAGCCTCATTATTGGTTCCTGTTGGCCGGGCAATACCATTGCGGGTTAATTGCTCGGGCTGAACGGTGTAAATAGAATAGGTGCTGGTTAAATCTGCACCGATAGTAGTATAAAGGCCATTGTATCCTCCTACAGTTGTATATGCTCCCCATCCTGTAGAGCCTGTGTAATAGCTTGCATCTGCTACAAACCCGTTGGCCTCAACACCGCTAGGCCCACCTAAAAAGTATTGCAGGTAAGTACCGGGGTTGCTGTTGTAGTTGCGTACAGCCAGACAGGTGTATCCACCATTTGTACCGTAGTCAATAGTAACACTTGGGAAAGTCATCATCTGAGGGTTGCTGGTGCCCCCGGCGAAGCTAACTACGGGCTTGCCTTTAAGCTGGGTTACATTGGGCGTAAAGGTAGGTTTGTTAGCTGCAGTTTGTGTAGCTGTAATAGAGGCTGAGCGGTCAACCCACTCAGATACCGCGCCGCCTGGTGCTGTTACATTTCTGTTAGCCTCGAACCATAATAGCAAACCATTTTTTTGGGGGGGCTCGAAAATGTAGAACCTGCGGGCATATGACCACGCTTGTGTACCCTGATTGGTAATAGCTCTAACACGCCAATAATAAGTTTTACGGGCAGTTAGCGTAGTTTGGTAAGAAGTACCTGAAGCTGAAATAAGCGAAGCTACCCCGAAAGTAGGGTCGTTATCCGAATACTGAAGCTCGTAGCTGGTAGCATTGTCTACCACACTCCACTGAAAGTTAACTACGGTAGAATCGAATACATAATCCTGTTTAGGCCATACCAGGCGGTATTCCTGCGCAAACAGGGTAGTGGTTAAGCCTAAAACAAAAGCAAGAAGTAGTGTTTTTCTCATTCTTAATGATATACGTAAATATAAGATATTAAATGCGAACTCAAATCGGCCAACCGTAAATTTATGGACGGTCTGCCTCACTCTCAAAGATGCTTATTTATAGGTATAGCTCTATGTTTTTGCAAGAAGTTTGCAATAAACATTATTGTAGTTGTCTACTCCTTTAGTCAGCGAGTAATATTTGAAGGCCCCTTGCCTTATTTCGTTGGCATTCAGGGTAGTAGTAAGTATAGTATTAATAGTTTTACGGTAGTCTTCTACGGTAAAATGGTCTACAAGGTAGCCCGAGCGGGTGTCTTTAACAATTTCATCTACATCGCCCACACCGGTGTTGCAAATGTAGGGTATGCCCATGCCCATTATTTCGCCCTGCTTGGTAGGAGAGGAAGCCTGCTTGCTAAACACAGGCTTGATAAAGAAAAAGGATATGGAGGAGAGCGACAAATAAGTTGGCACCAGTGGGCTTGGCGATGGGGTTATGATAAACCTATCAGCGGCAATCTGCAATTCGCGCGCTTTGCTCAGCACCAGTTCGGCCGGCTCGTTGGTAATAAACAGAAACCTGGCCTGAGGTTTTTTCTCCAGCAGGCATTTAAAAAAGGCAAGCATTTCATCCAGCATATACCAGGTGCCTACACTGCCCAGGTAGCTTATTACAAAGTCATCGGGCTTTATGCCCAGTTCATTTTTAAGCGCTTGTAATTTGCTATGGTCTACACTTTCGGGACTAAATTTATCCAGGTCGGCACAGCAGGGTATTACCTGTATAGGTACGGGTTGGTTGGGTATGTGCGCCCACGAATGAATAATACGCTTGCCGTTTTCAGTCAGGCTGATAGTATGGTCGGCATGGGTTAAAAACTCAACTTCCTTCCGCTTAAAAAAGTCATACACCATTTTGTAAAGCGGGCTATCTAACTTCCACAGGCCGCCATCTACCCGTTCATCGGCATAAAAACCGCGCATATCAAAAATGAACTTTGTGCCAAACTTCTTTTTCATGGCCAGCCCCACCAGTGCCGAAATGTAACTGCGGCAATGCACTATGCTGAATTTCTTTCGGCTATGTAACTCAAACGCCTTCCTGCGCATACGCCAGGTATCGTAAATAGTAGAAAGTACCGGCGGGCTTTTGGTGTAAGATAGCGGCACCCAATCGATGTTGTTGTCTTTTAGCAGCGCTGCTATAACTGCCCCGAATTTTTCAAGACGGTCTTTCTTCTCAAAACTAATAAGGGTGAAATGATAACCGAGTTTAGACAGTCCTTTGATATACGGAATAACCTGGCTTTGGCCCAGCGGGTCGGTCATGCCGTCGTAACTCATGTAAAGTACTTCGGTCATCCCTTATATTTAAGTAACCAATGGTGAAGGATTATCAATATCCAGATGCGCTTAAACAAATAGTCTTCGCCGTTTTTAAATCGCTGAAGCAGGCTTTTTACTACGCTGTAGTTTACCACATTGCATTGGGTCACGGTTTCTTCGCTCAGGTATTTATCCAGCAGGTAGTGCAGATCGGTAAGCAGCCATTTGCCTAGCGGAATAGAAAAGCCCCATTTAGGCCTATCAAAAAACTGGCGCGGTACATAATCGTACAGCACTTCTTTTAGCAGGTATTTAGCAGTGCCGTCTTTCTTCTTCAAATCTTCCGAAAGATTGAGCGCAAACTCTACCACCCGGTAATCTAAAAACGGTGTGCGTGTCTCCAGCGAGTATTGCATACTGGCTATATCTACTTTGGTAAGCAGAGTGTCTTTCAGGTAATATTTAATATCAAACAAGGCTTGTTCTTCTGCCGGCGATAGTTGGCGGGCGGTATTCAAATGCTCGTCAAACAGCAATTGGGTTTTTAATTCAGGCTTTAATAAACTGTCTAACTCACTCTCGTTAAAGTAGTATTCCTCTTGCGAAAAGATATGGCTTTTTAAATGCTTTTCGCTTTTGTAGTTGATTACTCCGGCTGCGCGCCTATATTTTCCACCAGCCATCGATAATAATGCGGCACCAGGCTTACGCAGCATTTTTACCAGCGGATTGTTTAACCGCTTTGCCCAGTCGTACGAGCCATAACCCATAAACAATTCATCACCACCATCGCCGCTCAGGGTCATGGTTACATGTTGCCTTGCTAGTTTAGATACCAGCATGGTAGGTATGCCCGATGACTCTGAATACAAATCATCGTATGCATTCAGCATTCGGTCTATAAGCCCCATAGCGTCCGCCTCGGTTACAATAAATTCATAATGCTCGGTGCCTAAGTGTTTCGACACTTTTTTAGCGTACTCGCTCTCGTTAAACTTTGCTTCCTTAAACCCTATAGAGAAAGTTTTTACCGGTTTGCTGCTAATGCTTTGGGCTATAGCTGTAACCGTGCTGCTATCTATACCACCGCTTAAAAAGGTACCGAATGGCACATCGGCTATCATCCGGTATTTTACCGATGATACCAGCAGGTTTTTAAGCTCTTCTTTCGCCGATTTGAAATCTGTTTCAACCCGAGGGGTGACCTTCTCTTCGGGTTTCCAATAGTTTTTAATGTTTATGCCATTCGCATCTACAACTGCAAAGCTACCGGCAGGTAAACGGCGTATATGGCTAAAGCCCGTAAACGGTTCAGGCACATAGCCGCAATATAAAAACGTGTAAATAGTTTTGTTATCCGGCTTAGCATAGTTGGCTACTTCATCAATCTTTAGCAGCGCTTTAATCTCTGAGCCAAAGGCAAACTCACCATCTTTATGATAATAGTATAAAGGTTTTACGCCCAACCGGTCGCGGAAAAGATAAAGCTTATGGTCTTGTTTATCCCATATAGCAATGGCAAACATGCCATTGAGTAAGTGCACAAAATCAACTCCCTTTTTTTCAAAGGCCTCTATTATTATTTCGGTATCGCTGCTGGTGCGCTGGGTAATGTTTAACTGCTTAGCTATTTCCTGAAAATTGTAAACCTCGCCGTTAAATACGGTAACATACCGGCCGCTATGCGAGTAAAAAGGCTGGTTGGCAGCCTCGCTTAAATCTATAATACTTAAACGGCGGTGCCCCAGGCCTATGGTTTTTGCATCATCAAAAAAGTAACCTGCAGCATCCGGCCCTCGGTGGCTGATGCAGTCCGTCATCCGGTGCAGGTCGGCTTCGTTTATTTTTCTAGATGGGGAGTAATACCCGGTTATTCCGCACATGCTTATTCAAAACTTATAGGTGAAACACCAAACAACAATTTAAACATGGAAAGGATGATTGCCACCCGGTGTTTTTGCAAACGGGTGATAATCGCCTTTAAGCCCCACCGGTGTTTCTTTACGTATGGTGTATGCTATTTCAATACTCGGCATGGCATCTTTTACCGTAAAGCCGTTCCCTTTAATTATTTCGGTATAGCTGGCGGTGTGCAGGTCGGTAAATCCATCGCTGAATTCAATTTCCTGGCCCTCCAGGTTCATACTGCGGTAAGTGCGCATGTTTTTTTGTTTGGCAGCATCGGGCAATGTATCTGCATTGATGCTTAAAAACCAACGCACCCTTGCTTTTTCAAACTCTAAATAACCGGCTGCGCGGTCATGAGTATGCACATGCACAATATTGGTTTTTACAGCGCCAAATATCCAGGTAAGCATATCGAAAAAGTGAATGCCTATGTTGGTGGCTATGCCACCGCTTTTGCTTACATCGCCTTTCCAGCTGGTGTAGTACCAGTTACCGCGCGAGGTGATATAGGTTAAGTCGAAATCGAAAATTTTATCCTTCGGGCTTTCGTCTACTTTTTTCTTTAGCGCTATAATGTTGGGGTGCAGGCGTAGCTGCAATATGTTGTTAATGTGCTTGCCGGTTTCTTTTTCCAGGTCTATCAGGCTTTGCGCATTCCACGGGTTAAGCACCAGCGGCTTTTCGCAAATCACATCGGCACCATTGCGCAGGCCAAAGCGTATGTGCGAATCGTGCAGGTAGTTAGGCGAGCATATAGACACATAATCAAGCGGTATGTCTTTTCGCTTTAGCTTATCTACGTGCCTGTCGAACCGCTCAAACTCTACAAAAAAATCGGCGTTAGGAAAATAGCTATCCATTATACCCACGCTGTCAAACGGATCGTAGGCGGCTAGTAGCTGGTTACCGGTATCTTTTACGGCTTTTAAATGGCGGGGAGCTATATAGCCCGAAGCACCAATCAGAACAAAGTTTTTCATCCCTCTCAAATATCCCCAAAAATAACTTTATCGCCCGATTAAAAAACTCTTTACCTCTTCTACAATGCGCTCAGAGGCCTTGCCATCCCACAGCCATGGCTGTTTGGGCGGGGTGTTGGGTTTGTCAATTACCTGTTTTACTTCGGCTGCAATTTTAGCTGCATCCAGCTCCATTAGCCGGTTGGTACCTTCTTCTATGGTTATCTTCAGCTCAGTAGTATCGCGTACGGTAAAGCACGGTATGTTAAAATAGCTCGATTCTATCTGCACCCCGCCGGAATCGCTGATGATACAAACGCTTTCTTTCATCAGTTTCAAAAACTCAATATAGCCTAGAGGTTCTGTCAGTTTAATGTTGGGGTTATCTATTTTGCTTTTTAATCCTGTTGCCTCCAGTCTTTTTAATGTGCGCGGATGTATAGGGAACACCACTTGCATCATTACCGATATGCGCGCCAATGCATCTACTATTATACCCAGGTTCTTTTCGTCATCTACGTTTACGGGACGGTGGAAGGTAACAACCGCATATGGTTTGGCTACACCAAGTTCATCCAGCACTTTACAATCATCTACTACCGGCAGCATTTCTGTTAGTGCATCTACTATAGTGTTACCTACCAGTTTTATTTTCTTTTCGTCTACACCGGCCTTGCGCAAAAAGTCAACCCCTACCGGTTCGGTTACAAATAATAAGTCCGATAAAGAGTCAGTCAATATCCGGTTGCGTTCTTCGGGCATATCCATATCGCCGCTGCGCAGGCCGCTCTCTATGTGGCCTACTGGTATCCGCAGCGATGCTGCCGCAAAGGCACAGGCAAAGGTTGAGTTTACATCGCCGGGCACTATCAGTATGTCTGGCTTATACTCCAGTAATATTTTTTCTGTTTCTACTATTATTTTACCCACTACCTCATTGTTGCTGCCACCGCCTATACCTAAATAGTAGTCGGGTTTGCGCAGCTTAAGCTGGTGGAAGAATACATCGCTCATCTTTTGGTCGAAATGCTGGCCGGTGTGCAGTATGCGGTATTCAAATCCCGCTTCGGCAAATAGCTTTTCCAGCTTTACTATCTTAATAAAATTTGGGCGGGTGCCTACACAGGCCAGTATTTTTTTCATAATCCGTTTAGTATTTCTGCCAGCACTTTGGCCTGGTTTTTTCTCGAATAGCTCATTACACGTTCGTCGTTGGCCACAGCGGTAACCCTGCCGTTTTTCAAAATATCTTCTGCCAGCAGGCTTATACCCTTAAACACATCCTCTGCCGTATTACAAATTATACCGGTGTTGGTGTCGTTCAGGGTTTCTTCTACAATATCGCCATCATTAGGGCACAATATTACAGGTTTCCTGAAACATAAATATTCGTACAACTTGCTGCTGGGTATACCTTTAATGCCATTGTGCGATACCATTAAAAAGGCATGCGAGCGGTTTTGTATATCAAATACCTGAGCGCGGGGTATGCGCTCGGTTATCTCCAGCGTATTTTCATAACCCTGCATATTGCTGCGCACGCGGTTGGCCTGCTCGGCATAATAAGCCAGCCCTGGAAAATACAATTTGCATTTAAGTCTGTTGCCGTATGTATCTACGGCTTTTTTAAACCCTTGTAAAAAAGGCTCAATATTTTGTGTGGGGTATAAGGTGCCGTTGTAGGTTATGTTTAACTCGCCGGGTTGCGAGGTGTCTTTTACTTTGGCTAAATCGTCTTCGGTAAAACCATTCAAAAGGGTTGTAGCCTTTACGCCAACATACTTCGATATCTTGTGCGCATAAAAGGAAGAAATGGTGGTAATGATAGCTGCCGTGCCCACCCATTTTTTCTCACTACGGTTCTCCAGCTTAAATATGAATTCTGCCAACTTGTTTTCGCGCACATTTATATCGCTGGTGCTCCAGTCGTCGCGGTAGTCAGCCACCCATTTTATATGCGGAAATTTTGTCTTCAACCGGTAGCCTATAAAAAAGGATACAAAGGGATTAGCGGTTATCACCACCCGGTTTAAGTCCTTATTTTTTTCAACCAATTCAACAGCTTTATCATAAAAATTGCTGAAAGGCACTACACTCAAAAAGAAATTTTGAAACAATACCTCTAAAAACGAAAGTGCCTTGCGTAGCAAACGGTATCTATTATCGCCATGCTCAGCGTATATTTTGTCCTTCAGCGATGCTTTATAAGGCAGGTAATACACCGTACTTTGTTCATTCTCCACTTTCTTTTCAGCCTCGCCCGATGTTTTCGAAATATCCGATGGCTTATTGATGGCAATATCCCAATTGCGGGTAATTACAATAGGATAGTAGCCAAACTGGCCGAGGTATTTGGCCCATGCGGCCGGCCGGGCCGATGCAGTAAGGTTACACGGTGGAAAGAAATACGCAATTATCAATACCTTTTGCATAATGGCTATTGCCCTGCAATTAACGCCGGATGGGTTATAATTTCAAATTTATTGGTGACGCGGGCCAGAAACTTATCCAATACATCAAGTGTATAATCCGATATCAGCTTCGGGTGCGATATAATGTGCAGGTGATTGTGATTTTCCAGTTCCTGCATGTAATAATCAATTTTTACTGAATTCATGCTTTCTATGCTAAAGCCTTCGGTGTGGCTAAAGCGGCTTTTTATGCCGGCTTTTTCAAAAGTTATCTGGTTGCCCGATGGCAGGCCATCGCCATAGCGCTGGTAGTATTTATAGCGTGAGGTTAACCTGTAGTGGAGCCCCGAATATATTTTGCGCCAACCCTCTACCCGGCACTCGCGCAGTGGAAATTGCACAAATTGCCCGTTGGGGTTTTCCAGTATAACTTTGTCTTCAAAATTATAAAAACTTTTATCCGGTGTAGATGTATAGTCAAATGAGTAACTGTTGTTGGGTCCAGAGCATTTTGCGCCGGCCTGCACACTAAACTCATATTTTATACCATACTTTATAAACTGCCGCTTAAAAATTTCAAATGGCTGAATAAAAAAACCACCAGCACGGTAGCCGTTTATTTTATAATCGGGATTAACCGGTTTAATTATATTATACAGCAGCTGCATGCTGCTATCAAATACATAATCCTGTTCGGCGGGGTTGAGATTGCTTAAGGCAAATTTACTTTTATCCGCCAGGTTCCAGGTGTTGCTGATGGCATCGTATTTTGCATCCAGCCAGTGCGGGTGTAAGTGGTTGTAAACCAAATGGCCATCACGCACCATGCGCTGTATTTGTGCCAAAACGCTGTCAAAATCTTTTTGTGCAGCAGGCTGTCTGCCTACTTCCTCTTTAAGCCGCACCAGGTACAGGCTATCTATAAAAAACACACCGGTGCATTTATACTTGCCCAAAATATCTAATATTTTATTGGTAGGCAGTATCGAACAGTTTTGGGCAGAGCCACTATTGGCGCCCAGGTATAGCTCATAATCAAATGTGAGCAGCAGAGTTTTCTTCACAATTACAATTGACTGTCAACAATATCCTTTGGTACCTCATTTCCCCTTAACCGACATCTGAGCCAAAATAAGAAATCATATAGCTTGCACATAGCTGGGTTCAAATCTTTTTTCCAGATATAACCATCTTTAATTTCTGCTCCAAACCGACGCTTAAAATCCTGTATCTGCTCAAATTTAGTGCCTTCTACATTTTTATAGCGTGCACCGCCTAATACAAATTTTGCACTTCCCCGTTGTTTCATCACTTTCATGCACTCCCATAATATTTTGCGGGTACTACCCTTCATTAGCGTTTTTTCTGCCGATCCCGCATACATATAGTATCCGGCATAATCGTTAAATACAATAAATGTCCCTGATTCCAGCATGCCATTTGCATAAGCGGTACAGCAAATAGTCTTATCCTCGCCCAAGGCATCATACATATCCTCAAAAAAAGCGAGATTTTCATGGGCTGCGCCTTGTCTGTCATGCGTATGGGCATAGCACTCGTAAAAGGCGCCAATTTCATTCCTGCCGTATCGTACATCTATTCCCTGGCTTTCTGCTTTACGTATTTGTGTGCGGTATTTGGGATTAAAATCGGCAAATATTTCTTCTTCTGTACGCAGCAAATTGATGCTGAAAATGCCTAGTTCTACGGCTGTAGCATTGTCAGGAAAAGCATGATAGGCCGATATGGTAGAGCCCGGTTCTATACGGATGCATTTAAGCTGCTTGGCGCATAAATCAGCAGCTGCAGATATAAATTCTTTTTCCTCTACAGGGCTTAAATCATCATTAATTTTAACCGGTGCATGGGTAAATATGGCGACATAAAAAATTTGTCTTTTCGAAACTTTTAATGGTATAAATATTTCTTTCTTTTCGTCAGAAAGAATGTAGTAGCTAAATCCTCTTCCTTTCTCAAAATCAGCATATTCTTTACAAAAGGGGAAAGGTAATTTTCGAAGAGCCTCTTTTGATAATTCTTCTTGTAAAATACTAACTCGCATTGCCTGGTTTTTGAAGCACCAAAAGAAAGCTATTTTCCAAGGTATCCAACCGTGTATTGGTGCCATCGGGAAAGTAATAATGCTTGCCATCGTACCATTTGGCCTTATGCCCATGGTAAAAGTGCTCGTGTTTTACAGTAATAAATTTTTGCGCTGCCAGTTTATCTATGCGGTGCGGCGAGTATTTAATGTAAGTAAGCTCAGGATAAAACAGGTCGCTAAATAGCATAGCCTGGCTATATTGAATAAATATATACCCGCCGGGGTTCAGGTCGTTATACATTTTGTCAAAAAAAAGCTTCATCCGCGAAGGCTCTATATACATAGTTACGCTAAAACTGCATATTAAGTCAAACTTGCGGGGTGCATTAAAGCCGGTTATATAGTTTGCGTTAACCAAGTGGGCTTTGGGCGCCACTGCTTTTGCCTGAGCTAAAAAAGCTTCATTTAAATCTATACCATACAGTTCAAAGGGTGCATCATTAAATTCTTTTAAATATAACCCCGCACCGCAACCTATATCTAAAATTGCCTGGCCCGGCAGTAGGTGCTCATTTGCAAATTTTTTTAATTTACTCTGGGCACCATTTACAAGCTTCTGTATTTCGGGCCTAAGCGAGTAGCCCACATTTTCATGCGGGGTTAGCGCATCCAGGTATTTTCGTGTTTGATAATTGTTTTTTTGCAATACAACCTTGGGTAAATAGTCGTAGCCGGTGGCAATCAAAATCCAGTTAGTGGCCGGATTATTTAATAGCACAGAAGCTATTTTGTTTACGAGTTTTCTAACAAATACAGTCATTTTATATATTGCGTGGGTATGGACAAACATAGCAAAAAAAGAATAGCATTCTTTTTTACATTATTTTATCCTAAAACACATAACAAGGTGTTATATGATGCCTATTTGTTAAGTGAGGTGGAAGAGCTTAGCCGTAATTTTGATTCCGTAATCGTGATTTCAATGAGTACCGATCATAATGGGCAGGTAGAAGTAGCCAATAATGTGATGGTGCATAATCTCCGGTTAGATATATCAACCTTAGATAAACTGTTGTTGCCTCTGGTTATGGCACGCAGTTTCTTTCGCAATGAAATAAAGGCGCTCAAAAGTGTATATGGCCGCTCATTAAACTTGGATTTGCTAAAAGCCATTGCAGCTTATGCTGCAAAGGCTGTAAAAGTGGAAAAGTTTCTTGATAAGCTTTTAAGCTCTGTGGATTTTACTACGCACGATGTTTGGGTATATTCTTACTGGAATTTTGAATATGCTCTCGCATCAACATTGATAAAAAAAAAATACCCTTTAAAAACTGTAGTGCGGACACATAGCCTGGATCTGTATTTTGATAGGGTTCCCGAACACTACCATCCCTTTCGGCGCTATGTTTACTTAAAGAGCGATTTGTTTGCTTTCATTTCTGAGCAAGGGCGACAGTACTTTTTTTCGCAACATCATATCAGCAAACCATTTCAGCAAAAGGGCATAGTAAACCGCATAGGCTCGCAATGCGCATTAAAACCTTATAAGCAGAATTTTAACCGCGTTGTAGTTCTTAGTAATGCCTGGATACAACCTCTAAAGAGGATAGACCTACTCATAAAAGCACTGGCACTGATAAACGATATAGAAATTGAATGGATACACGTGGGCGATGATTATGGCACAGGGCGTTTTCCTGCATTAAAAGCGCTGGCAGAAGAATACCTGGGCCATAAAAAAAATCTTAGCTATGAATTTTTGGGCCGGGTTACCCGCGAGGAATTGTTTGAACTTTATCCTGAGCGCAAAATAAATTTGCTGATAAATTTAAGCACTACTGAAGGAACTCCGGTTTCAATGATGGAGGCTTTGTCATTTGGGGTGCCTGTGATAGGCACAAGTGTAGGTGGTGTGCCCGAAATAATACAAGATGCTGAAAACGGGTTTTTACTACCTGTTGATATAAATGAACAACAGGTAGCAGATAGTATACGCGCTTGGTACAATTTACCCTTAGCACGTAAAGAAGAACTGGTTAAACAGGCACGTAAAACCTGGCAGGAAAAATTTGATGCAGATAGAAACAGCGCTGCGCTAATTGAGAAGATGCTTACCCTTTAGTTGTTAGATTTTTATGATAATACATCTCTTCTAGTTCAGGAAATTCGGCCAGTAATTTTTCATCCATCTTACGCGTGTCGCCTACTACCACAGCAGGTATGCCCCTTAAAACAGAGTAATCAGGAAACTGGCCTTTTACCAGGCTATAGGCACTTACCAGGCAACCTTTACCCAATACGGTGCCGGGAAGGATAATGCAGTGCGACCCAATAAATGTATAAGCCCCGATTTTTACTTCGCCATATTGCAGGCCTTTCATCTTAGTTCCCCAATTGGCAACATACTTAGGGCCATACAGACGGATAGAATTATGTGAAGAGTGCGTAAGTATACTTATGAAATTTGTAATCTGGCAGCGTTCGCCAATCTCAATTTTTTCAAACCCATCTATATAGTTGTAGTGACCTATAAAAACACTATCGCCAATGCTTACATTTTCTGGTTTAGAAATGTGGCTGAAATTGCTGAAACGCTTTTTTTTAAGGGGGTCATCCGCATCACTGCCAGGGTAAGAGATAATCTCCGGCTTTATCATACGCAAAAACTCGTACTTAATTTTGTTTTTTATTCTGTTGATTAATTTCATATTAGCTGAGTATGAATAGCAAGGGCAAATCTATCATTTTTTTCTCACTGCACTATCCCTTTCATATATCAGATAGCTACCTGGATAAAGAAATTGACCTGCTGTCCCAAAGCTTCGAAAAGGTTATTGTTATAACCAATAACACCTTTTCAGAGGAAAGAAGGCCTACGCCGCCTAATGCTGTAGTTTACCGGTTCACTCCTTTTGAGAAACGTAGTTCGTTCGTAAGTTTGTTGCTATTGGTTTTTAAGCCAATGTTCTGCCAGGAGATTTTTAGATTATTTTTTGTTTACAAACAAAAGATCTCTTTCGGGCTGTTAAAAGAGGTTTTAGCTTTTTACTCCCGCTCAATAACAACAAAGCGTTTTTTGCAACAGGTAATACTTGAGCAAAATATTGATACGAATAATCTTCTGATTTATTCTTACTGGATGATAGAAAGCAGTTTTGCATCTGCCCTGCTGAAACAACAACACTCTCAAGTGAAAACTATAACGCGGGCCCATTCTTTAGATGTGTATTTTGACCGTAGCCCTGTTAAGTATCATCCTTTCCGTCAGTTTATTTTCAGCCAGATGGATAAAATCTATTTTATATCTGCGAATGCACGCGACTATTTTGCCAGGGCTCACCATTTTGATACAGATAAAATGCAGAAAACAGCTATCAGCCGAATTGGCATAGAATCGCCCACAAATTTTATTGAGCAACGTACCGACGAAACGCTGCGGATAATAAGTGTGGGCTATATACAAAAGCTAAAGAGAATTGACCTTATAGTAGATACCCTTGCCCTGATGGGTGATGCAAAAATAGAGTGGGTTCATGTAGGACACAGCAATCACAACGAAGCTGATTTTATAGAAGTACAGAAGTATGCGGCCAATAAGCTTGGTGGTAAAAGCAATATTTCTTACCGCTTTACCGGCAAAACAAGCAAGGAAGATTTATTTAACTTGTATGCAGAAAGGCCGTTCGATTTGCATTTAAACGTGAGTGAAACAGAAGGGATTCCTGTTTCTATGATGGAGGCTATGAGTTATAGCGTGCCGCTAATAGGCACAAATGTGGGCGGCGTGGCAGAGATTGTAGAGCACGGTGTAAATGGATTTTTATTATCACCATACCCCGATAGCGCCGAGGTTAAAATAGCCATCGAGAAATTTAATGCCTTACCGGTGGCTCAAAAGAACGTGCTGCGTAAAAATGCTTTCTGTACCTGGAATGCTAAGTACAACGCTCAGGTTAATAATCAAAATTTTGTAAATGATGTGATGGCTTTAGTGGGATAGTTATAACAAGGCACTCAACACTTCATCGTATTTTTTTACCACCCGGGTCCATGTAAGGTTGGCCAGTGCATTTTGGTATGCATTTTCGCCCATGTTATTTCTAAGATCATCGTTATCCAGTAGGGATATTATTTTTTCAGCTATAGCTTTGCTGTCTTTTTCTTTCACCCCCAGCCCGGTTACTCCTTCTGAAATAGCCTCACCCGGCCCCGATTCGCTGGTAACCACTGCAGGTTTTTTGCAAAGAGCGGCCTCAATAATTACAATACCAAATCCTTCTATATCGCCATAGTCGGTAGCTACACTTGTTAATGCAAATACATCGCAGGCATTCATCCATTGCAAAAGCTCGCCCTCCAGCACACGGCCGGGAAAATGCACCGCCTGCGATACGTTCATCTCTTTAGCTACGCCCTCCAGATAGGGTTTAATAGTTGGCGGCCCTACACAGTAATAATGCGCGTCCGGTATGGCTTTTAATATGTCAGGCATCGCTCTTATCACAAACTCGTGGCCTTTGCGGGGTTGCACGTTACCTACGGTTAGTATAATCTTCTGCCCATCTATCCCTTTCGCTTTTTTGAATGCCAGCGTTTGCTCAGCAGGTACCGGGTAAAACAGTGCATCATCACCGCCATTGTGCAGCACATGGGCATTTTTATTATATACCCCGGCCTGCTCTGCAATTTGTTTAGTATAGTTAGATACATATACAATTGCACCTGCGCTATTAAATACCCAATCATTTATTTTTTTCGAGCGGTCGCTCATAGTAACAATAAACTCGGTGCCGTGACCTATAAGTGCAGTTGGAGTAAAGGTTAACTTGCCTGTAAGCGCGGCAAACCATGCACCATGTTTACCGGTACCAAGTATTACGCCGGGCCTTTGTGTAATAGATGCCCATACCAATTTCAGTAGCTTCATTATCAGCAAAACCATACTTGGGGTGGGAAATAGCCTGAATACCTTAAAAGGCGATTGACGGTTGAATTCTTCAATCTCTTCATCGCCGCAATTACCCTGCTCGCTAAAAACAATTACCTGCCAACCCAACTTATGTAGTTCTTTAGCTACCTGGTAAGCGTGCGACCCAATGCCGCCAGGCCCAGGCAAAAATTCTGTACTGACAATAAAAATGCTTTTCCTTTTCATAACAGGCCCCTGAGCGTGCAGCAAAAGTAAATTTGTGGCGCTTATCGCCAAGCACTTGGTTAAATAGATAGTTTATTCAAGTAACATAGTGGCCTTTTGTAAGCCACCCGGCAGCAATAAGCGTAGCAACATGTTAAGTCGGTACTTGGTTTGGTAATGAGAAAGATCCGTGATTATAGATTTTGTAAGGTTTACCAGGGCACTTCCCTTATTCCCGGCATAAATGTGGTATTTTGCTATACCGAAGTAGCAATTGCTTAGCAACTTGCTTTTAATCTGGGCCGAAATTTTTTGCCCTGAATGGTTATTGGCAAAAACTGTAGTAAGCATCCGCAACTGGTGAGGAAAGCTATTGTAGCGTTTTACATTTACCGACCTGTCTTCATGCTCAACAGCTACAACTGTAAACTGATCATCCAAATATTTTGGTGGTGCCGTGGGCGCTATGCGCAGCCACAATTCCATATCTTCCCCGATATGAAAAGCCGGGTTAAATTTGTTATGTTTTAATAAATCGCGGTGAATGCAGACTTGTGGTGTACCTATAATAGCCTGCACTATAAAATCGAAGATATTGTTGCCCGTGTTTTTTAGCTCGGGGCGGTTACTTACTTGTCCGTTAATTTCGTATGCTATACCTGTATAGTAAAATGCTACTGGTTGCCCAAGCCGGGTAATGTGCTCGTGCAAGCGATTCAGTCGGTTGGGTAGATAGTAGTCGTCGCTATCCAAAAAACAAATGTAGGTGCCGGTACTATGGGCCATTGCATTGTTACGCGCTACACTGCGCTCGGCGTTATCTTGAAAAATATATTTAATACGGCTATCGTTAAATGAAAGCACAACTTCTTTTGTGTTATCAGTAGAACCGTCATCTACTATTACCAACTCCCAATCTGTGTAAGTTTGAGCCAGCACACTTTTAATAGCGCGGCTTATGAGGGCTGCCCGGTTATAAGTAGGCATTATTATACTGAAAAATGCGGCCATCTTTTTTAACGTTTAAGCAATGTTTTAATACGAAACTTAAAAAGCAACATTGGGCCGGTATTGATATGGGTAGATAGGGTAGAAGACTTGTAGGTGCGCAAAGCTACGGGCCCCAACGCACTCAGGTTATAAGCTACATTAAACCATAGTTGCCCCAGGTACTGCTGTACAAATTGTTTATTCATATAGCCGCTACTATTGTTTGCTGCGCACATTTTTTCAAGCAGCAATTTACTTTTCATCAGGTAGTCTATACTCTTTTTGTATTCGTGCTGTTCTATGCTTTGGTAAAGCTGCAAATCTTCATCTGTAGCATCTATCCCCATTTTGGCAAACATCCGTTTTTTTATAATTACACTGTTGCTAACCTGTGTACTTTTGTTTTGGGTAGATACACTGCCGGCATGGAAGCGGTAGTTTAATAACACCCGTTGAATATTGGCTGTCTCAAATTTTTCGGTTATGCGGGCGAAGAATTCATAATCTTCGGCGTGTATAAAGGCCGCATCAAATTTTGGCTCAATGGTCTTTATCATAGCCGTGCGTATAATAACCGATGGATGGCAAAAATGGCATTGATACAACATCTTCATTCGGATGGCATCGTGCGTGCCTGTATACTTTATGATATTGTTTTGCTCGCCAAACATTTTGAACCACGAACCGCATAGGGCAATACCTGGGTGGCTTTCCATAAAATCGTATTGTAACTGCAGCCTGTTCAACTCGCTTATGTCATCAGCATCCATCCGCACTATGTATTTGCCGCGGCATAGCTCTATTCCTTTATTTAGTGTGGCTATCAGCCGTATGTTCGTTTCATTCTTTATGTAACGTATGCGCGGGTCGGCATAACTGTGTATTATATTCTCCGAGCTATCTGTAGAACCATCGTTTATAAGCAGTAGCTCAAAATCGGTAAAGGTTTGATTTAATATACTGTCGATAGCTGTTGCCAAATAGCTGGCACCATTGTATACCGGCATTAAAACAGATATGGCCGGTGCACTCATGTGTTTAGCAGTTGTTTAAAAATAGTTTCTGCCTGGCGCGCGCGGTCTTTCCAGTTAAAGTAATCTTTCACCTGCAGTACACCTTTTTCTATAGTTGCCAGTTTCTTCTTATCAGCAGCAAGTGCGCATATTTTAGCCGATGATTCAGCAGCAGTTTCAGCCACTACGCAGTTTACCTCATCTTTCAATACTTCCATACCGCGCAAGCCTTCGGTGGTTGTAACTACCACTTTGCCAAGGGCTATATAGTCGCAAAACTTATTGCGGGCGCCGCCGCACACGGCATCTGGTGGAAACGGCATCAGGCAAATGTCTGCATTTAAAATTGTGTCGCGCAGGTTTTCTACATAACCGGTGTAAACTATGTTAGGTGCTTTTGCTTTAGGTATTTTGCCTCCACCTACTACATGAAACTCAATCTGCTGGCTGTGCTTGTATGTTTCAAGGGCTATATCCTGCAGCATATCCAGTGCCATTTCGTTAGATAAAAATCCATCCTGCGGCAGCGTGGCTACACAAATAAATTTTTGATTATTGGTTGGGTGGCTTTCTGTTACCGGAGCAATGGTTGTGGCATTTCCCACCACTTTTATCTTTTCCTTTTTTACCTGGTAGGTAGAAACAAAAAAATCTTTTGTTTCCTGGGATGCCGCTATTATAAAATCGGCCTTGTGGCACATATCATTCTCTTGCGTCTTAAGAAGCTCCAGCAATGCGGTGTCAGCTTTAAAATGTATATGCTCAAAGTACTTACTGGTGTGTGCATCAAATACAATTTTAGTTCCTGCAAACAATTTGGTTTGCAGGGCCCACTTTACATTGTTAAACTGGTGCGCATACACTAAGTCGGGGCTAAACAATTTAATGCTGGTATAATCGCTGGTAAATGAGACAAGGCGTTTTATAACATTCGGCTCCCAGTTTTCGCGTTCTATGTGCAGATGCTTAATCCCGTTTTCTGTACCCTGCCAATCGCAAATGTGCAGTATGTTGTGCCCAAACGATTTTAAGTGCGCAGCCATTTGACCGGGCCGTGTACTTTCGCCATATCCTGATTGCTTAAAATTAGAGACAATGCAAATGTTCATTTACGCGCTTTTATTATTCTTGGTTTTAAATGCGGCTATTCTCTCTCTCAGTTTAATTATATCGGCAAATATCTGGGCATATCTATCTTTCAGTAGGCGCAATTCGAACAGTTCCCCCTTTAAAGCATTAAATTTAAGCACCTCATCATTCCCTTCTTCATTCAATTTGAAAAGTATTTGCGGATAGTATTTCAATAACTGTTTGGCCAGATGTATATATTTATCGGCCCACAGTGGCAGGCGCAATCCCTTGCCCGGCACTGTATTATTTTGCTCGGCGTAAGTATAAGCGTGCAAATACACCCGCATACGGCCAAAACCAAAGTTCAGCTTTTTTAAATAGTTCCAGTTCATGCGGCCTTCGGTCATCAGGTGCTTAAAGGTGAGCACCGGTGCCCAGGCCACTTTATGCCCAAAATAACCCGCAACCCTGCTAAGCTCAATATCTTCACCGCTTATCAATTGGTTTTCTTTACGGCCGGTAAGCAGGCTTTCAAATTGCACCAGGTCTAATTGGTTAAACAGCTTTCTTCTTATAATAGTGCCTGCTCCATATACCGAGTTTACCTGCTCTATACCGCTGCTTTGTTGCCCTTGTGGCCCTACTGCAAAGCTGCCCTGGTACTTGTCAAACCACACTGGCTTGGTTTTTTCAAAAACCGGTTCGCCTTTGCCGCCCAGCACCATTATATCGCTGTGGGTATTTAATATTTCAACTGCATTTTTAATGTAGTTTTCATCCAGCCAGTTATCATCATCGCAGTATAATAGCTTATCGTATTGTGCTACGCTAAATCCTTTTTTACGGGCAAAAATAAGCCCTGGCTGCTTTTCTGTTACAACTTTGTATTTATCAGCAGGTAGTTCTTTTGCTAAAATCTCGTTGGCCACCACGGCGGTATTATCGGTGCTGGCATTATCTACTATCACTATCTCCCAGTCCACGTCAGCATCCTTTTGCTGCAACAGGTGTTGCAGCGTTTCGGGCAACCGCTTAGCGCTATTGTAGCAACATATAATTACCGAAACTCCACTTTTCATAACAACAGGTATAGTAAGGCACGTAAAATTGGCCGGTCAATTATTGGAATGCCCTTACAGTTTTTTTAAGGGATCTGTGGTGTCAATTAATATCATTTCATTTGATTTGCCCTGCAGGCCTAGTTTTTTAAGTACTGCGCGCACCAGTAACTTAAAATAGGTACCAATACTATAGCCGCCCGACTCTAACAGGCTTAATCGCGAAACAGAGAGTGTAGCCACATCGGCGTGATACTTAAATATGCTGGGATGTACTACGCTACGCGATTGTGCAGCAGGGTAGGAGGCCAGCGGTGCTGTATTCAATTGATATCCTTTGCGCGTAACCAAAAAAATATTTTGGCGGTACCACCACCATATTTTTTCATTGTTCCAGATAGGAGCTCTTAATACATCGTGAAACTCATAACCCTGTGCATTAAATTTTGCCTCCCAGTAAGCAGGCCATTGTTCATTAATATGGTTTTGTCCAAGCTGTTGCGGTATAGCCGCCGAAAAAAGTATAACATCGCTAAGGTTGGTAAGATTTTTCACGCAGGTATCAGCACTTGATTCGCTCAGGTGTTCTGCTACTTCCAGACATACTGCCAGATCGAATTTTTCTGTAATATTTTGTAGTGGCTTTTCAAGGTCCACTTCTTTAAATTCATCAGGGGTAAGATATTTGTTTAATAACTCTTTGTTAGCCCAAGGCCCATCCAGGCCTAAAACTCTGTTTACGCCGTTTTGTTTAAAACAATACAGAAAGGTGCCTACACCACATCCCATATCTACCACACTTTTGGGCTGCGCCAGCGCCATAATTATTGGCACTATTTGCTGGGGTGCTTCCAGGTTATGCATTGTTTCTTCGTGGATGTATTTTTCTTTTTGCATGTCTGCGCTGTGTTTTAATTGTAGCACTCTATTTAGTGAACTTTCGGTAAAGGTTATACAAATTAGCTGGAATAAATTTATTTATAAGCCATCCTTTAAACAGTGGTAGGTTTTTGCGCGGCCTTAGGCGCATTAGCGCAATTATTGCCTTGTTATAATCGGGCGAGTTAAAGATATTTTGCTTAAGTATAGCGTGGTACTGCGCTTCTATCCGGTCATTCAAAGGCTCTTTAAATTTACCTTTAGAGAATGAGTTGAACAGGCCGAGTATAAAGATGTTATCGTACTCAAGCTGATTTTTCTTGTTGTTCCAGTTAACGTGCGATATACCCTGCGGGTGCAATCTATACCGGCCCATTTTTTTGTTTAGATAATAGAAGGGGCCGTTAGCTGCCAGCATTAACTGCACTACCAGGTCAATGCTTTTAATTCTTCTATCGGCCCACTCAGGAAATGCTGGTAGCATAGCGCGCCGGTATGTTATGCTGCACGTTGGTATAAATCCCCTTTTTCTTAATATATCTTCAATGGTAAATGTACGCGATTCGCCAATTACAATGTAAGGGTTATAAGGTGTTAGCCCTTGCTCATAAATATAATCCACATCGTGGCAACAAAACGATAGGCTGCGGTCCCTATCAAGTATATCAATCTGCGCTTGTAGCTTAAGCGGATCGGTCCAATTGTCATCACCCTCTATTATAGCTACATATTCGCCCCGGCAGGCTTGCATAGTATATACCCAGTTTTTGGTCATGCCCAGATTTTGTGGATGGTCGTGCAGTCGTATCTTGTCCGCATACTTTTCCAGAAATGGCTTTATTTTGACCAGTGTGTTATCGGTGCTGCAGTCGTTGCCTATTACTACTTCAAAGTCAAATGTGCATTGTTGCATCATTATACCTTCCAGTGCCTCAGTTATATAGGCTTCGTGGTTATAAGTAATAAGACAAACACTTACTTTAGGGTTCATGCCAGGTTACTTCTGCTTTTCAAGATTTACGCTTATATAAATCCGCTCCTGCGTTGTAGGGTCGGTAAACCAGGCATTTTTGTACTCTCCATGTGTTAGTGCACGCAGTCTGTCAATAGCTTCGCGCATAGTAAGTTTTTCATCAAGGTCCAGCCGTGTTAACTTATTAAAATCCTTCTTCAGATTTACGTTGCCTTCTTGTGCGGGAACTGTTTTAGTATACGTGTTAAATAATATATTTCGCAGGTTTTCTCTCAGCAATTCAACTTCGCATTGCTGTATTTTTTCATAAGCCGTAAGCGACGTGTCGTATGCTTCTATTTTAATTTCTCTTTGGGCAATAATGGCGCCGTGGTCAAGCTGCTCATCTATTTCGTGTATAGTAGCGCCGGCAGTGTGCCCGTTTAAAATAGAAAATACCTGCGGAAACCAGCCACGGTTATAGGGGTTAAAACCCGGATGTACATTAATGCACTTTGTTTTGTTTACCAACCCTGCCGGAAAAAGCTGTTTACAATGCAGCGAAAAAATAAGATCGTAATTAAATTGTTCCCAATCGGCCTTCATGCTGATAGCCCTTATGGGTACCGGTAAATTTGTAGCGGTAAGCAGGGCTGTGTTTTGTGGCGAGCAGGTATATGTAACCTGCACACCTTGCAGTGGCGCTATCAGGTCGTGAAAGGCTTTTATCAAAAAACCATTATCAGAAACTACCAGTATGTTTTTGTAATAATACATCGTTGCCGGTTTGGTTGTAGGGCTTTTATTGTTTTAGCAGCCCCTTAGCGGCTAATTCAGCCATACTTTTTTCATAAGTATCTTTTTCGGTTTGCTGTAGGTTTACCCACTCCGAAAACTTGCGGATACCTTCCTCAAAACCTGTTTGCGGCCTATAACCCAATACAGCGCCTGCTTTATCCAGGTCGGCATAGTTGTGGCGTATATCGCCTATGCGGTAGTTGCCGGTTATGTTTATCTGTACGTTCGATTTATAAAGACTACGCAGCGTTTCGGCTACTTTAATAACCGGTGTGGCAATGCCGGAGCCTACATTGAACACCTGGTTGTTAGCCTCCTCTTTTTCTATGCCAGCTATTGTGGCGTGCACTACATCATCTATAAAAACAAAGTCACGGCTCTCCAGCCCGTCTTCAAACACGTTTATATTATTGCCGTTTTTTATCTGGGTAGAAAATATGGATAGTATACCGGTATAAGGGTTTTTAAGCGATTGGCCCGGCCCGTATACATTTTGGTAACGGAATATCACATAGGGCATGCCTATGCTGGCGCAGGTAAGGCTAATGTACTGCTCCTGGTTATACTTGGTAATAGCGTAAAGCGATAGGGGGTTTATCTGCGAATGCTCATCGGTAGCTTGTAGCTTTAGCGGCGCTCCCTGTGGGTCCAGCAGCTCAAATTTTTTTTGCCGCATTTGTGCCTCGGGGCGCGATGGTGGGTATACAACATTCCCTGCACTATCTGTATACTTACCCTCGCCATACACAGCCCGCGAAGACGACAATACTACTTTCTTAACCTGGTTTGGCTCGTTTAGCAATACATCAAGCAATACACCCGTGCCAGTGCAGTTTACATCAATGTATTTTTCAATAGCATACATGCTCTGGCCCGTGCCGGTTTCGGCCGCCAGGTGTACTACCACATCTGCATCTTTTACAGCATTAGCCATAGCCACACGGTCGCGCACATCGGCTTCTATAAACTCTACCGTATCCTTTATGCTCTGGTAAAGAGTCGATTCCTCCTTGTTTCCGTGTATCTGCGGCGATAAGCAATCTAATACCACCACTTTGTAGCCACGTTTAAGCAGCTGTAGTGAAAGATTAGATCCTATAAAACCCGCACCTCCGGTTATCAATATCCTTTTCATCATCAATCGCCTGCAAATTTAGTATTTATACTGTGTTCTAACCTTATCCAGTTATCGGGCACAAACCGCGAGTAATCAATTGTATCTGAGTTAAGCCAGTATTTGGGGGCAATTACCATTTTGTCGGAGTTATCTGCCAGCCATGCTGCCCACCACGGAAAAGTGCTGTTAGGTGTAATATGGTGCTTGCAACCCTGCATCAACCTGAAATCTTCGTAAAAATCAGGATAGTTATGTTGTATAGGCACACACTTGTAAGGCGACTTGAAAAAACTATTCACCCATTTGTTGTCGTCAGAGAATACATAAAACACAGGGTTTTTAAGTTTGGCGGCCATCTCATCCATAGCGTTGTAATAAAAATCTTCACCACACACGCCCATCAACGGGTTATTTAAGAAATTTGTCCGGCGTATGCTAATGCAAACAGAATCTTCTTGCTGCATCTGCGCCAGTATAGCAGCATTCTTTTCATTAGGCCTGTTAGTTAGCTTAAACTGTTGCAACAACTCTTTGCGGTATTTTTTAAAGTACCGCTCATCGGTAAAGTAGCCTTCTACATACGTATTGTCGCAAATTTGAAGCAGCTTATCATCAAAGGTGTAGGAAGGTTCTTTTACCAGGAATTTTTTATGGTAGCCACCCACATAATGCCGGTAATTATTATTCAGCTTTTGTGCCAATGTGCTGCCGGTAGGGTGCAATACGCTGTTAATCTCTTCTGCGGTTGCTTCTGGTGCAGTTATAGCAAACCGGTTAAGCCCAAAATCTCTTTTATACGTATAGCCATACTGGGTTACCTCAGCGTATGAGTTATAATAGCTGGTGTCAATTTTTAAAACAGTGCCCAAATCGCTTGCACGCGCAAAACCATACGAGTATTGAAACAGCTGGTTGCCCAACCCCTGAAATATTTTTGAAATTATCACTTGCTGTGCCCTTTGGTTGCAAAAATTTTGCGCAACAATGTACCTATTGCCGGTATGCGGTATACAATACGCCCTATAAACCTGAATAAGCGATACTCATTACGATGGTGCTGTACAAACAAGTTATTGTAATCCTGCTCAAGTTTCTTTTTCGTCCTGTCGGTAATTTCAATGGCAATTTTTGTATCCAGGAGGCTGTTCATTAGTTGGCGTGTATGCGTGTAGTCGTGTCCTTTATATATTTCAACAAGTTCCATCAGCGCCTTTTCAAACTTTTCAGTCTGCACCGTCCATGTCATGTTCTTGGCTGTTTGGTAGGCATTGGCCTGCAGTTTGGCCAGTAGAGCCCGGTCATCGCGCAACTTTATTACAGCCTGCCGTGCAGCATCGGTATCGCGTATATTTATTACTATGGAGTTTACATCGGGTACTGAGTATTCTTCATGCCCTGTAAAATTGGTGGTTATAATAGTGCCGCCACACGCCATCATTTCTACATTAGGCAGGCAAAAAGCTTCCACCTCGCTCATCTTCAGCAGTACGTCGCACTGTGCATACAGGTCGGCAAGTTCTTCCGTAGTGCAGTTAAAAAATATCTTATCGTATTTCCACTTCGGGTCTACATAAGGCCCACGCGCCTTAAACCAAACTTCAATACCATCCAGCCCCTCTACAGCTTTAAATGAATCCTCCACTCTCCGGAACCACACCTCGCCAGGCCCCTCTATCATTACTTTTAGTTTTCCGTCGGGGTTTGGTTTGCGTTTGGCCGGGTTAAATACAGTTTCGTGAAAGCCGCTGGGTGCCAGGCCAATGTGCTTGTTGCCTTCTTTATGCAATACGTTCTTCCACCATTTAGGTACGGTTATAATACCTATATCGGGCAGCTTATAGGTGAGGTCGCAAAAGCGTATTTTAAATGAATTGGGATCTTCATAAAAACGGCGCTCATCATCCTGCGTAAAGTAGAAGTAGTACTTTGAGTTGAACAGAAAAATATCGTATAGCGTTTCCCACCAGGTAGCTATCATAATATCGTAATCGCTGTTCTTAAAATCTATATTCTCCCAGGCCAGGTGCTTAAGCCCAAACTGCGGAAACCAAATGGCATCGCGCCCGGCTACATACTCGCGATATATAATCACCACATCGTGCCCGCTGCTTTGCAGGCGGCGACCGTGCTCATACACAGAAATTTGCCCGCCGCCAATAATATTTTGCGGTAGTATAAATGCAATCTTCATATTCCAAACAGGTTAGCCCTTAGCTGGTTTAGTAGTTCAAGTATATAATTTCTGTTGGCAGCGGGGTGCCTCCGTATTCTGGCGTAATTATACAACAGCAAATACAGCAAGCGCCCTTTGCTGTAATTTTTTTTCAGCACGTTTACACGTTCCATCAAACGGGCCTCTAACTGTGCCTGGTTGCCCGAAATACCATAAGGTTCAAACACTGATATCAGTATGTTATTAAACTGAAACCGGCATTTTTTCTGAACATAGGCATATACAAACCACTCAAAGTCAGCTGATATTTTATAGTTTATATCATAGGGCCTTTGCTTAAGCAAACTTACACGCGTAAAAACAGTTTGGTGGTGTACGGTATCAATAAATAGGGCTATATCATTTACAAAATCAATACCGTGTATATATCCCCAAAGGTTGCGGGCATCAAACACCAGCATTTTTCCGTAGAACACATCTATTGTACGTCCGTAACCGGTAATAATTTCATTTACCTTCTCCATAACATATTCCGATATGAGCAGGTCACCGGCATTAAGAAAAAAAACAAATTCTCCGGTGGCGTGGCTTACGCCTTTGTTCATTGCATCGTAAATTCCTTTGTCGGGTTCACTTATTATAGTAGCTATATTGTCCCGGTATTTATCTACAATAGCAAGCGTAGTATCGGTAGATACTGCATCAATTATTATATACTCAATATTTTTATATGTTTGCTCGGTTACACTACGGATGGTCTTCTCTATAGTGGCTTCGGCATTTCTGCAAACCGTTACTATGCTGAATTTTATATTATGCATGCGTTTTTAAAAAATCGGCGTAAGCAAGTTTCAGTCCTTCTTCTAATAACACTTTGGGTTTCCAGCCAAGGTTAAATAGACGTGTACTATCCATTAATTTCCTGGGCGATCCGTCTGGCTTACTTGTGTCAAACTCTATTTCGCCCTTATACCCTGTTATGGCTTTTATCAATAGGGCAAGGTCTTTAATTCCTATCTCCTGACCGCTGCCTACATTTAAAAAAAGTTTTTCATTGTAATGTTGCATCATAAACAGGCAAGCATCTGCCAAATCGTCCACATACATAAACTCGCGCAGTGGCACACCGGTACCCCAAATTATCACCGAGGGCTTGTTGGCTACTTTTGCCTCATGAAATTTTCTTATCAGGGCGGGTATTACGTGCGAGTTATTTAAATCATAGTTATCGTTTTTGCCATACATGTTAGTTGGCATGGCAGCAATAAAATTGCATCCATACTGGTCGCGGTAAGCTTCACATGTTTTAATGCCTGCTATTTTTGCCACGGCATATGGCTCATTGGTACTCTCCAGTGGCGCACTTAGCAAATATTCTTCTTTTAACGGTTGTTTTGCCAGTTTTGGATAAATACATGACGAGCCAAGAAATAGTAATTTTTTCACTCCGGCTATATAGCTGTTATGAATAACATTGCTTTGTATCATCAGGTTGTCGTACAAAAACTCTGCCCTGTAAGTATTGTTGGCTAAAATGCCGCCTACTTTAGCTGCTGCTAAAACCACGTATTCCGGTTTTTCCTCTTCAAAAAATGCAGTTACTGCACTTTGGTTTCTTAGGTCCAGATCTTTAGATGAACGTGTTACCACATTGGTGTAACCGGCCTCTGTTAAGCGGCGATGCACGGCTGAACCTACCATTCCATTATGACCAGCTATATATATTTTTGAAAGTGTATTCATGAAGTCTGCATTTGGCTGTTGCCTGTAATTTGCGTTGGTGGTAAACCAGGTTTTAGTAAAAGCTATATTAGTTGCACTATATCTTGTTTTAATTCGAAAGTTCATCTTTTTCGCCCCAGCAAAAACGAATATGCCTTAGCTCAGAAAATGCTTCATCAATAGCCTTCAGGGCATTTTCAACTGTAAATGTACTTACATAAGGCCGTTTAATCTTCAGGGCATTGTCGTTCAACATACTGCAAATTTGTTTTGCCATATCATCCGGGTTTTTAGGGTCAAAATAATACCCGTAATCACCTATCTGCTCTATATGCCCTCCTAGTGTACTGCACGCCACAGGACAGCCCAACTCAGCAGCTTCTACCAGCGGCATATTGGTGGGGCCTAAAAAGGTTGCCATTACAAGCCCTTGCGAGTGTAGGTATAGCCATTTTAGCTCTTCCATCGAAACAAAACCTAAATCAACTACATGCCGGCTCAATCCCATTTCGGCTATTACCTGTTGTATATACTCTTTATTGCCCTTGTCGCTGCCTGTAAAAATTAACTTAAGCTTAGGAAAAGAAACCAGCACCTGTTTAAATGCTACCAGCAGGTTAAAATGATTTTTGTGGGCCCAAAATTGTGCAGGGTAGTGTATAAAAAAATCATCTTCGGCTATGGCCGGGGGGCGCTGGCTGCTTACCGCATCGGTAATTAACTCCGATGGGAAAAGAGGTACCACTTTTATGCGTTGCTCATTCAATCCCATATATTTCACCAATTGGTTTTTACCTGTTTCCGACTCGGCAAATACCATGAGAGATTTGGGTATATATATATCATGAAAGTTTTTGCGCCCCTCAAAAATGTGGTTCATGCTCACCTCCGGAAAAGCAAACATACTCAGGTGGCCAAGGTCCCACACCGTAGAAACAAAAGGGAAGTTGAGAATAGCCACCTGAGGGCTTGCGTAGTAAATCACATCTACTTGTTTATTCAACTCCTGCTTTAAAAGCAATTCGTGGGCTTGTCTTCTTTTTTCTGCTTGTGCGCCATCTGTTTTTCTTCCGGTAAGCCTGTTTAGTAGGCGGGTGCTGCGGCTTTCAGGTTTTTCCTGGTAGGGCACCCATTGTATATGGTATTTGTTCTTAAAATTATACCTGGCCAGCTCCTTATCGGTGCTTAAGTATACTATTTCAGCATCTTTAAAATTATAGGTATTAATCCGCTTTAGCAATAACTGGTAATAGCCGTAGCCACCACCCTCTGTTGGTTGGAATAACTCGTGCAGCCAAACTCCTACTCTCAATTTTTTCATTCCCGTTTAATTATCCCGCATCTATTTTTTTTGGGCTACGCATAGCGTATGCCAGCTTGCTTCTGTTACTTTTTTCTTACCCGAATACCCGTCATACAACGCCACGGGGGTTAAGCCGCCGGCGGTTAATAAGCAGTTCATTTCCTGCGGTAAAAAAAAGCGGTTGGTATGGCTTTCTTTAATTTGTTTTATCAGCTGGCCGCCTCGGTAATCTAATATAGTGTAATCTACCTTGCACAACTGCTTCTCATAATTCATCGTAGTACTGCTTTTACGTACTATTTTTCTTTCTCCCTCTTTCCATTCTCTCAAGCCTGTTGGTTCATAGGAGCGTAGCATCGCGCCTGCATTCCAGTATTCAAAAACAAAAAGGCCGCCTTTTTTAAGATTGGCCGACACGTTTTTTATTACCGAAACAATGTTCTCATTGCTCTGGACAAATCCTATCGAATCGAAAAGACAGATAACGGCATCAAAACGCTGGGTAAAATTCATGAAATGAACCATGTCCATTACATCTACTTTGGCATGCGGCACCCCGGCCAGTTTAGCTTTGGCCACACGCACCATATCTTTATTTTTATCAGTAGCCTGTATCTTGTAACCATAGCGCGACAGATTTAGAGAATGGTTACCCGTTCCACAAGCCAGTTCAAGCAGGCTCTTTACTTTAAAAGGAGAGTGCTTGGCTATTGTTGTATGTATGCGTTTAGCCTCTGCTGCATACGGTTTGTTTTTATAAATAATCTCGTAAAAATCAGCATGGTAACCTTTTGTAGAGCTCATGGCCATTTCATTTTATCTGCGAACTAATTGATTCAAATTGTAAAGCAAATTTCTGCTGCCAACAGCATTTATTTTTTACCGGCAAAGAAATTTTTGATTTGAGAGCTCACATAGGCAATATCTTCCTCTTTCAGGTTTACCGATGATGGCAGGTATAAGCCCGTTTCCCATATACTTTCAGCCACAGGGCATTCAACCTTGCGGTGGCCCGGTTGGTTCATCAAAAAGGGTTGTATATTCATAGGGCAAAAGAAAGTGCGGGTGTCTACACCATTGGCTTTTAAGTAGTCCATTAGCTCATTGCGTAATGCTGCAGTACCGTTTTTAATAGATACACCATACATCCAGTATACATTTTTAGCCCATGATAATTCTACAGGCAATTGTAATTCTGTTACATCTGCCAGGTGTTTTCCATAGGCAGCAGCCATCCTGCGTTTCCCGTCTATAAAATCTTCAATCTTATTTAGCTGCGCTACACCCATAGCCGCCTGGTAGCCGGTCATCCTGAAATTATACCCGGCCACTTCATGCCAAAAACGGGGTGTGGTAAAGGCCAGGTTTCTTAGCAGACGGAGTTTTTCTGCGTAGGCGTCATTGTCGGTCACTATCATGCCTCCTTCACCGGTGGTGATAATTTTGTTGGCATAAAAACTATAGCAGCCCATATCGCCGAAACTACCGGTCATTTTACCTCTTACTGTGGCACCATGCGATTCGGCACAGTCTTCAATTACAATCAGGTTGTGTTTTTTAGCAATAGCCAGTAGCTTATCCATGTCTACCGGATGGCCAAATAGATGAACCGGTATTATTGCTTTGGTTTTGGGCGTTATCAGTCCTTCAATCAAATCTAGGTTCAGGTTCCATGTTTCGTTTTCCGAATCTACCGCCACAGCCACGGCGTTGTTATGGTACGCCGCCAGTGCGGTAGCTATATTGGTAGAGGCACTCACCAATACTTCATCACCTGCTTTTATCCCTGCTGCGTCTACAGCCAGGTGCAAGGCGGTAGTGCCATTGCTTACGGCTATACCGTGTTTGGCACCTACATATTTGGCAAATTCCTTTTCAAATTTTGGAATATAGCTACCAAACGAACCTGAAATTTCGCCCTTTCTAAGGGCATCGGTTACCGCGGCTATTTCTTCTTCTCCTATTACCGGGTCAAAAACTGGAATCATTGTGTTATGCTTTATCATCGTTCTTTATACCCACAAACCACTTTCCTATCGATATTTCATCTTTCCAGCCGGAATTAATTGCATGAACCGAAGAATACCTTGTTTTGAATTTATCAATCCACCATTGCTCGCTGTTATTAAAATAGCTCTGGGTTCTTTTAATCCAGCCTTCATTTTTGCCGGCTCTTGAGGTTGGCATCATATGGTAAGTGCCATATTTAGTAATTCTGTGAACCTCTGAAACAAATTGCGCAATACCTTCTTCGGTAAAATGTTCAAGTGAGCCAATGGAATACGAATAATCGAAAAAATCATCAGGGTATTGCGGCATGTTGGTTGCATCGCATACCAGCAAATACTTTTTGTCAATTCCTCTTTCTACAGCTTTATCAATAAGCAAATCCGAAATGTCGTTTCCATAAATCTCTAAATCTTTATATTTCGACATTATCTCAATAGTAATTCCGGTGCCGCAGGCAATATCCAGAGCCTTGCCTTTTTTACCAACCAGCAGCATTTGTATTTCATTCCAAACATGGTCTTTTCCCCATGTTTCCAGCATGGCTGCCATGTCCAGGTCCCAATAAACATCTAGGTCCTGCTTGGTAGAATCGCCTGCCCTGGCTATTACAGATGCTGCCTGTTGCGTTGTTGCGGGTGGGGTAGCAGAGCCTTCAAGCGTACGCCTGATTTTTCTGTAAACTCTTAAAAAAACAGGAGGCAAAAATTCTTTTATCACAGCTTTCATACTTATCTACCATTTAAAGGTTAAACGCATCAAGGATTAGAACACAATTACTATTCCACTACTTCTACAAAAACTTTATCGTTTTCCATACCCAGGTAAGGCCCTTGCTTTACACTGATGCACTGCATGTCTTCAATTACATTTATAGCATGGGTGCCATGTATCAGCACTATTGCATCGCTCTGTTTTAACACTACTGTCTTCAAAAGATGCCCCTCATCGGTATATAGTAATACCTCTACCACCCCTTTCTGCACTACAAACATTTGCTGCAAATCGGTTATAGTACGGGTAACCGGCTTGTGGTAGTGGGCTGCTTCTTTAAAGCCAGCTTTATGGGCCAATAAGCCAAACTGGAACGAAGATTCTTCAGGCGAAAAAAAACGGGTAGTTTCTACCGTGGTATCGGCCCATATAATTTCGGCATACCGTACGCCATTGTGTTCAATGTGCTCTATGTTTAAATTATCTTTCATTATGCTAAGTCTTTAATTTTAAATGTCTTATTTTTTTCTACATCAAACACTTCCATTTCTTCTATCAGCTTTACTCTTTCTGCCCCACCCGCAAAAGTCAAAAGCCCGTTCTTATCGCGCGACTCTCTAAAGCGGCTTTCCACATACCCCTCTTCCGCAGTAAGAGCCTTAAGCCCATTAGCCTTTTCCTTCTTTACAAAATAAGTGTTGTTGCCGTTGCTGTTGCAACCAACAAAAATATATCCTTTTTTCTCGGCCAGGTGGCAAAGTGCTTTTACCGATGTGCCCCAATATAAGTGCGAGTAGTGCGCATTCCCTCTGTAGAAAGAGGGGTTATAAGGTACAGTAATGGCATGTTTTCCTCCAAAAAGACTATTGTATTCCACTATTACTATATCAGCATCTACCGAGGATATGTTTTCCCATACCCAATAGTCATTACCATCTATATCCACGCTCAATATGCCAATATTGCCTTTAAATCCATTATCAGTAAATAATGAATTAACATTCTCTACAGTTATAAAGGCGCAGTGCGCAGTAAGATCGTGCCTCCAGTACATGGCGTCATGTTTTACCGAATCCATAAACTGTTTATCGCTGTCAATAATCAACCCTTTCCAGTTGTTGTTCATCAGCAAAAAGCGTGTATTAGATTCAGAATAATCCTGCACCCCGAATTCTATAAAGGTTTTATTCTTTACACCTACCTTGTTAATCAGGTATTGTATAATTCCATCATCTCCCCACTGCGAAAAAACCTGAAATTCGGCATCCTGTATGTTAGAGATTGAGTTATTGGAAAGTAGCTGGTTGCAAAGTATCTTTCCATTCTGCAACTTAAGTTTGTCAACTTCGCTCAAAAATTTTTGCTGATGATGATAAAGCTCGTTTCTAAGTGTCTTTGTAAGCGGGTCAACTATGTATTTTTGGTATAAGCCGTTTAGCATTATTTAGCTGGGTTATTTAACTGGAATCTTATTTCAAAGAATCCAAAGTTTATTAACTAAGAGTCATCAAGTCACTAATTTCAATAAAGCCCCGGCGCCTTCAACTATCCGGATTTTATCGAGGAAAACCATGTTATTTTACGCCTTATACATAAAGTGTAGACTGCACAATGTTAATTTAATTTTTGGAATTATGAAGCACTTTAAGGGAACGGGAACCAGCCACTGATACTATAAAATCACTTCGCCGCTCCCATGGAATTTAACAAATTCATTTTCAAATAGCCATGCCGGTTAATTTTTGCAACTGGGCACTTCTTGTTTCAAAACATCTTCTAGCTTTCCTCTTTCAAAGATATCAAGTAGACCTCCGGGTGTAAGGTTTATTATTTTTATACCCTCTGCTTTTGCAAACTTTTCGATAGCCTTATATTGCTCAAACAGAAGAACATACGAGTATAAATAATCATCTAAAAGAGAAAACTTAGATTCCTTCTCCTGATTTTTATAAACCTCGCTATCTGAATCATTATAAAAATGGTCTTGTCTATTTTCGAGCACCGTAAGTATCCAGTCATGATCTAGGCCTAGCAGGTAAATCTCTTTTGCTCCCATAAAAATGGCGTGGCAAATCGCCATTACAGAAACGCTTTGGCCAGTATATGCCTCTCCCGGAGAAGTGAATTTGTATTTTTCTATATCCTTAGGCTCATGTATCATATTAATGAATAATACATCAGAGTCTGGTTGTTGAAAAACATTTATTTCTTTTATAAAACCATATTCTTTTGCCGGAAGAAGCGCCGTGGATCCTATTTTTCGCAGCGTACTTTCAAAGCGCGTATACCATTTTTGAGCTACTTCCCTGCTCATGGTAGCCTCGTGATTTCTAAATCCTGAAAAAAGGGAGTACTTAGGGCAAATACTTTCAATTTGCTCATGCAGATAAAATTCGTTTAGACCAATTACCACTTCATTTTTTAGCGGCAACAAGTTTTGTGTTTTAATAGATTTACCTGTGCCCACTATAAAGACTCTTTTATCGCGGTATTTATCTTTTAATATCAGTCCCTTTTCAATTTCCTGTTCAATAAGTAAGGCTTCTGGATCTTTTTGTACGGGTAGTTGCACAACAGGTCGCTGGGTATGCTTTTTTATAAAAGCGACTAAAAACCTATAGAGATAAACAAATATAGGTGGGACTAGTAATTTCAATATTCTTCTCATGATTCTATCACCCTAAATTTTAGCTCCTCACAAAATCAGTTACAAAATAGACCGTATCAGGCAAAATGCTTCTGCCAGTGGCACACCATTGGCAACGCCCCAGCGCTGGGCTTGAATTTTAAGCGCTTCAGGCGAGCGTGGGTGAGGGAAAGGCCTTTTTTCAAACTCATAACTTTCCATTCCTTTAATTTTAGCCGCCACATCTGTTTCAGATACGGATATAAAAAGATTCGGAATAAAACGCCGTGGCTCACTGCTGGCCTGCCACTCAGTGCCCGAAGGTGTTTCAAAGGTCACAATGGATTTAACCTTCTCATCGGCCATTGGGCGGCAGCAGGTAATTACAGATTCAAATGTTCTGCGGTGGTCTACATTTAAATCGCCCCCATGGTGTGTAAAAATGATATCGGGTTTAAAAGCTTTCTTCTCTTTTTCTACCACCTTAATAATATCCAGCAACGCCACTGTATCAAACCGGTTATCGGCAAAATCATAAATGCTTACCGATTGGTAGCCGATGGCTGCCTGGGCATTTTTAATGTTGGCCCGGTGTATCGCTAATTCCTCTTTCCATTTTTCAGGATCCCGAACATCCGAACGCGAAGTAATACCTTCGCCTAATATTACAACATGTGCTGTAACGCCAAACTCATTAATTAAGCGGTGCATAGATGCTCCCAGGCCTAATAATTCGTCATCCGGGTGGGCCACTACCACCATTATTCTTGCACGGTTAAAATTAATCATAGTTACTCCTCCACGGTTTTTGTCTTATAATATTGGAGCACATGTTACGCTCTATGCTATATGGATGCTGCACATTATCCGAATCCAAAAATAAGTTCAAATCAACACAAAACGATGTAAGGGGTTGTTCTTTTATAAAGCATGCCCCCGTGTCTATTCCAATTTTATAACCATCGCAATATGGCGAAAAAAATGCGGTGTGCCCGAATATCACCGTTCGGTTTTCAAAGTAATACTGATCTTGCTTCAAAAAGTCATATCGGTTAAATAAAAAATCCTGCGGATTAATAGCTTCCAACGGAATCTGATAATCTGCCGGTTTAATGCCGCTGTGCACAGCTACATACTTATCCTTTGTCCAGTAATATTTTAACGAAGAGAAAAAACCGGCATATTCATCAAGCATTCTTTTTTGAGTCTCCCCAAAAGAGGCATCGAACGATTTCATGGTTGCCTTTCCGCCGTATTTAAGCAAGTATTCCATACCTGCCATATCATTCGGCTGCAATGTTTGCCATAAATATTCGTGGTTGCCAGTCAAAAATGTGCAGGCATATTCCTGGTTCAGCCAGGTTAAATAGTCTAATGTCTCTTTACTGTTTTCGCCTTTGTCTATATAATCGCCAATAAACACAAATTGGGGATAGGTGTCCAAAGTCAATACATTTTTTACCAGCAGTTTCAGTTTGGTAATTTCGCCATGTATGTCGCCTACTATAAAAATCATAGTATTTCTGATTGTGTTTTTATCAGTTCTATTTCCTGCGGGCGCAATGCAGAAGCTGAGGCATTTTGTTTTTCAATTTTTGCAACGTCTCGTAGCCATACTTCAGGCGGTGTATCCTGCGTGTTTAAAAGCGAAAAGATATTATTTCCTGATACAGCTATTACCTGTTCTCTCCATAGCGGCTCTTCTGCAAGGTAAGCAGGTAATTTTTGCTCCAGTTCCTCTTTGGTAATAGCTATAGGTGTCCAACTTGCCGAAATCGCATCGGCAATTATACCCGCAATTTGTCGCGTTGTTCTGTTATATGTGGGCAGTGCTTCCAGTATAGGGGCACTCGTCCTTAATGTGCTTTCATACAAATTGCAAAGGTTTTCAGCAAGGTCCTCTACACAGCCTATCTGGCAAATGTTTTCTCCGCCGTTTACCATTATCAATCCACTATCATCCGCTAACCGCGAAATATAAAATTGTAATCTTTTGGTATGATCATTCAATCCCCAGAAAATTGGCAAGCGTACCACCAAAAACTTTCCGGTTGGTAAATTATCGCGTAAAAAATTTTCGGCAGCCTGCTTGTTTATCAAATATTTTTGGGTTACGGCAGGCAGTGTATTTAGCGCCGCTTCATCTACTTCATCAATAAATTCATCAATGGCAAATTTTCTGTTCAGTTTGGTCATCCAGCAACTGCTGGTAAAGATGTATTGAGAAAACTCCAAAACAGATGTGGCATGTGCTACCTGTTGCTTGTCGTAAGCAATAAAATCTATTACAAGGTCAAAAAAAGTGCCGCGCAATTTCTCTAAACCTGCCATACGTTCTTCGGCTATTGCATGGCAGCCTTTCTTAAACATATCTGCCTTGCGCGAAAGCACATATATATCATGAGCTCCTCTATCTATCAGCTTTTCTGTAATGCGCTTTCCCAATAGGCGGGTGCCTCCTATAATCAGTATTTTCATTGTGCCTGCTTGCTATAAAATACGTTTTCCCATCGCCTGTATATATATACACCGTCAGCCGCTCTTTGTATAGTTGGGTTTTCGTTATGCAGTTGGTTAATATACAATGTTATTTCTTTCAGTCCGGCTTCGTAGCTCAATACAGTAGTGGTAGAAAATCTCGGGTTTATTTCAAACACTACCGGCTCGTTGTTTTTTGTAACAAACAATTGCATGTTAAAGGGGCCGCATGGTTGTAGCTGGTCAATTATTTTGTTGGTTACATCTTCAATCAGGCTATTTGTTTCAGTTATTGCCGATATGGTAATTCCCTTCTTTTGAATTATTCTTTTAGGGCTTATGCTTACCAGTTTGTTTTTTCTATTTGCCACTACCGCTACGGTGTATTCTGTGCCTTCTATATAGGGCTGTATAATAACCTCTTCGGGCTTGTAGTTTTCAAGTGTATAATATGCTGCCAGTTGTTCGCTGCTTTCAATTTTGCGAATGCCGCGGCTGCCCCGGCCTATGTTTGGTTTTACAAAAACAGGAAATGCAAATTGCCAGCTAAACTCATGGCCCATGTAGGTAGGGTTTATGGATATTCCCTTATCCTTTAAGGCTTTCATCAGTTTGTACTTATCAAGGCAGAGGGCCGAAAATTTTTTATCAGGCACTATAACTACAAGGCCGGGCAATGTTTCTTCTATTTCAAGCGCAGTAATTATTTCTTCGTCTATCAGCGGTATGTATACATCAATTTTGTTCTCTATGCATATATCTGATATAAACTGTTTATAGCCTGCCGAAGTAGTTAAAGGTGCCGCCGTAAAATCTAAATCCGGGTATACATACTTCAATTCCGTATTCGAGTCAACATAGTAGGGCTGGTAGCCTTCTTTAATTAATTGGCCGTGTAGGTAAGGAAACAACGAACCGCCAAGCCCGGAAATCAAAAGTCGCTTACTCATAATATATGATTAAAATTCAAAGGTGTGCCGCGGGCAATGGCCACTTTTGCTGTTTTGCCCAGGAGCAATTCGTAGTAAGGCGTTTCCAGGCCATCTCCCGGCCTTATAATACCTATATTTTTATCGGTAAACACATCACCTTCCTTAATGTCATTTATTACATATACCGACCTTTTAAAGCGTAAACTTTTTTCTTCATCGGGCAAAATTCCATAGGTTACTTTACCCATGGCATCAAACGCTCTTTCGCTCTCTTCTACCAGCAGTTTCAATTCGTGCGGCTCCAGCGAAAACGCACTGTCCACACCGCCTTCAGCGCGCGATAAGGTAAAATGTTTTTCTACCACTCTGGCTCCCAGCGCTACGGCAGCCACTGGCACGCCAACTCCAAGTGTATGGTCCGATAAACCTACATGGCAGTCAAATAATTGTGCCATGTGCGGTATGGTGCTTATGTGCGAGTTTACAGGGCTGGCAGGGTAGGTGCTGGTGCATTTTAGCAATACAAGATCTTTGCACCCTGCATTTCTAAGCGTGCTAACCGCAGCCTCCAATCCCGCCAGGGTCGAAAGCCCCGTAGACATAATTACTGGCTTGCCGGTAGATGCTATTTTACGCAGCAGCGGAAAATGGTTGTTCTCAAAAGATGCAATTTTATACGCCGATACATTTAACTCTTCCAAAAAATCTACTGCCGTATCATCAAATGGAGTACTAAATATTATCAAACCTCTTTTTCGCGCTCGCTCAAAAAGCTCGGCATGCCACTCCCAGGGTGTGTAGGCACTTTTATACAAATCAAATAGGTTCCTTCCTTTCCATAGCGATGTAGGGTCGTTTATATCAAACAACCCCCCTTTCATATCTATCGTAATAGTTTCGGCAGTATAAGTTTGAAGTTTAATGGCATGTGCACCGGCATCGGCTGCAGCGTCTATTATAGCCAAAGCCCTGTCCAGCGATTTGTTATGATTGCCTGACATCTCCGCAATTATAAATGGCTTTTGGGTGGTTCCAATAGTTACATGTTCAATCTTAATATCCTCTGGCATGCTATTCGGTTTTATATATTTTCAAGATAAATTTTTGTCCGTTTATTTCAAACCACGCCGGATACCTTTCATTGTCGCATACCCTTAGCAGGTTAAATTGTTCTCCCAGCGTTTTGTTTAAGTCCAGTTGGCTGTCTTGCGGTTTTCGGCGGGGATAAAAACTTTCCTCACCTTCTTGTTTTGCACCTTTATTGGTAGGGTGTTTTTTTACAAACTCCTGTATCAGTTGTATGGTTGCCTTACCTTGTTTATCTCTTAATTCCTCTACAAGTTCGGTTCCATTCAACTCAATCAGTACCTGGCCATATATCGGTCCGGCATCTACTTTTTCTACCGCTTCTATCAGGGTTACCGGTATGTGGGATTTACCTTCAAGCACCTGCCACGTTAGCGGAGACCACCCCTTGCCAGCCGGCAAGGCGCTTTCATGCACTACCAGGTTATGCGTGTTCAATGCTAGTTTTTTAAATATTTTCTCGCACGATAGCATTACTAGTATGTCTCCCTCCATCACTTTTTGCGCATCAGTATATAGCCATACAGTATGGCCCATTTGCTTCAAATCTGCCATTAGCAGTTCTGCATAAGGTAGTATCCACGAGGAGGGATTGTCGCATAAAATCTGAATTAACATAACGCCTCAAATATTTGCCTGATATTATTTTGCGACTGCAGCGGTTTTTTTGATTTTCGGACTCTGCCACCCGAAATCAACGCCGCTATTACTTCGCCCATAGCCTTCGGCTCAAATTTATTTAAATCCCCTATACCATAAGCAATATTTTCGCTTACAAAACCATTGTAAATATTCATTTGATTACCTGTGGCATATCCTGTAATGCAGATTAGTCCACGACTGTAGCATTCCAGCAGAACAGTGCTGGCTGTTACCAGCGCGTAAGTGCACCTGTCCATCAATTCAACCACAGCATCGGCTGATAGTTTACTGTGCAGTTGTATCTTTATTCCTGCTGCGTCAACAATTTGCTTAATGCGCATGAAAACATCGGGTGAAAACTCCGATGGCACAAGCATATGTATATGCTTAAACGAATTAGATAGAACGATGGCCTGCGCTATCTTTTCTGTTAACTCATACTGGTCAGACCCTCCCAGCCCTACAAACAACCAATCTGGCTGACGCTGTTCTTTAAAGGGGGTGAAAAAATCTCTTCGCAGTAAGGCATAGTCTAAGCCCAGGTAATACCGCGTATAAGCCTCGCCTTTGTATTGCAACGCGCTTAATCCCGGAGAATGATTAATTACAGCATCGGCATAAAAATAATTTACAGCAAAGTCATCAATGCACACCAGTTTTGCGCCTGTTTCTTTTACAGCTTTTTGGTAGTTGGTGCCAAACCAGTAGCCATCCAGCACTACAATTTCGCCGTCGGTAAGGTATGCTGCCATGTCAAAGGGCATTTCATCTTCTGGCTTTTTTATGGCTGGCGACACATAATGCCTGTACTCCGGCAAGGCAATAAATTCGTCGGCATAGGTATTAATCACCTTGTTAAGAAGTTCCCCGGATGCGCTCCCAACAAATACTATTTCATATTCACCTTTAAGCATATCGGCTAGTGCCAGCAAGCGGTACACATGGCCATAGCCCACTACATTGTTTCCATCGCCCCTTAAAATGATTTTAATTTTCTTCTCCGGCATTTTTTAATAAGTCCGATGAGCGAAACAATCCAAACTCTTTTAGCTTTTGTATGGCTATAGGTATTTCATCTGCCAGGCTACTATAATTTTTTACCTGATAAGCAGTATTGTTTATCTGCCATAACCACGGGGCTTGTTTACTAATATAGTTTATCAGTTCAAGGCCCGTCAATTTTGTTTCTATGGCAAATTGCGCCACCATATTTAGCACAGCATAATCAGCCGCATAGTCAATGGTAAGCCTTATACTTTCGGTAAGTGCCGGGTGTACTACAGCTACGGTTTCCTGCTTAAATAACCCGCTTGTTCTGGCTTGCAGGGTTACATGTTCCCTGTCCTGGGCCGATATCTCGCTGCTACAGTTTATGGCTGTTAATATGTGCGCCTGCACAATTTCCATATTCATACCCAAAGGCATATTTGCCGATGCCGTATACTCATTACCGCTTAGCAAATGGTATGCTATTAGCTTGTCCAGTTCTGTTATATCCAGTATTGGGTTATCTGCAGTAATACGCACTACCGTGTCAGGCTTATATTGCTCTATTGCTCCAGCAAATCTGCTAAGTACATCGTGTTCGCTTCCCCTAAATGCTTCCACTCCGTTCTTTAGAGCAAAATCCACCAGTATATCGTCTTCGGGTTCTTGTGATGTAGCAAGTATAATGGTATTAACTTGCCTGCTTGTCTTAAGCGCATCTATCACCCAACCCAGCACAGGCTTTCCATTGATCTGCATGGGTAGTGGCATTAATGTTTTACCGGGCAACCTGGAAGATTTCATACGCGCCTGTATGATGGCGCCGGTGTTATTTGGTTGTCCAGCCGCCATCTACAGCAAAATTTTGACCCGTTATGAAATCAGCAGCATTCGATGACAGGAAAACAAAAATGCCTCCCAAATCCTCCGGGTTGCCAATCCGGCCTAAACATGTTTTTGCAGCAAGCCTTTCCACAAACCCTGTATCTTGCTGTACAGTTTGCGAAGGAAACGGTCCAGGCGATACAGCATTTACCTGTATATTCAGTTTGCCCAGGTAGCTGGCGTAATATCTCGTAAGTTGCAGCAGACCCGCCTTTGCTGCTTCGTAATGTGGAGGGTTTAAAAAGGCAGGCGAGTCGTCATATATTCCAAAATCAGGCGCTACCATACCATACATACTCGACACATTAATTATTTTACCATATCCCTGTGTTGTAAAAATGGGAATTACCTCTCTTGTTGTTCTAAAGGCGCTGGTAAGCACACCATCTATTCCACTGGCCCATTCTTCGTCGGTCATCTTCTCGGCAGATTTACCTTTTAAATAGGCAGCGTTATTTATCAGTACGTCAATTTTTCCAAACTTAGCAGTTACCGCTTGCAGTGCAGTGGCAATACTTTCGGTACTGGCCACATCACAATATTCAAACGCTACATTTTTAGTGCCGGTAAAAGCTGTATTAAATTTATGCTCATCACGGGCTAACACTAATGCAGTGCCGCCATGTGCTACTAATGCTTCTACAATGCCCCTGCCCAGGTGTCCGTATCCGCCTGTAACCACTATTACTTTCCCCGTTAAGTCAATCATTTTAGCCAGTCCCATGTGCTTAATTTTTAGGCCAATTGTATGGTAAAATCATTTTTTCGATGTCTTCAATTTTTTCCAAATCAAATCCATCCAGGTTTAGCTCCAGGTCCTTACTGGTTTTTAACTCCATAAGTAAGCCCTGTAGTTGCAGTGCATCGTTTACCCCAATTACTACTTTATCTATCTCTTTAACAGCAAGGCAATGAAACAGTAGGGCGGCACCAAGAGCATTTTTATTTGCAAATTTATTCTGAACATGCTCTATAACATGCTTAATTGGGTTAAAGTAAGCAAAAATTTTATCCTTTTCTACAAAAAACAAACCCTGTAAAAAGGCAGACCGGCTATGTATTTCAATGCCAAGCGACTTATAATAAGCTAATGAGGGAACAAATCTATGGTCCAACAGGTTAAGCGGTAATTGAATGAGGTCAGGCACGTACCCCATTTTTAACAGGCTATCAATTTCATGCGGATGATAAACCGACACACCGGTTTTTTCAACCAATCCTCTTTTTTTCAGCTGCTCCAATTCATGCCACAAAGAAGGTTGCTCCAGTATTGTTTCGGCTGAGTGGGCCAGGTAGCCGTAAAGTTTTTTTTGCTTT
>DATGWP010000166.1:0-17671 GCA_035299425.1 Chitinophagales bacterium | reverse complement strand
CGCTTAGCGTACCAAAACGCAAGTGAAGTCCCAGATGCGAGGTGCCTTTAATAGCGGGAAAATCCCGTTGGTCGGTATATTTTGATATGAGTTCGCTTTTTACAACACGGGGAGGAAAATCGAAAGGTTGTTCAACAAAACCGATGTCGGATATAGATGGCATTGCAAACGGCTTTACCTTTAAAAACTTATCTGCGTATTTTGACGTAGGGTAGCTTTTAAAATAAAAAGGAGTAAGGGCCTCTTTCCATTTACGGCTATAGGGGGTAAATACGATATAAGGAAGTTTGTCATCCTTTACTACTTCATGTTTTTCGAAAATGACTATGTCTTTGTAGGTATGAAACCTAACCGCCCCATTGTCTTTCAGAAGTTGGTTTACCGCTTCGTCGCGCTCTGCGGCATAAGGTTCATAATCGCGGTTGGTATAAACAGTGGAGATAGAATACTCTCCTAGTAATCCTTTCCAAACCTCCAGTGGTTTACCCACTTTAACCAATAGCGATGAACCATATTCCGCTAACTCTTCATTAAGCCGTAAAAGTTCCTGACGAATAAACTGTACGCGCAAATCGGCTTTATTTTCGAGCTTATCCAGTATTTCTGTATCGAAAATGAATAAAGCAAGTACAGGTTTTCCCGCTTTAAGGGCATGGTAAAGCCCGGCATTATCATCTAATCGCAGATCGCGGCGAAACCAAAACACATTAATTGTCGTATTATCACTCATAAACCATAGTTAAACCAGCCCTACGGGCTTCAGTAAAAGTTATATCTTAGCAATACTAAACCAAAACAATGCAAAAACTACTTTCAACTGTAGCTATTCTATTAGCCTTCGTGGCATTTTCGTTTGCCCAGCAAACTGTAGCATCAGATTTTTACCTGATGAAAAACACCCACGATGCTGAAATTGTTTTAAAAGCAATACAGAGCGAGCTTAATCTTTCGGGAGAAACATATGCCAAGGTAAAAAGCCTGCTTACAGCCAGTGTCAAAAGTCAGGAAGAGCAATTAGCCTTATCGCCTGATGCCGAAAGAATCAACATTATTAAAACACGACAAACGGCACATATAGAGAACGCTTTACAGGGAATATTGGGGAAAGCGGTGTACAGCGATTACCTGGCAAAAAAAGCAGCTATAGATACCCAACTAAAAGATTTAAAGCTAAGTAGCAATAAATAACGAATCATTCAAAAAAGCGGTGACTTCCACCGCTTTTTTGTTTGTATAGGTTTTCCCCTGAAAATTTTTAACCCAGTGTATGCCGCGTACAGCATTGGTAAGCAAAATTTCATCGGCATTAAGCACCTCACCAACATTTACCTCCCGTTCCTCTACATCATCGCCTAGCAGCTGCATTACTACCGTACGCATTACGCCATTTACACAACCGCTATCCAGATGCGGGGTTACAACTCTATCGCCCTTTACAATAAATACATTGGAATGAATAGCCTCGGATATTGTTTCGTGGTTGCTCAAAATGATACATTCATCCCAGCCTTCGACTTTAGCAAACTTAGCGGCTAATATATAGGGTAGTGCGTTGGTCGTCTTCAAATCGCTGATCATGCCCACAGGCTTATAGCAGTCCTGCCGGATGCCCACTACAAGGCCGTTACCTGCCTCAAACCTCTCATTCTCCAGTTTATCCAGGCTTATCATAAAACCCAATTCATCTTCATCGGGTAAATAGCGACCAATACCCTTGCGAAACAGCTGCAGCCTTACGCGGGCATTTTTCACTGCATCGTTTACCGATGCCAGATCCAGCAACATTTCCTGAAAACTTTCTATATGAAATCTTTTAGGCAACTGCATACCCAGCACCTCGGCGGTAAACTCCATACGGTTCCAGTGGTAATCCAGCAAGGGTATTTTTTTATTGAACATGGCCATTGTTTCGAAAAAACTATCGCCATACCTGAATGCCCGGTTAGTAGCGGGAATCAGTTGCTCATGCTCGGAGTGTATGGTGCCATTATAATTTATATACTTCATACGTGCTGTTCGACAAAATTAAGCTACCTAATTGAGGTTTCATTTTTTTGTTTGTGAGTAAATGAGTAACCTCTCTATTTTTAAAACCAGTTAATTCTGCAAAACTCTGAGAGTAAAAAAAACTATCAGCACGCTCCTGCAGCATAAAACCACTTTCCTTATCTGCAGGGCCTACATTGTATACTTGCTCAATGCGCCTGGCCCAATCGCATACAAATCTTTTATTGCGAACGTTGGCCTTAAACTCTACATAGCTGGAGCGCTGCGCATAAAACTTTAACTCGGTATTTTCAAAAGGCTGTATAAAAACTGCATCTGTAGGTGTGGCCTGTTTTATTTGCTGACATATATTAATCATATCATCGGACTGTTTCATTCCGAATAATTGAAAGGGTACTGAGTAAGGCAAGGATGTGCTAAAGTTTAAAACCAGTATCCAACAAGCAACTGTTGCCAATACCAATAGATATAACTCGCCTTTAAAAGTATGCCATAGGGCCGTATGTTTTTCAATTATTTCTGCGAACAACCCAAGGCTGGCAACCACCCCTAAAAACTTAATCCATTGGGTAATTTTATAGAACTGAAAGTTGCCGATAAATGTACTATGGAGGACATCAACACTTAAGGCATATACAACTATACCAGCCAGCCCTATCAATACAAAAAACAATAATTGCCTGGAGCGCAAAGCAAAAAACAGTATAGACAGTGCGGACAGAAAAAAGAAAATAATGGTTTTGCTTAAGGGGAAAGCAGAGAATATGAAGTGATGCGGGTGGCGGAACTGAAACAGAATTGCGAATAAATCGTTTTCACAAAACACAGGAGCGGGGGCGCTTTTTTGGATAAAAATAAAAACGAGGTATATACCCGCCGTAAACGCATAAACAGACACAAAGCCCAGCAGCGTTTTCCATGATACTTCCCGCTTAATGGCAGCAATAAAAAGTATAACACACAATACCATCATTACATCTAAACCCTCCAGCAACTGAATAAAGGTAGCGGCTGACATAAGCACAGAGGCGGCCAAATACTTTTTATCGAGAAACAAGTTGAGCGCCCACACAACAATAGCTACTGCCAAAGCGCTTGCCTGAAAACAATCTGAGTAGAGTTCTACATTACCCAGCGTAAAATCGTTAAGTGGTATAAGGGTTATTAATATAGAGAGCCAGGCTACATACTTGTTTTTAACGAAACGGCGGGCCAGTTTTTCGAGCCCCAGAACCAACACTACAGTAGTAAGCAAATGGAGCATAAAACAGGTAATCTCTAGCCACTTAACAAATGGCAACAGAAGGTTCGCCATTACTGTCCGTTCGTTCGGCACAGAGACATGCAGGCCCTGAATAAAAAAATCGTGCGGATATAAAAGCGGGTTATCTAAAAAAAGCGTGTAAGGAAGTAGCTCTACCTGATCGCCGGTACCATACCGGTAGCCAAAACGGAGTATAAGCAGGCTCCAGGCAAAAACAGCAAACAGAATCTGAGAGAAGGAGAAACCCAATATCCGAAAATCAGATACACTCTTCATAGTATTGTTATTTCGGACTCTCTCAAAACTATACCTCTATAGTTTTCAGATTATCGCTTATTACAAGCTTACCCAACGTTTTGGCTTTTATCTCATCCACTGTAACACCGGGTGCAATTTCTACCAAGTGGAAAGCGCCATCCTTAATATCATAGAATCCCAAATCGGTAAGCACGCGCTGTATGCAGCCTTTACCCGTAAGCGGTAGCGAACAAACAGGCAATAATTTAGACTCTCCTTTGGGGTTTGTTTGCATCATGGTAACAATAATGTTACGCGCACTGGCCACAAGGTCCATAGCGCCGCCCATACCCTTTATCAATTTACCTGGAATTTTCCAATTGGCAATGTCGCCATTTTGCGAAACCTCCATAGCCCCAAGCACGGTCAGGTCAATACGTTGCGAGCGTATCATACCGAAGCTGTAAGCAGAATCGAAAAAAGCAGTACCGGGCAAGGTTGTAATAGTTTGCTTACCGGCGTTTATTAAATCCGGGTCTACCTGGTCTTCTGTAGGAAATGGGCCCATGCCCAGTAAACCGTTTTCAGATTGCAGCACCACATCCATACCCTGGGGTATGTAGTTAGCTACCAGCGTCGGTATACCTATACCAAGGTTTACGTAGTAGCCGTCTTTCAATTCCCGTGCAATTCGTTTTGCTATTTGTTCTTTAGTTAAAGCCATTTTCTTAGTAGTTATCAATTATCAAACAATACAGTTCTCCCTATTTCCTTACAGTGCGCTGCTCAATACGCTTCTCGTATTTCTCGCCCTTAAATATCCGGTTTACAAAAATGCCGGCTGTGTGTATTTCGTTGGGGTCCAGTTCACCTTCGGCTACAAGTTCTTCAACCTCAGCAATGGTAATTTTGCCGGCCATAGCCATCATAGGGTTAAAATTGCGGGCAGTACCACGGAATATCAGGTTACCAGCCGTATCGCCTTTCCAGGCTTTTACAATAGCAAAGTCTGACTCAAAGGCATGCTCCATTAAATACTCCTTGCCGTTGAATACCCGGGTTTCTTTGCCCTCGGCAATTTCGGTACCCACCCCTGCCGGAGTAAAAAATGCAGGTATGCCGTAGCCGGCCATCATACAGCGTGTAGCCAGCGTACCTTGAGGAATTAACTCAACCTCCAACTCACCGGAAAGTAACTGACGCTCGAACTCGGCATTCTCGCCTACATAGCTGGATATCATCTTTTTTACCTGGCGGGTTTTAAGCATCAGGCCTATACCAAAATCGTCTACACCTGCATTATTCGATATGCACGTAAGGCCTTTAACCCCTTTGCGTATAAGGGCGGCTATTGAGTTTTCTGGGATACCACATAAGCCAAAACCACCCAACATAATTACCGCATTGTCGGGTATATCTTTTACTGCCTCATCGGCACTTGTAACTACTTTATTCATATTTTTAGATTACTCTGTTTACATTCTTTTGATCACCGGTAACTACAAGATTACTCTGATAATACAAAAAAGCAAAAACCAAAAACAACCGGCTTATTTCTGTTTACCTGTTTCCTGTTCGCGTTTACTTAAGTCGGCCAATATCTTATCATACATTATATCCATCAACTTAGGGTTATCCTGGTAAAACTTATAACTACTTAAAAACTCTGCCCTTGTTACGCCGTGATTAATAAATATCTGCTCATGATACTCCTGCACGATTAGTTGTTCACTCATTCCCATTTGCGCCTTCGTTTCGGCCACCGCATCGGCTATGTGCATATCGGCCAAAATCAGCTCCATTTTCTCCATAGGTATTACATTACCAGGTATATCGGGCAGCTTAGCTTTGCAGGCAGAAAGTAAAATAAGTGCAAACAGAATGACTCTCTTCATATAGATTAGCCCCAAAAATAGAATTACTACCTAAATGGATATTGAAAAATACAAACAGCTTTTAAAAGCCATAGCCCCTTTTAATGCACGGCTGGTTGCGGTAAGTAAAACGAAACCGGTAGAAGATATTGTGAAGGTATACGAAGCGGGGCAGCGGATATTTGGCGAAAACAAGGTGCAGGAGATGGCTGCGAAATACGAAGCACTACCCAAAGATATTGAATGGCACCTGATAGGGCACCTGCAAACCAACAAGGTAAAATATATAGCCCCGTTTGTTTCGCTGATACACTCGGTAGACAGCTTAAAATTACTGCAGGAGATAGATAAGCAGGCCCAAAAACAGAACCGGGTTATTGATTGCCTGCTTCAGATTTTTATAGCGCAGGAAGAAACCAAGTTTGGCTTAAGTACCGATGAACTAAATGAACTATTGCAAAGCACAGACTACGGTGCGCTTAAAAACATCCGGATTTGCGGTTTTATGGCTATGGCCAGCAATACTGATAATGAGGCACAGATTGCCGGAGAATTTGCATTGCTGCAAAAGCTTTTTGGCGAGGTAAAGTCAAAATATTTTGTTGATAGCCCGCACTTTAAAGAGCTATCTATGGGCATGAGTTCCGACTACAAAATTGCACTTAAATACGGAGCAACCCTGATACGTGTTGGTAGTATGATTTTTGGCAACCGGTAGATTGCAACTAACGGCCATTGACTCAACAAATGCTAAAAACATTAAACACGGCATAATAATAGAATAATATCCTACGTTGATATTATACCAGTAAACGTAAGTTATGTACCGTGTTATTATAATACTTATTGCCACATTCCTATCCTGGGATATTAATCCTGCACTGGGAGTTGCACATTATAGAGATGACAACACCTCACTTTATACCGTTAAACTGCCAGACAGCGCTGTAATAGATAGTATAGTAGTAATAAAACAAAGCAGAGAAATGCTGGTGTTTAACAACGGGCAACTATTAAAGATTTACCGTGTGCGATTGGGAACTAACCCTGTTGGATGCAAACAGGTAAGTGGTGATTGTAAAACACCAGAAGGACTATATTGTATTACCTATGGAAACTTGAATAGTTTATTCCACAAAAGCCTGGGCATATCTTACCCCAATGCACAAGACATAGCCCGCGCTAAAAAATTGGGAAAATCAGCTGGTGGAGATATAATGATACACGGATTGCCTAACCGCGATGCAAACGTGGGTCCCGACCGGTACACCAATGACTGGACACTTGGCTGTATTGCCTTACGAAATGAAGAAATTGATGAGATATTCAACCGCGTAACATCCGGTACGCCCATTTTGATTACACCTTAAGAAATACTACTATCTATTAATCGTTGTAATCGCGCGGGCCGGGCCCTTGCTCTGTCTGCATTTTCTTAAGTCGCAGTTCTTCGTAATAATCAAGACGCTCTTTTAGCTTTTGATAATTGTCGTAAATCTCACCAATACCTTTCTGACTAAACAAGGCGATATTTTCATCGGTAATGGGAATAGTACTATCTAAAAGAAAAAATAAAGGGAGGTTCATTACCTGGCAAAACCGGGCAAGCGTTTCCAGCTTAGGATTATTCTGATGGTTTTCGAGGTTACCGTACGACTGTTGGGTTATGTTAAGCTCGCGGGCAACATTGGACTGCTTGAGTCCTCTTATTTCACGTATTCTTCTTATTCTTTCCGAGAGTGTCATTTTTCTGTCCCTATTTATGAGCGTTAAATAATTTCAGGGACAAACCAATAAGCCAATTTAGTGCCATGCTAAAGCCTAAAGCTTGTATTTGCTTATAAAAATTTAATAATCAATTTGTTGCATGTTGTTTTAAAAAACATTTAAGGCTGCAAACTGTAGACTTAACCCTACCATAATGGAAGGGTGTTTTCATAATGGAGTTATTACCAAAGATTACGCAGGTCTTCTGGCTGGAATTTGTGATTGCGGGTAAAGTAGTAAGTCCTGTGGTTGCCTTTCTTGAGCTGAAGACTATTTTTACTGCCACTAAATAAGCGTGACAGCAACGCAAGCGGGAAAAGAAAACCGAAAAAAACTATAGACAGTATAACTTTGCTCATTACCACCCCAATCATTTCGCCCAGTTTAAGCCAGGCCCACGAAATTTTAGAAGTAAGGTATTTGGAAAACATACCTATCCCCCCCAATCCTATAGAAAGCTTAAGCAGGTAAGTATGGTGTTTTCCAGTAACAAAAAAGATTACAACCAGCGCTACGCAAAGCACCAGTATAGTTTCGATTTCTTTTTCGCGGGTTGCTTTAGGTGCTTTCATTTTAAAACAGAGTATATACAAAAGGGGCAACGGCAGAGCCACCACCAATAACTATTAGTACGCCAATAAGCAGCAATACAATAATCATGGGCAATAGCCACCATTTTTTACGCTCCTTTAAAAAAAGCCATAGGTCTTTAAGAAACTCCATAACGTGAATTTTTAATCTAATTTAAATTCTTTTCTCCAATCTTCCTTCTCTTTCCACTCCGGTTGCTCCGCTTTGCTTAATACATAGTTACCCAGCACCAGGTAATCCATCTCGGTGCGCATAAAACATTTGTAGGCATCCTCTGGCGTGCATACAGGTGGCTCGCCCCTTACATTAAAACTGGTATTTACCATAATACCATAGCCGGTTTTTTGTTTAAACGTACTTAGCAGTTGCCAGTAACGTTCGTTGGTTTCTTTGTGTATAGTTTGCACTCTTGCCGAAAAATCGACATGTGTTACAGCCGGCAAATCTGAACGAAGCACATATAGCCGCTCCATTAAGGTTAAGCTATTATAATTGGCAGGCATGGACAAGCAGCGGCTTGCCTTTACCGGTGCTACTATCAGCATATATGGCGATGCAGTATCCAGTTCGAAATAGGCCTTGCTATCCTCGGCCATTACAGATGGCGCAAACGGCCTGAACCCCTCGCGGTATTTAATTTTCAGGTTAAGTTTCTTCTGCATTTCGGGGTTGCGGGCATCGCCAAGTATGGTGCGGTTACCCAGTGCCCGTGGGCCAAACTCCATACGGCCCTGAAACCAACCCACTACGTTACCTTCATTTATCTTATCGGCTACACTAGAGTATAGCTCCTCCAGGTTTTCCAATCTACGGTAAACAGCTTTATACTTTTTTATATCCAGTTCAATATCCTGATCGGAAAACTGCGGGCCCAGATATGCGCCCTGCATTTCGTCCTGCGTGGTGCAGGCTGTGCGCTGCTGGTTAAAGTGTATAAAGTAAGCAGCCTGTGCTGCACCTAATGCCCCACCGGCATCACCGGCAGCCGGTTGTATAAAAATATCCTTGAACAAACCGCTGCGCAACAACTTGCCGTTAGATACACAATTAAGCGCTACGCCGCCCGCCATGGTTAGGTAGTCGCAACCGGTAAGCCGTTTGGCTTCAGTGGCCATTTTCAGCACAATCTCTTCTGTTACCTGTTGTATGGCATATCCTAAGTCGCAATGCTGCTGCTGCAACTCATCTTCCTCTTCTTTCTTCTTAAAACCAAATAGCTTTTCCCACTTATTATCGTACACCATGCGCAAACCAGTAGCATAGTTAAAGTACTCCTGGTTTAGCCAGATGCTGCCATCATCTTTAATATCTACCAATACTTCCTTAATCGTTTTTATATACTCTGCTACCTTGGGCGAATCGGGATTACCATACGGGGCAAGGCCCATTAATTTATACTCGCCGGAGTTAACTTTAAAACCCAGGAAGTATGTAAAAGCCGAATACAATAAACCTACTGAGTGCGGAAACCGCAATTCCTTTAATATTTCAATAGAGTTGCCACGGCCAACCCCAATAGAAGCTGTTGCCCACTCTCCTACCCCATCTATAGTTAGTATGGCGGCCTCCTGGTAAGGTGATGAATAAAACGCGCTAGCTGCGTGCGAAAGGTGGTGTTCGGGAAATAAAAACTTAGCCTTTCTTTTGTCATAACCCTCTATCTTCTCTAATTCTTCATGTATCACCCGCTTCAGAAACATCTTCTCCTTAATCCATACAGGCATAGATTTAATGAAAGAAACAAGCCCTTTGGGAGCAAACCCATAGTAGGTTTCAAGCAAACGCTCAAACTTCAATAAAGGCTTATCATAGAAAACGATGGCATCCAGATCATTGATATTTACCGCAGCATACTTCAGGCAAAACTTCACCGCATTAACCGGAAAAGCCGGATCGTGCTTGATACGGGTAAAGCGTTCTTCCTGCGCAGCAGCTATAATCTTACCATCTTGTATAATGGCAGCGGCAGAGTCGTGATAAAAAGCAGAGATACCGAGTATGGTCATTGTTCAGCGCTCAAAATAAAAAGGTATTGCAAAATGAACGTAAAAAATAATGGCCCGCGCCAAAGCGGCTATTTACTACAAGGCGTCTAGCACACTCTTTTCTATATCAGCAATAACATCTTCCGAGTTATCGCGCACAAACTTGTTGCCCGTTACAGTTTCGTATAACTCAATATAGCGCTCGGTTATAACTTCTACAAACTTATCGGGCATAAAAGGCATCTCCTGCCCATCTTTGCCCTGAAAGCCATTAGCCATTAACCACTCGCGTACAAACTCTTTACTTAGCTGCTTTTGAGGTTCGCCCATGGCCTGTCTTTCGGCATATCCATCCAGGTAGAAATAGCGCGATGAATCAGGTGTATGTATCTCATCTATCAACATCACCTGCCCACCGGCTATACCAAATTCGTATTTGGTATCTACCAGTATAAGGCCGCGCTCATTGGCCATTTTTTGCCCACGCTCAAAAACCTGGTGGGTATATTTTTCCATCTGCACATATACCTCCTCGCTAACCAGGCCGCGCTTAAGTATATCCTCGCGCGAGATATCTTCATCATGCCCTTCCATCGCTTTTGTCGAAGGGGTAATAATATTTGCAGGCAGCTTGTCATTTTCCTTCAAACCCTCGGGTAATGTTACACCGCAAAGGGTTCGTTTACCGGCCTTATACTCACGCGCAGCATGCCCCGCCAGGTAACCTCTTATCACCATTTCAATGCGTACCGGTTCGCATAACTTACCAATGGAAACATTAGGATGCGGCACAGCCTGCAGCCAGTTAGGCACTATATCTTTAGTTGCATCTAAAAAGTGCTTTGCTATCTGGTTAAGCACGGCACCCTTGTGTGGTATTGCTTTGGGCAAAATATGGTCAAAGGCCGAAATTCTATCAGTGGCTACTACCACCAGTTTATCTCCTATTGTATATACATCGCGCACTTTGCCGTGGTATACATTTGTTTGCCCGGGAAAGTTGAAATTAGTTTCGCTAATTGGTTGTGGCTTCATCAATGGCTCTGGTTTCATTCAGTTTATCGTATGCTTTAATAATTTCTTTTACCAACCGGTGGCGCACCACATCGGTTTCATTCAGTGTAACTGTAGATATACCTTCTATTGGTTTTAAAATACGCAGGGCGGTAAGCAAGCCTGATTTTACTTTAGCAGGCAAATCTATCTGGGTAGGGTCGCCGGTAATTATGCATTTAGAGTTGGCGCCTATACGGGTTAAAAACATCTTCAACTGCATATCGGTGCAATTTTGCGCCTCATCCAAAAGTATAAAAGAGTGGTCGAGCGTTCTACCGCGCATAAACGCCAAAGGCGCTACCTCTATTACACGGTTCTCCATATAGTAAGTTAACTTATCTGGCGGTATCATATCGTCAAGCGCATCGTAAAGAGGGCGCAGATATGGGTCAATTTTTTCCTTAAGGTCGCCCGGTAAAAAACCAAGGCTTTCGCCGGCTTCTACCGCAGGGCGGGTAAGTATAATCTTCTTTACATTTTTCTCCTTCAGCGCCCTTACTGCCAACGCCACCGCAGTGTATGTTTTACCGGTACCAGCAGGGCCAATACCAAAAACGATATCGTTCTTCTCGCTTTCTTTCACCATTAGCAGTTGGTTTTCGGTACGCGCACGCACCAACAAGCCCCCATTGCCATGCACTATTACATTGCTGGCTTCTTTTTCCTTTTCCTTCTTTTCGCGAGGGGTATCATTGCTGTGTATAATCGCTTCAATGTTATCTTCGGTCAGCTTTCCATAGCGCTCAATGTGGTCTATCATCAGTTCTACCTTTTGCTTAAACACGGCCACATCATCATTGCTGCCCTCGGCTTTTATGCTGCTGCCCCGCGATACCATGCGCAGCGTGGGAAAACTCTTTTTAATAAAATTGAATCGTGAATTGTTTACGCCAAAGAAGTCGATGGAGTCAATTCCTTCTATGTTGATGGTTACTTCTGTCAAATTGTGTGTATTTTTAGTTGTGGTGAAATTATGTATTTGAAAATTGTAAGAGAGTGTCCATGATAATATATCTATCAACATTTTTTTCCACTTACAGGCATTTGTTTCAAAAATGAATTAGCGCACATTTGTTTTTGTACGCAACCACCTATGGCATTAATTACTTTTACATCAGATTTAGGCATGCGCGATTTTTATGTGGCCGCGGTAAAAGGTGCTATTATTTCGCATTGTGGCTATGTGCCTATGGTTGATGTTACCCATGCGGTAAAACAGTTTGACATAAAAGAAGCTGCGTTTACGGTACGCAACGCTTACCGGTATTTCCCCAAAGGCACTATCCATTTGGTCCATGTAAATGCCAGCGAGGCAAACAATAAACTATTGGTAGCTATTGCCGATGGACATTACTTTATAACTTTCGATAACGGGTTTCTTTCGCTGGCGTTTGAAAAAACACCTCACCAAACCTACCAGGTAAACGATGAACTTTTAGAAAATGGCTCGCTGCTACATGAAGGCGCTATAGCCAAAGTAATAGACCTGCTGGAGAAAGAATACCTGCCTCGCGACTTTGGCCACGTAACCACCGAAACCGTAAATCTGCGCTTGTTGCAACCTATCTGTTCGCCGGGATCGGTTCGTGGAACTATAGTAAACATAGACCATTATGGCAATGCCGTAACCAACATTAGCCAGGCCATGTTTGCCGATTTTATTGGTGAAAGGCGGTTTACGGTATTGGCCAACGTTGGCCAGTCGAAAACAATAAGTAAAAAATACACCGATGTAGAGGTAGGTGACATGGTATGCCTTTTTAATGCTGCAGGCTATTTAGAAGTAGGCATGAACAAAGGTAAGGCAGAACTGTTGATGGGGCTTAAAGTAGATATGCCCATAATGGTGTTGGCAGATTAAGTAAACATTAAGCCCTGGAGCACCACTCATCTTATTGTAAACCACGTACCATTCTTTTTGCCCGTTGATGCTATAGAATCTTATATTTATTATTGCGCCCAATACTCCTCAACCACCCATGGACCCGCTTATATTATTAATACTCTTAGGAGCAGGCCTATATATTTATATAGCGTACTTTAGCCCTAGCCCGGATGAATTAGACCGCAACGGCAACCCTATAAGAAAGAGCCGAAGGCAGTTGCGCAGATAAGCGGTATAAAAAACGAAAATTACCAGTACTAAGATTAAGGCCTGATGTGGTTATTTTAAAAGCCAACATTACCTGATTATCCGCCTTACTTCTGCCAATTAATGCACTTTATTTTTCTCTAAAAATACAATCGCCAATCAAATAAAAAGCAATACTTTTTATTTGTAGTATTTTATGTATTTTCATTGGTAAAATAGCTTTTGCAAACCGGTGTTTACATTTATATAATTGCAGTTACGGGCATTGTTAACTTTTCTTTCACAACTTATTAACACCGCTATTGTCATAATACTGTCATATTTTATGACTGATGCTATAAATTCCGGGTGCAAAAATTAGCTTTGTTGCAGAAATAAATTTTAAACAAAAACCAAAATATGAAAACGTATTTTTTTACGCTTGCATTTTTAACCTCTCTTTCGTTTTCAGGCTTTGCTCAAAGCGAAACATTGTGCGGTTCTACTGCAGCCCGCCAACGGTTGATTGCTGAGCATCCGGAAGTATTACAGGATGAAGCCGAACTGGAAGAGTTCACCAAAAATTTTCAGGCTAACTATGCCAACTTCAATGTAAACCGCGATGGCAACATTGTAATCCCAATCGTATTCCATATTCTTCACCAGGGCAATTTTGACACCCTTAATAATGGAGAATTGATTAGTGATGAGCAGATATTTGACCAGGTTCGCATTTTGAATGAAGACTTTAACAAAAGAAATGCTGATACAGCTTCTGTAATCGCGGTTTTCAAACCAATTATTGCCAACATAGGTATTGAGTTTCGTCTCGCAAACCTGGATCCTAACGGACAACCTACCAATGGTATTGACCGCATAAACACTACCCAAACTTACATGGGCAATGATTATTCGAAACTAAATAGCTGGCCACGCGATAAATATCTTAATGTGTGGGTATGCAGAAGTATGCGCGATGGTGTTGCCGGTTATGCCTACTACCCCGGCTCTGTTCAGGCACTTTACAACACACCAGCCATGGATGGTATTATCATCCTTAGCCAGTATATTGGCGCTGTAGGCACAGGCTCTTATGGTTTAGCACGCGCCTTAACACACGAAATTGGCCACTACCTTAACCTGAAACACCCTTGGGGCGATACGAACGAGCCAGGTGTATCTTGCGGTGATGATGATGTGGATGATACTCCGGAAACCCGTGGGTCTACCAGCTGTAACCTGAACCTTGCGTATTGCAATCCACCAATAAAGGAAAACGTTCAGAACTTTATGGACTACTCATATTGCTCTAGAATGTTTAGCGAAGGCCAGAAGACAAGAATGCTGGCAGCTCTTAACTCAGATAAAGCTGACCGCAACAACTTGTGGAGCGCGGCTAACCTGATAGCCACCGGTACTGATGATACTACGTATGTACCTGGTATTCCTAAAGCTGATATTGGTGCCCTGAGAAGATATGTTTGCCTTGGTGCTAACGTGCAGTTATCAGATGCCAGCTTCAACGGCCCGGTAACCGATTACTACTGGGAAATACCAAATGCCAACCCATCTACTTCTAATGAAAAGAATCCTATAGTACAGTTTCTTACTCTAGGATGGCAGCCTATTAAGCTTACAGTTACCGGCCCGGGCGGTGTTAGCGTAAAAGAACTTAACAACTTTGTATATGTAGGAAACGACAACGCTTCTTATATCGCTCCGTTTACACAGGATTTTGAAGCCAGCAATGCACTTACCAGCGGCGATTGGACCTCAATTAATTACGACCAGAACATTACAGAAATAACCCGTAGCAGCTATGGTGCACATACAGGAAGTGGTGCTGCCGTACTAAACAACTACTATGCACAGGCTGACCGCGATATAGATGAAATAGTATCTCCGGGATTTGACATGACTGCTTTAACTACAAATCAGATGTCTCTTTCGTTCTACTATTCATGGGCTACTTCTACCAATAGCTTTGGCAGCAACCCACCAGATTCGATTGAAGTACAAGCTTCGCTTAACTGCGGCAGTACCTGGATCACCGTTTACAAAAAAGGCGCTTTGGGCGTATTAAATGCTGGTGCAGTAACCGGTTATTTTGTACCAACACAAGCATCTGCTTACTGGAGATTTGTTAAGATAAACCTTGCTGCAGGTACCTGGAGAAAACCAAATGTGCGCTTTAAATTTAAAGTATACGGTTCTACCCGTGGCAACAACTTCTACATAGATGACATTAACATAGGTAGCTACCTTACAGGTATTGAAGATGTGAGCGTAGTGAACGATGTAAACATTTTCCCTAACCCTACCGAAGGCGCTGCTACTATGAGTTTGTCATTGGCTTCTGCCGGCAAACTGACTGTAAACATAATTGACCTTACAGGAAAAGAAGTTGCGCGTGTGTATGATGGTTTTATGAACGATGGCGAAACTCAATTGCCTTTAGAGGGTACTGAGCAACTTGCTGCCGGTGTATACATTGTAAACGTAAAGGCCGGAGAATCTGTGGTGCAAAAGAAACTGATAATTAACTAGGCAATACATTGTTTTTTTAGTTTTGCTGCGACCAGGCCCTTTAGCCTGGTCGCATTTTTTTTAGCCCGGTTTAACTCACTATGAAAAAAACAATTCTGCTTACAGCCCTCCTGGGACTACTGCTATTTAGCAAGGCTCAAAACCCTGAAAAAGCGCGGTTGATTACCGGCCCTATTGTTGGCTCGGTAACTACCACTACCGCCCGTATCTGGATAGCCTTTAAAGGCAATGGCTTAAACATGATGACACTGGTGGACACGGTAACAGAAACAGTTTATTACCCAACCGGATTAAACAAGATAAACGATAATAAGGGAGTAACGGCCCTTAACATGGATTTTACAGGACTAAAATCCAACCATGTGTATAAATGCGAATTTACCGAAGGAGTGGGCTTGCGGCCAAAATGTGTATTTACCACACAAGCCGATTCGCTTAAAGACTTTGATTTTCTGGTAGGCTCATGTGCTTTGATGAATACCGATATATCGCGCTTTGTTTTCCCGGGTGCTTCTACCGCCATATTTGAGATAATGCGCCGTAAAAAATCGGATTTCATGCTTTGGCTGGGCGATAACATATACTATTTCAGCAAGCACTATAAAAGTTATGATGGCATGTTTAACCGCAACCTGAAAATCAGAAATTATTTTCCTGCATTACAGCTGTTTCTTGCCTCACAACCACACTATGCCATTTGGGATGATCATGATTATGGATGGAATGATGCCGATAAAAACTTCCCCCTTAAGGATACGGCCCTTACCATCTTCAAAGGGTTTTGGCCCAACACCTATGAGCCCGATACGCTCAAGGGTAACTACTTTACCTACACCTACTACGATGCTGAATTTTTCATGACCGACTGCCGGTATTTCCGTGACCCTGAGGGAGACACATCCGGCGCTTATTTTGGCGAACAACAAATGGCCTGGCTAAAGGACAAGCTACTTAACAGCAAGGCCACCTTTAAGTTTATCTGCAGTGGCTCGCAGGTTTTAAATGATAGCTACTATGGCGAGTCGTATGCCAAATACTCAAAAGAGCGAAATGAACTACTGGACTTTATTGCTAATAAAAATGTAAAGGGAGTTATCTTCTTATCCGGCGACAAGCACTTTAGCGAAATGAGCAAGCGCATCTGGAAAGGCTACCCTATGTATGACTTTACATCTTCTCCACTTACCAGCCCGGTTATTAAATTGCGTACCAGTGGTTTTGTAAATACATATTCTGTAGCGGGCACCTTGCTTTATCGTAAAAATTTTGGCAAAATATCTATCTCAGGCAATGCAGATAACCGCATATGCAAAATGGAGATATATGGCATGGCCGGCGATAAAAAATGGGAATATGTGGTTAATGCCAATGACCTGCAACTGGGAACTAAATAACCAGTAAACCTAGTAATAACTAACACCCTCCCAGGCAGCGCGCTGCTTACCATCCGGATCTTGCTGCAGGCCCGATTTACGATTAAAAATCATGGTAGAGCGGTCATTTACAGAATATGGTTTCCACACCTGTTCTCCGGTGCCATTAGGGTTACCATAGCGCGCAAAGTTTACCCAGGCCTGTTGCATCTCTCCCGACAGGCGTTTAATCAGCTTTTTAGTAGCAATAAGCTTAAGCAGCTTGCCGGTTTTGCCTTCGGTGCAGTTAAACACAAAAGGTATTTCTAAACCGTGGAAAGAACGTAGACCTACTACGTTCAGCGCAAACGATGACCACTCGAAACGATACATGTAAACAGGAGCATACATACTATGGCACTCTGCCAAACGGATGGCAGGTATACGAAAAACAGCGTCCGTCAAAATATCAATTACACCCTTGGTGCGCGGGTAATGTTTATAGGCCGATGTTACCTTTACTTTGCTATCGTTAGAAGTAACTTCATCAAAATATTTTTCAAGGCCTTTCGACGTGCGCGGCGCCATTTTTAATTTACGGCTGGCAAACATTGTAGCCTCGTGTTTATTGGTGCCCAACATCAATTCTACCCCCCCATTCACATCGGGTTTCTGGCACTTAAAAATATCTTCAGTAAGCAACTTACCATCAATAGTAGGAGAAAACACCTTATAGTTGGTATGCTCTACCATATAAGTCAGTAACTCATCCTCTGCTTTTTTAATAGTATCTACAGGCACCAAAGCAAGTTGCTGTATGCTATCGGGGTGTATGCGCAACAGGCTGAAAAATTTATTGGTAATCATGGTAGCCACCTCAGTAGACCACAAAATAGCCGGCGGGCCGCTTTCGGCTATAG
>DATGWP010000165.1:0-15357 GCA_035299425.1 Chitinophagales bacterium | reverse complement strand
GCGTGTATATACACCTGTATGGCAAGCACGAAACCAAGCCCGGCCGCAAGATGGGCCATGTAACGGTGCTGGGCGAAAGCAAGGATGAACTGCTGGAGAAAGCCGATTTTATTAAAGAACGATTGAAGGTGATTAGCTGATTCTTTTAGTTTTACAAAAAATACCGAAATGAGTACACCACTGGTTGGAATTATAATGGGCAGCGAAAGCGATTTGAAAATAATGAAAGAGGCCGCTGAGGTGTTGGGCCAGTTGGGCGTAGAGTTTGAACTAACGGTAATAAGCGCCCACCGCACGCCAGAGCGTATGATGCAATATGCTACCAGCGCTGCCGAAAGAGGTTTACGCGTAATAGTGGCCGGTGCAGGTGGTGCAGCGCACTTGCCAGGCATGGTTGCTTCGGTTACTACATTGCCGGTTATAGGGGTTCCTATCAAATCATCTAATTCTATCGATGGATGGGATTCGGTACTATCTATACTTCAAATGCCATCGGGTGTGCCGGTAGCCACGGTAGCGCTTAATGGTGCAAAGAATGCCGGTATACTTGCCGCGCAAATCATAGGCTCAGCCGATAAAGCCGTGGCTGACAAGCTGGTTACGTTTAAGAAGGAATTGAAAGAAAAGGTAGAAAACTCTATCCGCGAGATAAAGATTGCGGGGTTTAGGAATGAGTTTGATGTATAATCAAATCATTGTTCTGTAGAGCCATGATGCCCGCGGCTCTGGGAAAGACGGCAACATGCCGTCTCTACTTAACGGTAATAGCCGTTCCCGAAATATTAATCTCTAGCTGAGTATTGTCTGCCTTAACTGATGCGCATGAAACTGTCTTTGGGCCGTTTACAATGCATACTACTTCATTAATGCGCACGTGTAAGGTGTTGGTGCTTAGTCCACCAACTGATTTGCGTTTCATGGTGTTTTGTAAATCTTCTTTAGGCCCGGCGAAGATGGCAATGCTGCCTTCCGATAAGTTCTTGAGCGATACCTGCACCTCTTTCCCATAGGTGGTCGCTACCGGTTTTTTAGCAGCTGTTTTAGAGGTCGATTTTTGAGTGGTTGAGGTGGTTTTTTTAGTAGTGGTTTGAGCATTGATAGCTGTTACTGCAAACACAGCCAGTACAGTTACCAGTATTGATTTGAATATGCTTTTCATGGCGATTGGTTTGTAGTGGTTCAGCCAAAATTATACCAGGTTCATTAAATCATTAACCCCCGGTATGCGGTTCACCGTAAAGGCCTCGGCATATTTAACACCAATGGGCACACCAAAATGTATAGCGCGTGCCTTTACAAATTCCAGAAACTCGGGTGACGAAATAAACGTGTTAGCCTCTTTCGATTTTGGGTCGTAGAACTGCGTTTTGAAGGCATGTATAGCCTGTAGTTTTCTTTCAAAGTAAGGGGTGATGTCAAATACAAAGTGGGGCTCGGCGTGTATGGCCTGTATGTAGTGATACAAGGCTTTGGGGCGGAACGCCTGTTGTTTTGCGCCCTTTAGTTTGGTCTCAACTTTAGAAAGGCCCGATAAAAAGCAGGCATCGTAGCTTAACTGCGCCGAGCGGCCATGGTCGGGGTGGCGGTCGTATTTAGCATTGCTGATTACAATAGTTGGCTGATACTTGCGGATAACTTTGATTAATTCTAACTGGTGTTTTTCATCGTTCTGAAAAAAGCCATCGCGGAAACCGAGGTTCTCGCGCACATGTACGCCTAGTATTTTAGAAGAGGCCTTAACTTCTGCCATACGCGTGGCTACGGTGCCGCGTGTGCCCAGTTCGCCTTTGGTAAGGTCGAGGATGCCCACTTTGTAGCCGAGGTCAATCTGTTTCATCAATGTTCCTGAACAGCCTAACTCTACATCATCCGGGTGAACCCCTATTGCCAGTATATCAAGTTTCATGTATAGTATTGAGTAGTTAGTATTTAGATTATTACACGCCAAACTGTTTAAGATGGTGATTGAGATGCACTATAAACAAATCCTTCCATTGCTCTTTGGTTAATTTACCAAACAGGGGATGAGGCTTTAACTTTCCTTCTTCGCGCTCGTTGAATACATCCATCATCTTTTTCAAAAACTCAAGCTCGGTGTAAAAATCGCGGGGCTTGCTGCCGCCTATGTTTGGGTTAATTTCTTTAGGCGACTCAGCGCCTTTAGGAAACCACTTTAGCCCATACACCAGCACCGGGAAGAGTATTTTGTTCCAGAAAAAGTTAGAGATATCCTTCGACTCCTTCATGCCCAGGCAAATGCGGAAAGCATCGTTCATGTGCGTTAGCATCTGCGTTACATTCATACTGCCCCATTGCGCTTTGGTTTCGGGCGTAAGCTTGTTTAGCCGTGCGTTGATGGCATCTATCTGTTGGGTAGAGAACTGTTCCATACAACAAGTTTATGCAAATAATGCCAATTGTGAACCTTACTTTTTAAAAGCAAGGCCGGCGGCCTTCAGTGCGTTGCGTAGCTTAGGTATGCTACCCGGGCCCAGTCCGTGTATTTTAAGCAGGTCTGCCTCGGTAAAGGTGGCAAGTTTCTCTAAGCTTGTAATATGCTTAGCACCAAGGGCGCGCCGGGCAGGAGCTGCCAGCATTTTCATAAAATCCTGCTTTGGCACTTTTGCTTTTTCGCACACGGGGCATACCGGGCATTCGCTGCTTTTATAATACTCGTGCCCTTTGGGGCAGGTGCGGAGTGTTCTTGGGGATTCAGGCATAGTTGAATTATTGTGAGTCTAAATGACTATTCCCATATTTTCCTAATGAGCCTCAAAAATTTTGGTTTTTCTTTTTCTTCGGTTTCATCTGCGCTGGTATTTGATATAGTTATAACGTTACCCGATTGTCTAAAATATTCCATTTCATCTAATTCCGGTTGTTGCTGCTTTGATCCTCCTTTATGTGCATAAGGTATGTAGAATTTTGGCGGGGTTGGCAAGTTTAGTTCGCATTCTTTGGAGCATAAGTTTGCCAGCAATGGCAAAATATCTGTTCCAACTTTTAACGTGATCCACATTTGGTTTACATTGCTGTAATGGATACTTTTTTTACAGACACTACATTTAAGTTGCTCTCCATCATACCTAACCGGGTTGTCTTTTAAATCAGGAAACGGCATTCTGTTTTTGAAATTTCCATAAAGGGCACGTGTGCTTACACGGCTATCTTTCAACTTTTTGCAATGAGTTAGTTCATAAGGAAACCAATGCAGATTATAAGATGTATACGGGTCAAAGTATTCAAGTGAATCCATTTCGCCTATTTCAGGAGGAATCCGCTTTAGATTGCTTCCGTATAACCATACCTTTTTCACCTTCTTTAACTTGCTAATACTTTTTGGCAAAGTGTATATCTGTGCATATAACTCCGGCCCTAATGCCTCTGCAGGTGAAAATTCATCTGCACCACTTTCTGCAAGCACATCAATATATGCAAGTAGCTTAATCCAAGCGTCACAGTTTTGATCCTGCACGTTGTTTGGGATTGATGAGATGCGGGAGTTCATGGCTTATATGCTTAAATAAACGGAAATAGATTCTACGTAAATATAGGCAGGGTATTTTTAGAATTCTAAACCATTACGACTCAAATGTCGATTGTATTATGCTCCAGTATATAAAGCGCGTTCGATATCTCCTGCGCAAACTCCGGGTCCTTTTTCTCAAAATGAAAGAAGGCGTTTTCAAGTAGCGGTGTTTGCCGGTTAATCCACTTTATAAAGTATAACCTGTCGGCTTGCTCCATTTGCTTAAACAGGTAAGCGGGTTTTATCACATCGATAAAATGAAAGTGGATGAAGTTGACGATGTTGCGGATGCTGTTGTCCTTTTCGTTTATTACCCAGCTTTGCAGCAGGGGTTTTATATCGCCGGTACGTTTTAATGCTTCTATAAAAAGCTCTTTATTGAACCAGTTTTTATGCGCCGCTACATCGGCCCACCAAGCCAGTAGAAATTGTTTTACAGCGTCTTTTTCGGTTTCGTCCCACGTGTCGAATTCCCCGTAGTCAAGTTTATAAAGGATGGTAACATCGTCCGCAAATTCAGAAGTGGCCATCAGTTCAAAAATACGGGGAAGAAAATGTTTGAAATCTTCTACTTCGCCCCAGGTGGTGAGCGCTTTGTGCGTAAACATTGAAAGCTGATCTTCGGAAAGTTTATTCAACGGGGCCGCGCATAACACTCTCTTATGTTCATCCTCCACACAGCATGGGCAGCCCTGCATATCTGACCGGAACGGATATTTGTAGAAAACCCGGTAGAGGTTATCGATGGAGGATTGGAGTTGGGAAGTCATTACTAATCGTTACTGAATCTATACAACAAATTTAATGTCATATCCGGATGCTTCTTCAGATGTTTAATGATAAGTTCTTTAGCGGCTTTTCTTATGTTGGGCATTCCAAGCTTCCAACGAGTGCTACCCAGGTATGTATAATCGGGGCCTTGTACCGATGCAAGAACAATAATGTTCTTTTTAATTAAACGTCTAGTTAGTCGAACAGGTTCATTTTTTTGTTCAGCCAATTCTTTCAAAGCGAACATAAGGCCATCAAAAATCCCATCCTCAAGAGAGCCACCAAAAAAAAGTTCCTGAGTACCTGCAAACGATCTGATAACCGAATCTCTAAGGTATACTCCGTAGCACATGCTTATGTTGTACTCATAGTTATCAATTCGCTCTCTCTTATCAATGCGTAAGAAATGGTCGGCGTAAGGATACGTGGAAAGTATATAGTCAACTTCTTGTTTAAATCCTTCAGGAAAATAATACACGTTTTGCTGAAAGTCAATGGAAGCATTATCTGTGCTAACAATCTTTAAACCGGGATTAAGTAGTGAGAACTGTCTAAGTGTGTAATTAATTTGTTCGTAGGATATATTAAAATCCTGAAAAATGGAGTTGTCTAATTGGTAATCAATAAGGACACTCTTTTCTTTTTCCTGAGAGGTAGAAGCGACAGGATCGCAGATGCCCTGTTTGCCATAAAACATTACAACACCTGGTATATCGTGAATGGTTATCGAAATCTCTGAACTTAGAGCTATAAAGCAATTAAATTCCAAATCGTAAGTTTCAGATCGATTTAGTTTCGATAGTCTTTCAATCAGCGTGGATGTGTCAATGTTTTTAATCTTTAACTTCAACTTGTTGCTTGGGTGGAACCCTATCTCAATAATCAGGTCTTCCAATCCATTTTTTATTATAGCTACAAGGAAATACTGGAGAAGGCATTTGAATCCGGTAATTTTAGTGCCACCGATGTACATTCCCGGTCGCTTTCGAATGTGTTCGGTATGGTTTGTTATTGGCGTGGCGTTATTGTATTCCATTATTACTATTGTATTTTATATCTCTACAATATAATAAAATAGACTCAAAAGATATGTAGCAGCATAAGTAAAGCGGCGTCATTGCGAGGAGGATTTCGGATTTGCGAAATCTAACGAAGCAATCCCCTAACTATAGGGTCTGCGTTTAGCTTAGCGGCCTGTATTTTCTCCCAAGCGCAATGGGATTGCTTCACCACTCGCACAGCCTAGGGTTCGCAATGACGCACCTGGGGAGGGTTGCTCCCAATGTCATTAACTTAAGCACCACCTCGTCTCGCTTCGCGAGCCACTCCTCCTTAAAAACCGCCGCGGTGGCGGCGAAGGAGGAGAGCTTAACAGCCAAATACAGCTTAAGTTAATAACGTTAGAGTTACTCCACCTTCGCAACAAACACATCTACCCGGTCGTTCAATTTAGCTTCTATTAGTTTGCTCAGCTTAACTTCTCCAATTACATATTTGGTTTCGTTGCTGGTAAAGCGCTGCGATATGTTTTGCACATCGAGTTCTTCCAGTATGTTTTCGTTGCTGTAGCGGATGTATAAGTTTAATGCATGGTCGTTGCTGAAAGGCACGGTGCCGTTTTGCTTTACCTTTTTATACTCGTAGCGGTAGTTGTGGTTAAGCGCGGCAATATCTGATAGCACAGCCGAGCCTGTAGGGTAGCTGCCGGCACCTTTACCAAGGAAGAATTGCTTATCGCTAAAAGCGGCGCCCAGTTGCACCGCGTTAAACTCGTTGCGCACATTGTAAAATAAATCGTGCGGCTTAATAAACTTGGGTATTACATAGCTTACCACTTTATCGCCGGTGCGGTAGGTGTGGGCTATCAGCTTTATTTTAAAACCTTTCTCGCGCGCGTAGGTGCTGTCCGCTACCGATAAATTCTGAATTCCGAAATTGAAGATGTCTTCCGGCTTTACTATCAGGCCAAAGGTGTGCAGGGTAAGTATGGTCAGCTTAAACTTTGCATCGTAGCCTTTTACATCCAGTGTAGGGTTGCTTTCGGCAAAGCCTAATTGCTGCGCCTGGCGCAATGCTTCCTCATAGCTAAGGTTCTCTTCCGATGTTTTGGTAAGTATATAGTTGGTGGTACCATTGCAGATACCTTCTAATGAGTCGAGCAAATCGTTGTCGTAATACTCCTCGAGGTTACGGATGATAGGTATAGAGCCACACACCGATGCCTCGTAAATAAATGGCACATTGTATTGCTGCTGCAAATCGTATAGCTGTTTCAGATTTTCGGCTATCATTTTTTTGCTGGCCGATACTACCGCCTTGCCTTTTTTTAGTGCAGTAGATACGATGTCGAATGCTTCATCGGCATTATCTATCAACTCTACCACTACATCCAGGCTGTCATCGTTTAGTATTTCGTTTTTATCAAACGTGAATACCTCTGCCGGCAGGTCGCGCTTTTTATCGCGGTGCTTTACACCTATGCGCACTATTTCAGCGTTAAGGCCTTTGGTCTTTTGAAGTACCTCGTATAGTCCATGCCCCACTACTCCGTAGCCGAACATTCCAATTCTTAGTTTCTTGCTCATAATCTTTTTTTATAACCCCTAAAGGGTTTAAAACCCTTTAGGGGTTATTGCTATATATCCAAATGTTTACGTAATAGTTTTGAAATCTTTTCTGTCTCTATCAAAAAGCCATCGTGCCCGTACGGCGAATCAATCTCTTCGAACACTGCACCAGGTATGTTGGCGGCAATAAATTTTTGTTCCGATACCGGGAACAGTATATCCGAAGAAATACCAATCACCAATGTTTTTGCTTTTACCAGCGCCAGCGCCTGCTCCATGCTACCACGTCCGCGGCCTACATGGTGCGAATCCATAGCCCGGCTAAGCAGGTGGTAAGCGTTGTTGTCGAAACGTTTTTTTAGTTTCTCACCCTGGTAGCGCTGATAGCTGGCCGCCTTAAAATTCTCTATCCGCTCTTCAGTTTCAGTCTGGGTGCTCTCGTACATGTTGTAGTTGCGGTAGCTAAGCATGGCAATGGCCCGTGCTGTCTCAAGGCTGCCGCTTTCTACGGCCATGCGCTGTGCCTCGTTAAAGGCAATGCCCCATGCCGAGTGGCGCGGGTTGGTAGCTATTACAAACAGCTGCTTAATAAAACCAGCATCGGCAATGGCCCACTCCTGTGCCTGCTGCCCGCCCATAGAGCCACCGCACAACAGATGAATAGAATTTAACTGTAGGTGTATTGCCAGTAACCTGTGTGCATTTACCAGGTCGCGGATGGTTAGCAGAGGAAAATCCTTTCCATAAATTTCACCGGTGAGCGGGTTAACCGAAGTAGGCCCGGTAGTTCCATAACATGAACCCAACACATTAGCGCACACTACAAAGTATTTATCGGTATCGAATATTAAACCGGGGCCAATGGTGCCGGGCCACCAATCGGCTACATCGGCATTGGCAGTAAGTGCATGGCATACATAAATTGCATTGTCCTTTTGTGCGTTCAGCTGGCCGTAGGTGCAATAGGCCATCTCTACCGCCGGTAGCGATTGGCCGCTTTCCAGCGCAAAAGGTTGTTGTGATATGAATTTGTTGCTATGCATTTTGTTGGGTGTAAGCAATTGAACAAATAAAGCAAAATACAAGGTTAGTTCCTCTAACACTATACTGCTTTATTTGTTCATCTACTCATGGTTTAGTTATTGTTTTTGGTTTTATCTGGCACCAGGTACTTCGCTTTTTGTTTTGGCAGCAATAGAACCGGTAGCTGCTTTTACAGCTTCAAAGGCCTGCACAAAATCTTCAGTAATATCGTCTATATGCTCTATGCCCACCGATATACGTATGCCGCCCGGTGTTACGCCCGATGCCAATTGCTCGGCATCGCTTAACTGCTCGTGCGTGGTAGAGGCCGGGTGTATTACCAGTGTTTTGGCATCGCCCACATTGGCCAGCAGGCTTACCAGCTTAAGGTTATTAATAAATGCTTTGGCAGCTTCTTTACCTCCTTTAATTTCGAAGTTAAGCACACCGCCAAAACCATTTTTTAAGTACTTTTTGGCCAGTGTATGGTAAGGGCTGCTCTCCAGGCCCGAGTAATTTACCTTAGCTACAAATTCATTTTTCTCCAACCATTTGGCCAGTGTAAGGGCATTGCTTACCGTGCGCTCTACGCGCAGCGATAAAGTTTCTAAGCCTTGCAGCAACAGGAACGAATTGAACGGGCTAAGGGCTGTGCCAAAATCGCGGAGCCCCTCTACACGAGCGCGGATGATAAAAGCAATGTTGCCAAACGGGCCACCGGTGCCAAACACCTCCCAGAATTTAAGGCCGTGGTAACCTTCGCTTGGCTCGGTAAACTGCGGAAATTTACCGTTCCCCCAGTTATAGTTGCCCCCATCTACTATTACACCGCCTATGCTGGTGCCGTGACCGCCTATCCATTTGGTGGCAGACTCTACTACTACGTTTGCCCCCCACTCCAGCGGGCGGAACAGGTAACCGGCAGCGCCAAAAGTGTTATCTACTACTAGTGGCAGGTCGTGCTTTTTTGCTATAGCCGCTATCGCTTCAAAATCGGGAATATTTAGTTGCGGATTGCCTATAGTTTCAAGGTAAATAGCTTTTGTTTTTCCGTCTATCAGTTTTTCAAAACTCTCCGGGTTATCGCCATCTGCAAAGCGGGCTTCTATGCCCAGGCGCTTAAAGGCAACTTTAAACTGGTTGTAGGTACCGCCATACAGAAAAGAAGTGGATACAAAGTTTTCGCCGGCCTGCAGTATGTTGTTAAGGGCTATAAACTGCGCCGATTGGCCGGAGGAAACAGCCAATGCAGCTACACCGCCTTCTAAGGCGGCTACGCGCTTTTCAAATACATCGGTAGTAGGGTTGCCTATGCGGGTGTATATGTTGCCAAACTCTTTTAACCCAAACAGGTTGGCGGCATGTTCGGTATTGTCAAACACATACGAGCTTGTTTGGTAAATAGGCACCGCCCTCGATTTGGTGGTAGGGTCAGTTACTTGTCCGGCATGTAGTTGCAGTGTTTCAAATTTATAGTTGCTCATTTTGTTTTTCGTTTTATGATTGTCTTTAATGGAATAAAAGGTGCCGGTTAATACATTTATTAGATTGCAGCATATACCCGCATACCAGCAACAGCGGGTGAGCGTGGTAAGGCCCTACATCGCAGGTTGCTGGCAGAGTTTAAAAATATATGAATATGAACGCTCACTTCTTTTTTGTTTAGGGGATACAATAAAATTTTAAGAAAAAACTAAACGCGAAAAGGCTATTGTATTAGCACATACAACAGCAGCAACACATACAACACATGGCGTGCTGAACAGAAGAAATTATGTGTGCGTTGTGAAACATTATATGGCAAATAAAATTTTGTATTGCCTATTTTCCAAATAATAGCACTATTAATTTTTTGGTAACACCCAAAATTGATTTACAGCACAAGGCCTGAGGCTCGTTTTTACACCATCTGCAGGCTTTATTATGAACCCGCCACTTTGTTTTATTAACCCTGCAAATTGCGCAATTAGCCACAAAACAACGCCCGCTTTGTAAGTTTTAAAGAAGATTATGGAACAAGTGGTGCATAATTCAAGTATCCCTAATTGTTCATTCATTGCTCAACCATCAAATCAATGTCATGGAAAATAAACCACTACGCAACGACCTTTTCTTGTATGACCTTGCTATCAGGGTGTTAGCCTTCTGGACCACCATCCTGTTCTCGCTGCTGTTTTTTACCGGGGCAGAGGCTGCTAAAAAAACCGATGTGGTTACCGATAGCTGGGCTAAAAAAGCAAACACACACACTACCGAAATAAGAAGCGACAGAAAGTAAATTTCTGTGCGCCAGGAGATCGGTTCCGGGCTAGTCCGGTAGCCCATATGAGGCTACCGGGCCACCCGCGGGCTGATTAACGAAGGAAAGGCTGCGCTGCTTTAAAAATCTGCTCGGTACCGCCCAGGTGGCTTACGATATACTTTTCGAGTTTTACCTTATTCAATTCATCCGTTACAAGGTGGGAAGCCGCGTAACGGATATTTTTTTGCAGGTTAGGGTAATCGGTTACGCAAAAGCCCATGCCCAGCGCAATTAAATCTTTCGCCTCTTCCGATTTTTGAAAGTTAGGTCCAAACAGCACCGGTATTTTGTACACTGCAGCCTCCAGCACATTGTGTACACTGGCATTAAAGCCACCACCTATGTAGGCAATATCGCCATAAGCATATAGTGATGACAGATTGCCAATGTTGTTAATAACTACCACATCTGTTTCGGCGGCATTAGCTTCGGTAAGGTCAGAAAATTTGTGGGCCCGTACTTTAATACTGCTTACCAGTTGCTCTATGCGGGTATGCTTAATATTGTGCGGGGCTATAATGTATTTGTATCCGGGTAATATGTTTTCTTCTATACACTTTAGCAGCAGATCCTCATCGTGCTGCCATGTGCTGCCGGCTATCAGTATTTTCGAGCTGCCTTTAAATTTTTCAATAGCCGGAAACTGTTTATGGTTTTGTGCTACGTGGTATACGCGGTCGAACCGGGTATCGGGGGCCATAGTGCTGCTAATGCCAATACCCTGCAGCAAAGTTTTCGATTCTTCATTCTGCACAAAAATAGCCGCGTAGTTGCCAAGTAGCTTGCGGAACATACCACCATACCATTTAAAAAATACCTGCCCGGGCCTGAATACGGCCGAGAATAATATAACCGGCACGTTCAGCTCTTTCAACCGGGTGATATGGTTATACCAGAATTCGTATTTTACAAAAAAGGCAATATCAGGTTTTATGCGGGCTATGAAATCGCGGGCATTGCGTGGAGTATCGAGGGGCAGATAGGTTACCAGGTCGGCGTGCGCATAGTTTTGTCTTATCTCAAAACCGGAAGGGGAGAAGAAGGTAAGTATAATTACATCATCGGGCCGGGTGCTGCGCCATTTTTCGATGAGCGGGCGGGCCTGCTCAAACTCGCCCAGCGATGCACAATGGAACCAAATGCGTTTGCCGGGTTTAAAGTCCACCTCCATTAACCGGCAGCGCCAGTATTTGCGACCGCTAATCCAGGCGTAGCTTTTACGTGTAAAAATGGATGCTATAAAAATGCCCAGCCCGTAGCAGAAGATAGCAATGTTGTAAACAAGCAGGCTCAAAAAATGCATTGGGTTATTTGTATTTATTCTGATTTACATTCCGCATTCCCAACTCCGCATTCCGAATTAGTAATAGTAATATTCTTTCTCGGTAGCCTGCGTAAAAAATACGGGTATTATCCAGCCTACGCGTATACCCAGAAACATATCTATGCGCTTATCGTGCAACGGGCCCATGCTGTAAAAATCGTAAGGGCGGCGGCCCTGTGTAAAGGCCACATCAAACTGAATACCTGCATAAGCACTTACGTATTTGCGGCGCGCCATAAATATGCCTCCAATAAACTGCGATAAAACCGGGCCATTGCTCAGGCGGTCGTAACCCTTTCGGTAGGTTTTGTTTAGCTGAGGCAGGGTTTCTGACCTAACGTTGATGGCGATTTTGTGCGATAAGAAACCAAACCCTGTAAGAAAAAGAAGTCCTGCATCGGGGTACTTCTCGCTAAATGGAACCAGCTTGCCAAAGGTAATTTTTACACTGGCACCCATTTCCTGTAGTTTGGGGGTTATCAGCGCATTGGTGGTACCTACCAGCTGGCCGCTGGCAAGGGTAATGTTATCAAGTATATAGCTTTCGCGTACTACCGAGCCGTACAAAAAGCTGGCTTCGCCGCCTATTATCCAGTTCTTTTTCATTTTGTAGGCCAGGTGCAGGCCAAACAGCGAATTGAACCCAAACCTATCGCGCATATTGCCAAAAGGGAACTGGGCCGTGTAAATAGGAGATATTATCAGGGCATTATTAGGCTCAAACCTGCTTTTGCTCTTTTTAAACTCTTCGGTTTTTTGGGCAAAGCCGGGGGTGCACAGCAGCAGGCTGAGAAGTAATATTAGTGAGAGGCGTAAAGTAGAAAGTGTTTTCATTGCAGCCATAAACGGTGAAAGCACAAAAGTATTATTTTCACGCGCTCTAAAAATGAATGCATTGAAGGAAATAAAAATGGTTGACCTGAAGACGCAGTATTTGCGCCTGAAGGAGGAAATTGATACGGCAATGGCTGAGGTGGTTAACTCTACCCAGTTTATAAAAGGCCCGCAGGTAAAGCAGTTTGAAGATAACCTGGCTGCCTACCTTGGGTGCCCGCACGTAATCAGCTGCGCTAATGGAACCGATTCGCTGCAGATTGCCATGATGGCCCTGGGCTATCAGCCCGGCGATGAAGTGATAACAGCCAGCTTTACCTATGTAGCTACCGCCGAGGTTATAGCCCTGCTAAAACTAAAGCCTGTATTGGTAGAGGTAAACCCCGAAACCTTCACTATAGACCCTGCAGCCATTGAGGCGGCTATTACACCGCGTACCAAGGCCATAGTGCCCGTGCACCTGTTTGGCCAGTGCGCCGATATGGAGGCTATAATGAAAATAGCGGCTAAGCACAACCTGCATGTAATAGAAGATAATGCACAGGCCATAGGTGCCGATTATATATTCAGCGATGGAAGCCGTAAAAAATCGGGCACTATTGGCACAGTAGGTTCCACTTCTTTTTTTCCGTCTAAAAACCTCGGTTGCTACGGCGATGGTGGCGCATTAAATACTAATGATGCTGCTTTGGCTAAAAAGCTGCGTATGGTAGCTAACCACGGGCAAAGTGTACAGTATGTGCACGATGAAATTGGTGTAAACTCCCGTTTGGACACCTTGCAGGCAGCCGTACTGGATGTAAAGCTGAAATACCTGGACGATTTTGCAGCCCGCCGTATAGCCGTTGCCGATTTTTACGATAATGCTTTTAAGGGTTTAGCCAATATACAAACACCGGTAAGGGCAAAAAACTCTACCCATGTATTTCACCAGTATACATTGCTGCTAAAAAACGTAAACCGCGATGAGGTAAGGAAAGCACTGGCAGATAAGGGTATTCCGTCTATGATTTATTACCCTATTCCGCTGCACATGCAAAAAGCCTATACCGATGAACGGTATAAAGAAGGAATGTTTCCCATAACCGAGGAATTATGCAAATCAGTTTTATCATTGCCAATACATACAGAGTTTGAGCAGGCAGAGTTGGAGTTTATCGTCGATGCGGTGAAGGCCGCTGTATCGAATTAGAACAGAGAGAAATAATTAATAGAAACGAACGACCCAGAGCATGAAAATAGCAGTAGTAGGAACAGGATACGTAGGTTTGGTGACCGGAACATGTTTTGCCGAAACCGGTAATGATGTAGTATGTGTAGATGTGAATGAAGAAAAGGTGAAATCGCTGAAAGGTGGCGTAATACCTATTTACGAACCAGACCTGGATATTTTGTTTGAGCGTAACACTAAACAAGGCCGCTTGACTTTTACTACTTCGCTGGCCGAAGGGATAGAAGGTGCAAAAATTATTTTCCTGGCACTGCCAACCCCACCGGGCGAAGATGGCAGCGCCGATTTGAAATATGTATTGGGCGTAGCTAACGACCTGGGCAAATTGCTTAAGAACTACGCTGTGGTGGTAAATAAAAGCACAGTGCCTGTAGGTACAGCCGATAAAGTGCGCGAAGCCATTGCTAAGAACGCAAAAGTAGAATATGATGTAGTGAGCAACCCTGAGTTTTTGCGCGAAGGGGTAGCAGTAGAAGACTTTATGAAGCCGGAGCGTGTGGTAGTAGGCACCCGTTCAGAGAGAGCTAAGAAGCTGATGGACGAGCTTTATGAGCCGTTTGTGCGCCAGGGTAACCCGGTGCTGTTTATGGATGAGCGCAGTGCCGAGGTAACCAAGTATGCTGCTAACGCTTTCCTGGCTACCAAAATTTCGTTTATGAACGAGATTGGTAATCTGTGCGAACTGGTAGGTGCTGATGTTGACAATGTGCGGAAGGGTATAGGTACCGATAGCCGTATTGGTAAGCGGTTTCTGTTTGCCGGTGTTGGTTACGGTGGAAGCTGTTTCCCTAAAGATGTGCAGGCACTTTATCATACCTCTAAAGAAAACAATTACGATTTCAGGATTTTGCGCTCGGTGATGGATGTAAACCAATTGCAGCGCGAACGGTTTTTTGATGTGATACTGGAAAAGTATGGCAACAACCTGAAAGGCAAAACTATAGCCCTGTGGGGATTGGCGTTTAAACCAAATACAGATGATATACGCGAGGCACCGGCTATTTATATCATTGAGCGCTTGCTCGAGGCAGGGGCACTTGTCCGCGCTTACGACCCTGAGGCAAACAACAACGTAAAGCAAATATTCGGCGATAAAGTTTATTTTGCCACCGACCAGTATGATGCCTTAAAGGGAGCTGACTTTTTAACGATAGTAACCGAGTGGAATATTTTCCGTTCGCCTGATTTTGATAAGATTGCTTCGTTGCTAAAGGAGAAAGTAATATTTGACGGACGCAACCTTTACGGTATTGAGCACATGAAGGAGTTGGGTTATTATTATTATTCGATAGGAAGAGAACTGATAAAATAGAGCTACGCTATGGGAATGAAAAGAGTATTGATAACGGGGGCTGCAGGTTTTTTAGGGTCACACCTATGCGACCGGTTTATAAAAGAAGGGTACTATGTAATAGGGATGGATAACCTGATTACCGGTGACCTGAAAAATATAGAACACCTTTTTAAGTTAGAGAACTTCGAATTTGCGCACCATGATGTTTCTAAGTTTGTGTATGTGCCGGGTGAGTTGCATTACATCCTGCACTTTGCTTCTCCTGCGTCTCCTATAGATTATCTTAAAATTCCTATTCAGACATTAAAGGTAGGTTCGTTAGGCACCCATAATCTGCTGGGCCTTGCCAAAGCGAAGAAAGCCTGTATGCTGATAGCCAGCACCAGCGAGGTGTATGGCGACCCGCAGGTGCACCCGCAAGTGGAGACCTACTGGGGCCACGTGAACCCCGTCGGCCCCCGGAGCTGCTACGACGAGAGCAA